>CAZIBD010000003.1:0-85414 GCA_964536935.1 uncultured bacterium | reverse complement strand
ATGAGCGACACCGCCCTGGCGGCCAAGGCTGGAGAGACCGCGCCCGAGGAGGCGACGGGGCGCCGCTCGATGCTGCGGCGCGCCTTGCGGCATCCTCTCGTCATCACCGGCAGCATCATCGTGCTGGCCCTGGCGCTGGTGGCGATCCTCGGACGCTGGCTGGCACCGTACAGCCCCACCGCCATGAACTTCAACGCCCGTTTCGCCCCGCCTTCGCTTGCCCACTTGTTCGGCACCGACGACTTCGGCCGCGACGTGTTCTCGCGCGTGCTCTACGGGGCGGCCGTGTCCTTCAAGGTGGCCTTCATCGCGGTCGGCATCTCCGGTACGGTCGGTGTCCTGCTGGGCTTGATAGCAGGCTTCCTGGGACGGTGGATCGACGAGATCGTCATGCGCGTCATGGACGTGCTGTTCGCCTTCCCCGCTGTGCTGCTCGCCATCACGGTCATGGCCATCCTCGGCCGCGGCGTGGGCAATGCCATGGTCGCGATCGCCATCGTCTACATCCCGATCTTCGCGCGCGTGACGCGCGGCGCCGTCATCAGCGTGCGCGGCCGCGAGTTCGTGACCGCGGCTCGTGCCATGGGTCAGGGCTCCTGGCGCATCATGCTGCGGCACGTCCTGCCCAACTCCCTCGGCCCCATCATCGTGCAGACCTCGCTGAGCCTGGCCTTCGCCATCCTGGCCGAGGCGGCCCTCTCCTTCTTCGGGCTCGGCACCCAGCCGCCCGAGCCGAGCTGGGGACGCATGCTCTCCGAAGGACGTTCCTTCCTGCACGAGGCCCCCTGGATGGGGATCTTCCCGGGGCTGGCGATCATGGTCTCGGTGCTCGGCTTCAATCTTCTCGGCGACGGCCTGCGCGACGTCCTCGACCCGCGCTCCTCGCGGTGACGTCGGGGCCGGAAGAGCCTTGACCACGCCCCAGGCTCCGGCGGAGACGGCTCGTCTCCCGCACCAGCTCGCCTTGCCCCGCCTCCGCCTGGCGATCTCGTTCCTGGCCGGATCCGGCTTGCTCCTCGAGATCGCCCTCACGCGCGTGCTGTCGCTGCTGTACTTCAGCCCGTTCGTGTACGTGTTGCTGGCCGTTGCCGTGTTGGGCTCGGGCCTGGGCGCAGCGGCCGCCACGCTGGCCCCGGCGACCCGCACCCGCACCGGCGCCACGCTCGCGGCCGCGGGCGCAGGGCTCGTGACCCCGCTGGTGACGGTGCTGCTCCTCAGGATCGCCACCGCCCCCTTGCAGGGGGTGGCGCTGGCGCTGTGCGCGCTCCCCTTCGCCTTCCTTGGGCACGCGCTGGCGACGCTCTTCGCCTTGCGCAGCGGGGCAGCTCCGCGCCTCTACCTCAACGACCTCGCCGGAGCCGGGATCGGCGCCCTGGCGTCGGTCGTGGCGCTCGACGGCCTCGGCGCGGTCGGCTCCGTGCTGCTTGCCGGGCTGGTCGCGGCGCTCGCCGCGATGGTGCTCGCCCCCCGGCCGGTGCTCGGATCGGCGAGCGTCGCGGCCCTCGCCTGCGCTGCGCTGCTGGCGGGCCAGGCGGTGACGGGCTGGCCGCAACCGCCACTGGCCGAGCTCTCCACCCCGAAGCCGCTGA
The DNA here is from genome assembly GCA_964536935.1 of uncultured bacterium. Taxonomy (GTDB): domain Bacteria; phylum Deinococcota; class Deinococci; order Deinococcales; family Trueperaceae; genus JASBRS01. The sequence goes on along the minus strand of CAZIBD010000003.1, from coordinate 83,825 downwards.
CGCGCGCGCTGGACAGCGGGGCGGTGCCGGTAGCGCACGCCTGGGACGGGCTGGGGCGAAGCGACCTGGTCCGCCGCCCCAACGGCAGCCTCTACCTCTATCTCGACGGCGGTGCCGGGTCGCTGGTCCCGGACACCTCCGATCCCGGCAGCTACCTGCACGATGTGGGCGCCTACGCCTACGCGGTAACGAACCCGTCCAGCGTCTTCGTCATCGGTCCGGGTGGCGGGCTCGACGTGGCGCTGGCGAAGGCCTTCGATGTGCCTTCGATCACCTCGGTCGAGCTGAACGGCGCCGGCGTCCGCCTGGCGGAGCAGGCATCGGCGGACGGGCTGATCTCGGGCAAGCCTGCCTACGACGGCACTGACCTGCATATCGACGAGGGTCGCAGCTATCTTCGGCGTCAGCACCGTCGCTTCGGCCTGATCCTGCTGTCGCAGGTCGTCACCGACGCCGCCGAGGCGCGCTCCTACGCTCTGGTCGAGAACTCCGTCTATACCGTCCAGGCCTTCCGGGAATACCTGGCGCACCTCGCGCCCGGCGGAGCGCTGGCCCTGAAGCTCTACGACGAGGTCACCCTCACGCGCGCGCTCACCACGGCGGTGGCCGCCCTGTCGGCCGACGGCATGAGCCAGGCCGACGCCCTCCACCACACGCTCGCCGTGCTGGACGCCCGGGGCAACCGGCCGATCCCGCTGCTCATGGTCTTCGACCACGCGCTCGGCCACGACGAGGCGCTGGCCTTCGGCCGCCTCGCCCGGTCGGCGGGGCTCGACATCCTCTACCTTCCCGGCATCGTCGAGAACCCCCCGCTCGACGCGCTCAGCGCCGGTCGCACCGACCTGGCGAAGATCGAGGCCGCCAGCGGCGGGGTGGACATCGCGCCCACGTACGACCGGCGTCCCTTCTTCTTCCAGTTCGAGCCGGGCCTGCCACGACCGCTCGCGTCGTTGCTTTGGGGCCTCGCCGCCCTGCTGGCGCTCGGCGCCGCGCTTCTGGTGCTGCGGCAGCGTCGCCGACGCGGACCCGCCCGGATCGCGCCCCTCCTGTTCGCCTGCCTCGGCGCGGGCTTCATGCTGTTCGAGGTCGGTGCGTTGCAACGGCTCCGGCTGTACCTGGGGCAGCCGACCCTGACGCTGGCCGTCGGCCTGGCGGCCCTGTTGGTGGGAGCGGGGCTGGGCGCGGGGCTGGCAGGTCGCGCGGCGGGACGGGAACCCACAGCCACGGCCGATCGCCGAGAGCTTCGTGTCGTGCTGGTCGCCGCCCTCACGGTCGCAGCGCTGGGAGTGGCGTGGAGCGCGGCCTTCCCTGCCTGGTCGAACGCGACGCTGGCCTGGCCGACCGCAGGCCGGGCCGTCCTGGCAGCGCTCACGCTGCTCGTCATCGCGCTGCCCATGGGCATGCCGTTCCCGCTGGCGCTACGCGTCGTGGGACGCGCGGGAGCAGGAGAGGTGGCCCTGGGATGGGCCGTGAACGGGGTCTTTGCCGTCGCGGGGAGCACCGCCGCCACCGTGATCGCCCTGAGGGTCGGCTTCCCGAGCGTGCATCTTGCCGCGGTCGGCGTCTACGTGCTGGCCGCCGGTGCCGCCGCCTGGATGGCGGCCGTCGCGGGCACCGGGTCCGAGATGACACCCGGATAGCGGCACGCGAGGCCTTCCCTCGCGTCCGCGATCAACGGCCGCGCTCTCCCCAGGCGTCGGCGAAGACTACCGCACTCCCCAGCGCTGCGGCCACGGCCAGTCCCGGGAGGCCATCACGTTCGCGAGCAACCTCACAGGCTCGTCTCGCTTCGGCCAGCCTCAAGGCGCAAGCCTCATCTCATGTCCCCACGCTCACCACGCTCGAGCCCTCGTTCAGCGAGCGTTCCACCGCCAGGCACAACGCCACCGCCTCGCGGCCGTCGTGGCCGTCGGCCGGGACAGGCGTACCCTCGGTCACCGCCCTCAGGAACGCTTCCGTCTGCCGCGGCAGATCGAAGGCGTGTCCGGTCCGCTGCGGAACCGCGGCGGTCCTCATGCCGTCCTCGTCCTGCACGGCGAGGAGCACCGCAGGATCCTCGTCCGTGTCCTGCCGTCCGTCCCAGCGCGCCCGCAACGAGCCGCGTTCGGCGTTCAGGTCGCACCGCACGTGGTGCTCGAAACCTGCGATGCTGCGCGTCACCATCGCCTGCGCCCCGCCTTCGAATGCGAGCCGGACGTCGAGGTTCTCGTACAACCCCTCCCGCCCCGCGCGGCTCGTTGCCCAGGCCTGCACCTCCACGACTTCTCCCAGGAGCCAGCGCGCCAGATCGAGGTAGTGGATGGGCTCTTCCAGGATGCTGCTGCCGAGCTTGGCCGGGTCCTGCTTCCAACCCGACGCGCCCGACCGGTAGGGGCGCCGGAACAGGCGCAGGTCGAGGTGCTCGCCCCGACCCAAGCGGGACGCCTCCTCGCGCACCGCTTCGAACAGGCGGAACACCCGCATCTCGTGTCCCACCGCCAGCACCCGACGGGCACGCTCCGCGGCATCGAGGATGCGGTCGCAGTCCTCCACGGTGGTGGCCATCGGCTTCTCCACCAGCACGTGCTTGCCGGCCTCCAGCGCGGCCACCGCGTGCGCGGCGTGGAGGTAGTTGGGGCTGGCCACGACGACAGCGTCGAGGTCGAAGGCCAGGAAGCCGTGCAGATCGGTCGCGACCGGCACGTGCCACACGTCCTCCACGCGACGGGCGCTCTCCCCGGTGCGCACCAGCACGCCCGCCAGCCGAGCGCCGGCGGCGTCGAGCGCCACCCGGTGCATGGCCGCCCAGCGTCCGCCGCCCACGATGCCGACGCGGACGGGCTGTGTCACGGCCGTGGCCCCGGCCCCGCTCACGCCGCCTCGTCAGCCAGCGGCGGGAGGTCGCCGTGGATCTCGGCCGGTGCCACCTCGCGGTCGTCGGCGATCGATGCCAGGATCGCAAGCGAGGTGCGCAACGCCCGCACGCCATCGTCCAGCGTGGCCAGCGGCCGGTGCTCGAGACCCCGCAGCTCCCGGTGGAAGCTCGCGATCTCCTCGTGCCAGGGGTCGATCGACGCCGCCTCCCAGCGCAGCGTGCCTTCCGAGCGGTGCAAGCTCACGCGGTCGGGCCACGCCATCGTGATCCGTCCGTCGGGTCCGACGTAGCTGTGCTGCTCGTCTGCCGGGATGCCCGCCGGCAGCCCCCACGACACCTGGATCTGCCCCACCCCCCCACCGGGGTAGCGCAGCGTGATGTGCGCGCTGTCCACCGCCTTGTGGCGGATGCCGGCCAGCTCCGGCTTGCCGTCGCCGAAGGTGTAGCCGTAGGCCCGCACGGCGGCGGGCGCCTCGCCGAAGAGGGCCTCCCACTGGTCGAAGATGTGGCAGCACATGTCGATGATCGGCCCGCCGTTGGCCGTGGCGTCGTGCATCAACCGCTTGGGCCGGATCCCCGCGGCGAGGGTGGCCTGGGCCAGCACGGGCGTGCCGAGCTCGGCGCCGAAGGTCAGGAGCTGCTGGTTGGCGGGCTGGAAGCGACGCATGAAGCCGATGCGGAGCAGCTTGCCGCTCTCCGCCGCCGCCTGCCGCATGGCGTCCGCCTCACGCAAGCGCAGCGCCACAGGTTTCTCGCACAGCACGTGCTTGCCAGAGCGCAGCGCCACCACGGTGACGCCGGCGTGGAGGTAGGTGGGCGTGCACACCGACACCGCGTCCACGTCCGACCTGGCCAGCGCGGCGTCCGGCTCGTCCAGCGCCTGCGCGCCGAGGGGGGCAGCGACGCGCTCGGCCCGCGTTCGGTCGGGATCGACCACCGCGACCACCGAGGCACCTGCGGCGCGCCACGCGTGCGCGTGCCGCTCGCCCATGTCCCCGGCGCCGACGACCACCACGCCAATCCTGTCCGCGTCCGTTTGCGCGGCTCCCGTCACGATCCGTACCGTCCGTGCCAGCCCTCGCCCCCCTGATCCAGCCGCGGCGCCCCGGCGAAGCGCCGGTGCGCCGTCCACGGCAGGGCGGCTCCCGCCCGGGCCGAGATCGCCCGCAGGTAGGGCAAGGCGGCCGAGCGCAGGCGCCGCTCGACCTCGGCCACGTCCGGATAGGCGTCGAAGGCCGGCAGCCACACGGCCCGACCTGCCAGGAACCCGCTCGCGCCCGCTTCGAACGCCAGCTCCAGGTCGAGCTCGAACTCCGCCGGCCCCACCCCGGCACTGAGCAGCACCCACGGAGCGGGTGTGGCCCGGTCCAATCGCTCGAGGGCGTCGCGCACGTCGTCCAGCGTGAATAGGGGGGGCCGCTCGCGCCCATCGAAGGCGCCCCCGTGGTAACCACGGCAGTACTTCAGGTCGACCGGGAACTCGAGCTTGTAGACGTCGACGCCGAACCGCGGGTCGGCGAAGCGCCGGACCGACTCGACGACGCGCTCCGGCCGAGCCTCCTGGTACGCCGGCGAGGCCGCGTCCTCACCGGGCAGCGGATAGTGGAGCAGCTCCAGGACGAAGGGGATATCGCTCTCGCGACATGCCTCGCCGACCGCTTCGACCAGCGCCTCCTGGTGGGCTCGCGTCGCTTCCGACGTGTCCGGACGGTACCAGGCGAGCAGCTTCACCCCCGAGGCTCCGGAGCGCTTCACGGCGGGCACGTCCCACCCGTCGATGCGGCGGGACCGCCTTTCGCCGTCGACCTCCTCGAAACCGTAGTCCTCGAGCGTGCTGATGAGGCCGGTCGCGCCGGGCACGGCCTGAAGGGCTGTGGCGTGCGTCCACACCGGATCGATGAGGATGGCGCCGGCCTCGGGCGCGAGCACGCGCGTCAGCAACGCCTTGGCCCGCGCCACCTCCTCGAACCCGAGTTCGCGCGGGTCGCGTCCGTCGTGGCGCGCCAACGCCGCGAACAGCGGCGGGCGCTGATCGACCGCCACCATGCGGAAGATCCCATCCTCGTCGGCGAGCGTCATCAGTCCGCGTAGCTTGCCGGCGCTCACGCCGTCGCTCATGCGACCGCCTCCACCGAACTCGTCATGAAGTCCACCTTGCCTTTCCGGATCCCGGGGCCGTTCCCGTCCTCACGCCTTCGCCGGGCCGGTTCCGGGCACGCCGCCTTTCTGGAAGGCGAGCACCTCTGCATCGCTCGGCAGCCCGGCGCGCGCACCGAAGGAACGGCACGCCAGCGCCGCGGCGTTGGCCGCGTAGGCCGCTGCCGCCTCACTCCCGAGGCCCCGCGCCACGGCCGTAGCGTACGCCCCGTGGAAGATGTCGCCGGCTCCCGTGGTATCCACCGCGCGGACGACCGGCGCCGGCACCGCGACGCGCCGCTCTCGTTCGAGGAGGAGCACGCCGTCGGCTCCGAGCGTGATGCCGACCACCTGGTCGGGGCGACGCCGCAGCGCCGCCAGCGCGGCCTCGGGGTCGTCGCGCCCGAGCAGCTCTTCGGCGCACTCGCGCGACGCCAGCAGATGGTCGGCAAGGTGCGCGTCCTCCCATCCTCGCAGGTTGCCGTAGTCGGCGACCACCGGCACGCCCGCAGCACGGGCGGCTCGGGCGGCCTCGCGACACAGCCGCGGGTGTCGCATGTCGACCAGCACCGCGCCGGCCTGTTCGACCAGGCCCGGTGGAAGCCGGGAGGGATCGTCGTCGAGGCCGGAGCCACGGTAGGGGAAGATCCACCGTTCGCCATCCGGCGCGACCAGGACCGCGCTCACGAAGCTTCGTGCGCCTGCCACGCAGTGCACGCCGGATACGTCGACGCCGTGCCGTTCGAGATCCTCCAGCGCCGCCGCGCCGGCCGGGTCGTCACCGTGCAGCGCCACGAGCGCAGCGCGGGCACCGAGGTGGGCGGCAGCCACGGCGGCAGTGGCCGCCGGCCCGCCTCCCTGCACGTGGTAGGCGCTGGCGTCGGTTCGCGAGCTCCGCGGCGGGAAGCGCTCCACCCGCCAGACGTGGTCGAGGCACGAGAGACCGACGCACACCACGCGGGGCGCGCTCACGGGCGCAGCCGCGGCGTGGTGGGCAGCGCCGGCACGACCTCGGCTCCCAGGAACGCGCAGAGCTCGACGAGCGCATCGACGCGGTCGCCCCGACCGAAGGCGAGATGGTGAGGCAACCGGCGGTCGAGCAGGTTGGCCACGAACGCCCGCACGCCGACCGGCGTGTCCCCCCATCGGAGGTCTCCGATCCAACCTCGCACGCCGTCGAAACCGGCCTTCTCCTCCCGGCGGATCTCACCCCCCACGACCACCGCGCGCCGGCCCGAGGCGAGCAACCGGAAGCCGCTCACCGGGCCGGCCCTGAGCCGCATATCTCGGACCACGCCGGTCCCGTCCCGGTTGAAGTGGGCCGTCAATCGGGTGTCGGGGGCGCCGGAGGGTCCCGCCGCCGCCCACCCCAGCGGCGCATTGCCGCAGTGCCAGGCCTGGAGGGTATCGTCGTGCTCGTCGACGTCGGAGAGGTCCATCAGGATGGCGGGCGCCCCGCTGACGCCCTGCAGGGCGAGCATCGACAGCGCTCCCATGACGTCGCCTTCGCAGGCGGCCGGGATCTCGCGACCGCTGGAGTCGCCCATGGCCGCGCAGGCCATCGAACCGCACGTTTCCGGCAGCTCGGGCCAGCAGCGGACGGCCAGCGCTGTGGCCTCCGCCTCGTCAGCCATGGCTTCCAACGCCGCGTCGATGCGGGCTCCGCGTACCAGCTGTTCGAAGGACACCTCGGCGTGCTCACGCTCGGACCAGAGACGGGCGCGGCGTTCGGCCTCCGCTCCCGGCACCGCGGCCACCCGCTGGAACAGCTCGTCCAGCTCCCGCCGAGCCACCTGGACGCCGGCAAGCGCCGGCATCTCCTCGAGCGCGAAGAAGCCCGGGGCCGTGCCACCGATCGCCAGGATGCGGGCGGACTCCACGGCGGCGAGCCCGCGGAGCGCCGCGACGGTCGTGGCCAGCCGGCGCTCGAACGCAGGCTCGTCCGCCTCGCCGTAGAACCACTTGACCGGCTCCTCCTTGCGGACCTGCGGCGTGTCGAGCAGCGACAGGCTCATGGTGAGCCCGCACAGCGAGTTGAGCGGTAGCGGCCCCCGGCTTCCGAGGCCACCGGCGCGCTCCGGGAGACCCCACAGGCCGACCCTGCGCACGGGGCCCACCAGCGGGGCCACCACGTCGCCGGTCGCGAAGGTGGTCAGCTGGATCAGCAGGTAGTCGAGCCCTGCCTCGCCGAGCGCGGCGGCTTCGCGCCGCGCCTCGTCGCTGTCGCGGACCGGCTGGGCCGCCGGCATCAGCTCGAAGTCGTAGCGCTCGGCGAGTGCGCCGAGCTTCTCGAGGCTGGCGTGCACGGCCGCCGCGCTGTCCCCCTTGAAGGCGGGACGCGTGACGGACACGAAGCCGATGCGGGGACGGATCATGGCTGGGTCCTCCATGGGTAGCTCACCCCTTGACGCCTCCGGCGGTGAGCCCGCTGATGATGCGCTGCTGGAAGAACAGGATCAGTAGGACGAGCGGGACGATGCCGAGCGTGACCGCCGCGGAGATGAGCGCCCACGGGAAGGCGAACTCCCCCTGGTACAGGGTGATCCCCACGGGCACGGTCCGCATGGTCGTGGCGGTGTTGAACGTCAGGGCGAGGAGGAACTCGTTCCACGAGTTCACGAACGCGATGATGCCCGCCGTCACGATGCCCGGCGCCGAAAGCGGCGCCACGACCCTGAACAACGCACCGACCCGCGTCGAGCCGTCCACGGTAGCAGCGGCCTCGAGGTCCTCGGGGATGAGCTGGAAGAAGCTCGTCAGGATCAAGGTCGTGATCGGCAGGCTGAGCGCCACGTAGGGGATGATGAGCGCCCAGTAGGTGTTCAGGAGGTTGGGGGTCATGACGGTGCTGGGCATGAACCCCCATCCCATGGCGTGCAGATAGGCGAAGAGCTGGCTCAGGCCGGGCACCGCCACACCGACGAACAGGCGGTACAGCGGCACCAGCATGACCAGCGCCGGGAACATGCTGGTCATCACGATGGCCGTGAGCAGCGCCCGGCGACCGCGCAGTCGCAGGCGCGCCAGGGCATAGCCCGCCAGCGAGGCGAACAGCACGCACAGGAGCGTGGCCACCAGGGACACCACCGCGGAGTTCAGGAGGAACCGGCCGAAGGGGTTCTGCGTGAAGACGTGAACGTAGTTCTGCAGGGTGATGTGCTGCGGAAGATAGGTGATGGGGATCTGCGTGAGCTCGTTCTCGGTCTTGAGCGACGTCAGCAGCAGCCAGATCGCCGGGAACAGGCCGTTGAGGATCATCAACGCCAGGCCGAGCCGAACGGCGACGTACCCGAGCCGGCGACCGGCCGGTAGCCTCCTGGACCGGATCATTCCGTGTAGATCCATCGCAGGTAGAAGATCGTGATCCCCAGGCTGATCAGGAACAGCACCACCGACAGGGCGGCCGCATAGCCGATGTTGAGCGCGAGCGTCGAGTTGTAGATGTAGACGCCCAGGGTCTCGAGGCTACGACCGGGCCCTCCGCGCGTCATGGCGAAGGGGATGTCGAAGGTCTGGATGGCCGTGAGCGTGCGGAAGATGAGCGCCACCGCGATCGACGGACGAAGCAGCGGCAGCGTGATCCTCCAGAACCGTTGCCAGGCGTTGGCCCCGTCCACGACAGCCGCCTCGTAGAGGCTCGCGTCGATCGACTGCAGGCCCGCCAGCAGGATCAGCCCGACGAACGAGGAGGTCTTCCACACGATGGTGATGTTCACGGCCGCTATCGCCGGACCGACGCGGGCGAGCCAGAGCGGCCCGTGCAGCCCGACGCGCTGCAGCACGTCGTTGATCACGCCGTACTGGCTCTGGAACAGCCAGGCGAAGGTGAGGCCAGCGAACACCCGCGGCATGGCCCACGGGAGTAGCAGCGCGACGCGACCCAGCCAGCGCAGCCGCGACTCGACGTTGGCCAGGAGCGCGAGCGGAAGGCCGACCACGAACGATCCGATCACGCTGACAACGATGATCACCATGGTGATGGAGAAGGAGTTCCAGAAGCGGCCGTCGGTCCAACGCCCGCTCGCCCCTGGATGCAGCCCCAGCAGGTACGCGAAGACGACCACCAGCAAGATGCCGACGATCGCCCCGGTCAGGCGTGTGAGCACGCGCCGCCTGACGGCCCAGCCCAGCGGCGCCAGCGCCGCCAGGCCCACGAGCCGCAACCAGAGCAGGTGCGAGGCGTTCCAGGTCAGACCCTCGCCCCAGAGCATCCGTTGGAAGTTCTCCAGGCCGATGAAGGGCGTGCCGCGGAAGGGCTGGTTGAGGCGGTTGAAGTGCAGCGACTGCCACACCACCGTCAGCATGGGATAGAGCATGACGGCGGCCAGCGTCAGCAGGGCTGGTAGCAGCAGCAGGATGCCGAGCTGTCCGTCGGACAGGTTGCCGGTCCTCAGCCTGCGCCAGAAGCCGGGCTTCCGGTACGGCGTCACGGGGATCGAACGAGCCATCAGCGGAGTTCCGGTGCAGGACCGGGTGGGGCGCGGTGCGCCCCACCCTCGAGATCATGCCTGGAGTCGGAGATGGGCCCGACCCTACTGCGAGAGGATGTTCTGGAGGCCGGACTGCATCTTCTGCAGTGCCTGGTCGACGGTCAACGAACGCGCGAAGAAGGCGTTCATGGTGGTCCGGATGAGGTCGCTGACGTCAGGGTAGAGCGGCGTCACCGGCCGCGGCCGCGCGTTGATGATGACGTTGTAGAAGTCGGCGTACTGCGGGGCTGCCTTGAGCACCGCGGGATCCTGGTAGAGCGCCTTGCGGGCGGGGATGTTGCTGGCCTTCACCGCCAGCGTGCGCTGACTCGCCTCGCTGGCCAGGTACTGCATCAGCTTGAAGGCGTCCTGCTTGTGCGCGCTGTAGGGGTTCATCGCCCACTGCCAGCCACCGACGCACGTTGCGGAGGGGTGGCCCGGGAAGGAGGGCAGGGGCGCCACGCCGACCTTGCCCTTGACGGCGCTGTCGGCGTCGTTCTGGAAGTGCGCCCAGGCGTAGCCCCAGTTGAGCATGAACACGACGTCGCCTGATTGGAACATCTTGCGGGACGTGTCGGTAGCGACCTCGGCGATGCTGGGGATGGTGATGCCCGAGGAGAGCGTCTCGTTGTACCAGTTGAGCGCCTGCTTGCCGGCCGCGGTGTCGATGGTGATGTTGCCGTTGGCGTCACGCCAGTTGCCGCCCGCCGACCACAGCGCCTCGAGGAACGTGCAGTTGGTGCCCTCGATGGCCGCGCCCTGGTAGTTGAAGCCCTGGAGCTTGGGGTTGTTCTCGCCCTTCATGATGGTGAGGGCCTCGTTCTTCAGCTCCTCCCAGGTCTTGGGCGGTTGCAGGCCGTACTTGGCGAGCAGGTCCTTGCGGTAGTAGAGGAACTGGGCGTCGGTGAAGGCCGGGATGGCGTAGAGCTTGCCGTTCACCGTGTCGGCGTTGACCGGCCCGGAGAGGAACGACGCCAGGTAGGTCTTCTCGGCGGCGGGGCTGGCGAAGTAGCTGTCGAGCGGCTCGGCCCAACCGGAAGCCGCGTACTGTGCCGGGCGCACGACGTCGATCAGCATGACGTCGATGGCCGATGACTTGCTGGTGAGGACGGTGCTCAGATACTGCTGCTGGACGTCGCTGGTGGCCCCTCCCACCTCGTAGCTGGCGTGGATGCCGGGGTTCTCGGCGTTGAACTTGTCGAGCATCGGACCGATCACGTCGGGACGCTGCTGTCCGCCGATGAACACCTTGAGGTTCACTTGGGCGGCGCCGGTCGCGAGGAGCGCGGCAACCGAGAGGGCGAACAATATGCGGGCGAATCGTTTCATGAGGACCTCCATGGTCGGACGGGTCGGAGAATGGTGGGTTCGACCTCGTTCAGGTAGCACCTCCCACATGACAAGGCGGGCCCGTGCTCTCGCGGACGATGAGTCGGGTCGCGAGCCGGACCGACTGGGCCGAGCCGCCGCCCATCAAGCTGCGCAGCGCGTCGAACGCCATCTCGCCCAGGCGGCGCGTAGGTTGGCGGACCGAGGTCAGCGACGGGCTGGCCACCGCAGCCAGCGGGGTGTCGTCGAAGCCCACGACCGACACCTCCCCGGGCACGCGGCGGCCCGCCTCGCGCAGGGTGGACAGGGCTCCCAGCGCGACCAGATCGTTGTCGGCCAGCACGGCATCGAGCTCCGTGTCGGCTGCGAGCAGGCGGGCGCACGCCTCCGCCCCACCCTCGCGCGTGTCGTCGGTGGGGACGAGCAGCGCCCGGTCGGATGCCAGGCCGAAGGTCTCCACCCCCGATCGGTACGCGCGGATGCGTCGCTCGGCGTACCGCGACCCCCGCGGCCCGCTGAGGAACGCGACGTGGCGCAGCCCCAGCTGCTGCAGATGGGCCAACGCCTGCCACACGCCGGCACGCTCGTTGCTGCCGATGTTGACGGCCTGCAGCGCGCGGGGACCGGAGTGGATCGACACCACCGGGTACCGCGCCGCGATCAGCCGGTTGAGGCCCTCGACGTCGGCATCGGTGACGCTCGAGCCGAGCACCAGCAGCCCGTCGACGCGGCCCTCCCGGAGCCAGACCGTGAAGTCGGGGTGCGGTGCGGTGGACAGCAATACCGGGAACCCCGCCTCCTCGGCGCGGCTCGTCACACCCAGCAGCAGCTCACTGAAGTAGGGATTGGCGAACACCAGCTGCGAGCTGCGCGGGAGCATCAGCCCCACGGCGTGGGGCGTCCGCCGCGTGAGCGCACGGGCGGCGGCGTTGGGGTGGTAGCCGAGCGCATCGGCCAGCTCGCGCACGCGTGCGCGGGTCACCACGGCGATCTGGGGATCGTCCCTCAGTGCGCGTGACACCGTCGAGCGGGCGAGCCCCAGCTGCTCGGAGAGGTCCTTCAAGGTGAGCTTGCGCCTCACGTATGACCCTGCGCCTGCACCACCCGACCCAGGCCCGAACGACGGGCATCGGCGGGGTGCGACAGCTCCTTTCGCAACCGGTTGCGATCACCGTAGCACAGGCCTGCGTCACTCGCAAGGGTGCCCGCGTGGACGCGTTCCGGAGCGCCTACAGGGCGCGCTGCCCGTGGAGCCGGCGCACCACCTCGTCCGGCGCCAGCGGCGGCGCGAAGAGGTATCCCTGGCCGAAGGCACATCCCATCGAGACCAGCGCCTCGAGCTCCTCATCGCGCTCGATGCCCTCGGCCACCACGTCGATGCCGAGGTTGTTTGCAAGCCCAACGATCGTCCCGACGACCTCGCGGTTGGCCGGCTCGGCATCGATGCCCTGCACGAACGAGCGGTCGATCTTGAGCGAGTCGATCGGCAGGCGCTGAAGGTGCTTGAGCGAGGAGAACCCGGTGCCGAAGTCGTCCACCTGGACCAGCACGCCCAGCTCGTGCAGGCGGGTCAGCGCCTCCACCGCAGCTTCCGGGTAGCTCATCAACGCTCCCTCGCCGATCTCCAGCTTGAGGCGCGAGGGCAGCAGCCCCGCATCCTCCAAGGTCGAGCGGAGGATGGCGTCGATCTCCGGCAGCGCGAGGTTCCGCGCCGATACGTTGACGCTCAGCACGGGCAGCGGCGCCGCGCCACCCAGCATGCGACCCCACTCGGCCAGCTGCCGCGTGGCCTGACGCAACACCCAGCGGTCGATCGACACGATCTGTCCCGACTCTTCTGCCAGCGGCACGAACTCCGAGGGCGGGACGAGCCCGCGTTCCGGGTGGCGCCACCGGAGCAACGCCTCCACTCCCACCATCCGCCGCTGCTCCAGGTGGTAGACGGGTTGGTACTCGAGGAAGAACTCGTTGCGCTCCGGGGCGCGATGGAGGCTGGTCTCGAGCTGCATCTGTCCGAGGGCACGGGCGTGCATCCGCTCGTCGAACACTGCGAAGCGCGCCTTGCCGGCCGCCTTGGCCCGGTACATGGCGATGTCGGCGTCGCGTAGGAGCTCCTGGGGATCGCGATAGTGCGGCCCGGAGAACGCGATGCCGATCGAGGCGCTGGTGAAGATGTCGTTGCCGTGCAGGGAGAACGGCTCGGTCAACGCGCTCTGGATGCGAGCAGCGGTGGTCGTCGCGTGGTCGGGGCCGTCGACGTCCTCGATCAGGACACAGAACTCGTCGCCGCCGAGGCGCGCCACCGTGTCGGAGCCACGCACGCAGCCCTTCAGGCGCGTGCCGAGCGACTTCAACAGCTCGTCGCCTGCGTTGTGGCCCAGGCTGTCGTTGACCACCTTGAACCGGTCGAGGTCCAGGAACAGCAACGCAAAGCGCCAGGCCTCGTTGCGCGCCGCGCGAGACAGGGCCTGGCGCAGCCGGTCGAGCAACAGCACGCGGTTCGGCAACCCCGTGAGCTCGTCGAACAGCGCGCCCTGCACGAGCCGCTCCTCGATGCGCCTGCGCTCGGTGACATCGCGTGACGAGGTGACCAGATTGACGACCTGGCCGTGCTCGTCGCGCACGGGCCGGGCGACCGTCTCGAGCCACAGATAGCGGCCGTCGCCGTGCCGGATCCGGTAGACCACCTGGACCGACTCTTGCCCTTCGAACAGGCGCTGATAGCCGCTTTCGCGCACGCGCTGACGATCCTCTTCGTGGATCAGCGGGTACGGGTCACGCCCCACCAGCTCCTCGGGTTCGTATCCGAGCACCGTGGCCGACGAGGGGCTCACGTACTCGTAGCGGCCGTCGCGGTCGTGGAGGCACACGAGGTCCTGCATGTGCTCGGCCAGCAGCCGGAAGCGCTGTTCGTTGTGCCGCACCGCATCGTAGAGCCGGCCGCGTTCGGCGGCCACACCCAGCTGCTCGCCAAGCGCCTTCAGCAGGCGCAGATCCTCCTCACCCGAGCCTACGGCGTGCCCCTCCGCGACCAGCACGCCCACGACCCCCTCGCCGGCCACCAGCGGTACCGCCGCCTGCCAGCGCGCCCCAGGCCTGGCGCCCGCTTCGTGGTCGGCGCTTCCACCGATCAGGAGTGGCTCGCCGGTCTCGGCCACCCGCCGAGCCACCCGGGCCACCCCACCTCCGGCGAGCGCCTCGCGCTCCTCGTCGTCGTAACCGAGCTGGTGCCGCAGCACGAGGTCGTCGCCGACGCGGGCGAACACCCCGACCCTCCGGTACCCCAGCACCTCCACGGTCGCTTGCGCCGCCTTCGCGAACACCGCCTGGAGATCGAGCTCGCTGGCCACGGCGCCCCGCACGGAATCGAGCAGTGTGAGCTCCGCAGCCTGGCGCTGGGCGGCTTCGAACAGCGAGCGATACTCGGCCGCCTGGGAGCGGCTCTGCTCGACCAGCGCCAGGCGGTCGAGGGCATTTCCGCACGCCAGCGCGATCGCCTCCAGGAGGCCGACGTCTTCACGCTCGAACGTGCGCCCTCCCGCGTGGACGAGCGCGCTCAGCGCACCCACGACCTCGCCCTCGCCGTTGCGCAGGGGTGTTCCCAGGTACGCGACCGGCCGCGCCGCGCCGGTCGGGACGTCCACCTCGCCAAGCCCGGCTGCGTCGCGGGCGCCGACCGTACGGCCTCCCTCCACCACGCGCCACGCCAGGCCGGAACCCCGCGAAACCGTCAGCCCACCCGCCGGATGGGCCGTGAGCCCGCGGACCGCCTGGCTGCTGACCAGCCGCAGCGCATCCTCCTCGGCATCGATGAGGAAGAGGTCGCACACGTCGGCCCGCGTCATCGCGAGCACCGCCCGGAGCGAACCGAGCAGCACGTCGCGGCGTCGCGTGGCACCGCGCAGCGCCTCGCTCGTGCTCACCACCGCCTCGAGCTTGGCGAGCTGCCACTCCCGCTGCGCGGCATCCTCTTGCCGGACCAGCGCCAGCTCGATGCTCCCGGCCAGTTGAGCGAGCGTGTCCCGCACGTGCCCGTCGAAGGCGCGGGGTCCGGAGGAGCAGAACACGATGGCGCCCCAGGGTTGGCCGCGCAGCATCAGCGGCTGCGCCGCGTAGGCTGCGGCGGGCTCGCCGGCTCCCGCCTCCTCCTCGAAGCGCGGCCGCGCGTCGGTCGCGAGCGCCGCCAGCGGGCCCCGACCTCCCCCCGCCCACCCCGCCTCGTGCATCGCCGCCTCCAGGCCCTCGTCGTGCACGCCCTCGGCATCGTACGCGTCGACCGTGACCCCGTCATCCCCCTGCCGGAGCACCGCCATGCGCTCGAAACCCATGCCCGGGACCTCGAGCACCAGGCGAGCCAGCAGCGGGAAGAAGTCGTCCAGCTCGCCGCCGGCGAGGAGCAGCCGCTCGATGTCGGCGACGAGCGCGTTCATGCGCGCGGCCAGGTCGCGCCGTTCCTCGAGCCGGAGGCGCTGCAACAGCGCAGCGACCTGAAGCCCGAACGCCTCGGCCATGCCGACGGCCTCGGTCGGGAAGCCATCCTCGGCCTCCAGGTTGTCGAGCCGCAACGAGGCCTCCAGCCGCCCCCGCAGCACCACCGGGACGGCCAGCGAGACGGCGGGCCCCGGGCCGATGCCCGCTTCCCGTGCAGCGCGACCCCGCGCCCCCTCCACACCGCGGTCCAGGCCATCACCCTTCAGCAGGCGAGGGCCGAACCCGGCGCCAGCGTCGTGCTGGAGATCCTCTTCGCTGAACCGCACGCCGGCGAGCCCGGCCACCTCCTGGCCGGAGCCGGCCGTGAGCGCGAAGCGGCCGTTCGCGCCACGCACCAGCACGCACCCCCCCTGGGCTCCCGGGATCACCTCGACCGCGCGATCGAGCAGCGTCTGGTAGAACGCCGGCGTCACTTCCTGGGCGAGCAACTCGCGCGTCACCTCGAGCAGCGACGCCTGGTAGCGGCGCGACCGCTCGCTGGCCAGCTCCACGCTACGCCGCCGTGCCGCCGCCTCCAACGTCGCCGGCGCAGCGCGCAGCGTGTCGACGACCAGCGGGAGCCAGCGCGGCGCGGGGTCCGTCCACTCGAAGGCCAGCACGCGCGTCGCCCCGTCTCCGCCGGAGACCGGGAGCAGCACCACGTAGCCGACACCGAGAGCGCGCAGGGCGTCACGATCGTGCGCCGGCGCCTCGTCCACATGGCCGGCGAAGCCGGGCGGCGACGAGGCCCAGTCGAGGAGCTTCGATCCGTACGGCGGCCGGCCCTCCGGCCACGGGGCCGCCTGCGGATTCTCCCAGCGACGCGCGAGCGGCGCGACCTCCCGTCGTACCGTCGGATCCGATCCTCCAGGGGGTACCCCTTCGAGCTCCAGCAGCGCGGCACGGGCGGCCCCGATGGCCCGGCCGAGGCGCATCAACATGTCGTCGACCGCCGTCGCCCAGTCGGGCTCCTCGAGGAACTCCCGGCTGGCGGCCTCGGTGGCGGCCAGCACCTCGGCCCGGCGAACCAGCGCGTTGGCCTCGGCGCGCCGGGACGTCACGTCGCGGATGATCAGCAGGCGGCCGCCCCCGGGCAGAAGGTGGTTGCGCGCCTCGTACACGGGCCCATCGCCTTCCGGAGGGATCTCGACGGACTCCCTTCCCATCACGGCGAAGTCGCGGCGGATCGCCGCCAGAGGACGGCCAAGCGCCGCCTCCGCCGCCAGCCCGAGGGCCCTCTCCGCCGCCGGGTTCACGTCGAGCACCACGCCGTGCTCGTCGACCATGACCAGGCCGTCCCCCAGGCCTGCAAAGACGTTGCGGTATTCCACCGGTCCCCGGAGCACGGCCCAACGTCGCTCAAGCCCCCAGGCAAGCAGCAACCCGCTGAAGCCCAGGCCCACCGGCGCGAGGTCGAGCGAAGGCACGCTTGTGAACGGAAGGAACGCGGCCACGGCCAGCGCCACCGGGGGCAGCGGCGCGAGGGCGAGCAGGCCGGTGCCGGCGCGCTCGGTCGGCCGCTTGCCTGGAGCGCCCACGCTCAGCGCGAGCACGATGCCGACCCCGATCGCGATGCCCCCGCCGACCCACCAGCCCCAGAACGCCGGGCCCGGAACCAGGGTCAGGCCGTGAATCCCGGCCATGTCCACCGGAACGAGCTGCCTCCAGAGCCAGGGGGTGGCGGCCTTGCTCCAGACCAGGGCGGCACCGCCGAGCGCCGGCAGCAGCAAGACCCCGCCCACCACCGTTCGCCGGCCCGCCAGCGCCAGCGCTGCCACCAGCGCCAAGGTGGGCGCCAGGGCCGCAGCCGTCAGCGCCACCCGCAACGCCAGCTCCATGCGGGTACCGACCACGCCCGTCCCGGAGACCAGCACCGTGAGCGCCCAGACCACCACGGCGACGGCCAGCAGCACGAAGGCGGGCCACCCCCGCTCCCGCCGACGCACCACGGCCCACGCTACCGACGGGAACGCGACCACAGCCGTCAGCAGCGGCAGGGCTAGGAGCAGCAGGTCCAGGGTCATCGTCCTGTCCCCCAACGCGACGCCTGCCACACGCCCGCCCCGTTCCGGTTCGTTCCGGGCGCTTCGGGGCCCTCGTCGGCGGCCCCACGCGGGAGTCCGGCAGCTTCGATCCCCCATTCTCTCCAGAGCGGGGGCGCGACCCCGTGAAATCGCGTACCCACAGGGTCTTGCCCCGCGAGACGGCGCCGCGTACGGTAGGCTGGGTGTCCCCTCCCCAGCGAGGGGGGCAAGGCCGGGCCCCGAGGAGAGCCCAAGCGATGAGTGACTACACGGGCGAACAACGTGCCCTCCTGCTGGACGCCGCTGCCGAGGTCCTGATCGCCGCGGTGGCGGCCGAGCGAACCGGCCCGATCAGCTACTTCCGCGAGATCCTCGCGGCGGGTCGCTACCTCTACGACGCCCGGCGGCACTACCGAGACAACGCTCTGATCCAGGACCTGTTCAATCGCGCCGAGGAACGCCCCGTCGACCTGGACGAGGTGACCCGTGAGAAGCTGCTGGCCCGCATCGACGAGGTCGGCGGCATCGTGCACGACGACGACGAGGGCAAGGAGTTCAAGCGCTTCCTGCTCGAGCTCGCCGAACGGGTCGCCGACGCCTCGCGCAACGGGCTCTTCGGACGCCGCCTCTCGCGGAACGAAACCGCGTTCCTGGCGGAGCTGCGCCAACGCCTCCACGTCGAGGAGGCGTGAGCGAGGGCGCCCGCCGGCGCTAGCGCGAGCTGTCGGGGTCGAACCCCATGCCGCGGTTGAAGGTGGCCGTCCCGCCCTTCGGGATCGACAAGGTGATCCAGCGCTCGCCACGGGCGTGCTTCGCCAGCAGCACGATCTGGCCGACGTGCTGCGCCGTATGGGTGAGTTGGCGCAGGAGCGCGCGCGGCACGCTGTGCGCCTCCCCGCGGATGCGAATCTCGCGGGCCAGGTCGTCCACCCGGAGTCGGTCGATCTCGGCCAGGGCAACGCCCCATCCCTCCTCCCACCAGCGTCGGACCTCGTCCGCCGTCACAGCGTCGACCTCGAACTCGTCGTCGCGACGGCGCTCGGGCTTCTCGCCGTCGCTCGTGAGGAAGTCGGTCCAGCGCGACAGCATGTTCCCGCGCAGGTGCTTGGCGAGGACCGCGACGTTGTTGCTGCCAGGATCCGGCCTGAGGATTACGTCGGCATCCTCGAGCTGCTTCAGGGCGCCGTCACCGAGGGTCTTCTGGGCGTGGAAGGAGGTCTTGAGCTCGTCGAGTACGATCTGCAGCAGGTCCTGGGCCATGGCGGTCCTCCTCGGTCGTCGGCGCGCGTCTCGCGCCGGGGCTCACGTCTCCCAGCCTACCGGGCAGGGCGCCGCCCGCGAGGTGCCGAAACGTCCTAGCCCGCCCCCTCGCCACCCGCACGCGAGGAGCCGCCCGCCCCGTCTTCGATCCCTCCGCCGCGCATCGCGCGCCACAGCAAGGCGATCACGACGCACAGGGTCAACACCAGCAAGGCGAGCACCAGCGGGATCCGGATCGTGCCCAGACGGGCTACCGCCCAGCCGATGGCGGGCGCCGTGAGAACGGGGCCGAGGCTGGCCACGGCGATGACCACCGGCGTGACCTGCTCCGAGCGCTGGGGGAAGACCTGCTGCACCCATGCCAGGGCCGTGGGAAAGATGGGGGCGAAGGCGAAACCGACCAACGCGTAGGCGAGCGGCGCTACCGTCGTCGCGCTGGCCAGGCAGGCCGAGCCGAGCGCCAGCACCGACGCGGCCAGCACGATGTCTGCAGGACGGAAGCGCTCGCCCAGGAGGGCGGCCACGAACCGTCCGAACGTCAACGAACCCCAGTACAGACCGGTGAAGAACGCGGCGTGGGCGTCGCCGAAGATGGGGGCCAGGTAGGTCGGCTCCCAGCTCGCCACGCCCACCTCCGAGGAGACGTAGACGAAGTAGAGCACCATGAAACCGAGCAGCGGAGCCCGGGGCACCCTAAACGCCCCGGACGGTACCGCCAGCGGCGCCGGCATCGGCGCCCGGGCGACGAAGGCCGCGGCCACCACGCTCAGCACGGCGACCGAGAGGAAGGCCGGAGCCACGTGCGGTGCGAGCAGGCCGATCGCTACGGGGCCGAGCACGGCGCCCAGGCCGAATGCGGCGTTGAGCAGGTTGAGCGCCCCCGTCGCGCGAGCGCCGTACCAGCGCGCGAACAGCAGGTTGGTGGCAACGTCGACCAGGCCGAAGCCGAGCCCACCCCCCAGGGCAGCCGCAAGCGTCAGGCCCCACGTCGGGCTGAGGGCGACGCCGACGGCCCCGAGCGTCATCCCGGTCGCTCCCGCCAGCAGCAGCCGGCGGTAGCCGAAACGCACGAGCAGCACGCCGCTCGCGGCTATGGTCACGAACGAGCCCAGGAAGTGGGCGCTCACCACGGCACCGACCTGACCCACGCCGAGGTGGTACCGGGACAGGAAGGCCGGGAATGCGGGCCCATACATCGCCTGCATCGCCCCGATCGCGAGGAACACGAGCGTTCCGGACGCGAACAGCACCCGCCGCTCCGGCGTGTCGACGAGGCCGCGAAGCATGCCCTCCATCCTACGCTCCCGGGACGCACCGCCGGTCCCGCCCGCCGTGCCTGCGCCGACCCGGGGGACGCTTGCTGGCCGGGTATAATGCTCCCTCAGTGCGAGCGGGAGGCACCAACGTGGCAGACGGCATCCAACAGATCAACGAGCTGCGGGCGAAGTACCTGCGCTTCTTCGAGGGCAAGGGCCATCTCGCGTACCCGTCGGCGTCACTGAAGAGCGACGACCCCACGCTCATGTTCACGAGCGCCGGCATGGTGCAGTTCAAGCCCTACTTCCTGGGGGCCACACCCAAGTTCGCCGGCGTCGAAGGGGTGCACCACCGCGTGACGACGGCGCAGAAGTGCCTGCGCATCAACGACATCGAGAACGTGGGGCGCACGCTGCGCCACCACTCCTTCTTCGAGATGATGGGCAACTTCTCCTTCGGCGACTACTTCAAGAAGGACGCGGCGAGCTGGGCGTGGGAGTTCATGACCGGGGCGGAGTGGCTCGGGCTCGAGCCCGAGCGCCTCTACGTCACGATCTACGACGACGACGACGAGGCCTACGAGGTCTGGACCCGACACGTCGGCGTGCCCTCCGAGCGCATCTCGCGCTGGGGAGAGGACGAGAACTTCTGGCCCGCCAATGCCGTCAGCGAAGGCCCCAACGGACCCTGCGGGCCCTGCTCGGAGGTCTTCTACGACCGCGGCCCGGAGTTCGGCTCGGACGATGAGGACGGCCCCAACACGGGCTCCGGCGACCGCTTCATCGAGGTCTGGAACCTGGTGTTCACGCAGTTCGATCGCCGGGACGGCGGGAAATTGGAACCTCTCCCCCAGAAGAACATCGACACCGGCCTCGGCTTCGAGCGCCTGGCCGCCGTCATGACGGGCGTCGAGGACGCCTACGCCACGGAGCTGTTCCAGCCCACCATCCGTCGCGTCGCGGAGCTGTCCGGCGTTCGCTACGCCGGCGTCGAGTCCGTCTCCCACCGCGTCATCGCCGACCACCTTCGTGCGGTCGTGTTCGCCATCTCCGACGGAGTGCTCCCCGCCAACGACGGGCCCGGCTACGTGGTCAAGATGCTGCTGCGGCGCGCCTCGCGCCATGCCTGGCTGCTGGGCCTGCACGAGCCGGTCCTCCACGGCCTCGTGGGCCAGGTCGTGGAGGCGATGGGCGAGCCCTACCCCGAGCTCGTCGACGGGCGAGAGCGCGTCGAAGGGATCCTCAAGACCGAGGAGGAGCAGTTCCTGAGGACCCTGGAATCTGGCATGGAGCGAGTCGCGCTGCTCCTCGACGAGCTCGAGGGCCGCACCTTGGACGGCGCTACCGCCTTCGACCTGTGGCAGACCTACGGCTTCCCGCTCGACCTGACCCAGGAGATGGCGGCGGAACGAGGCGTGGAGGTCGACCGGGAAGGCTACGAGACGGCGCGCGAGAGCGCCCGTGAGGTCTCGCGCGGGGGGCGGCAGGCGTCCGAGCTCTTCGCCGCCAGCCGCGATGCGCTCGGCGTCCTGACCGAACGCGTCGCGGAGACCGAGTTCCTCGGCTACGCCGAGCTGGCGGCCGACGCTACCGTTCAGGCCGTCCTGGCCGACGACGAGGAGGTGGAGGGCCTGGCCGAGGGCGAGGCCGGGCTGGTCATCCTCGACCGGACCCCCTTCTACGCCGAGGGCGGGGGCCAGATCGGTGACAGCGGCAAGCTGGAGTGGGACGGCGGCGGGGCCGTGGTCCGGACGGCCACGCGGAGCAGCCAGGGCTTCATCCTGCACCATGTTCGCGTGGTGCGCGGCCGCCTCCGCAGCGGCCAGCGGCTCCACGCCCGCGTCGACCCGGCGCGGCGGGAGACCGAGAAGCACCACAGCGCCACCCACCTGTTGCACGCCGCACTGCGCAGCGTGCTCGGCACGCACGTCGCCCAGGCCGGATCGCTCGTGGCTCCCGATCGCCTGCGGTTCGACTTCTCGCACGGCCAGGCCCTTTCCAGTGCGGAGATCGAGCAGGTCGAGACGCTGGCGAATCGCTGGATCCAGGCCGATTTCGACGTGGGGTGGCGCATCGTGCCCATCGCCGAGGCACGAAAAGCGGGCGCCATGATGCTCTTCGGCGAGAAGTACGGTCAGGACGTGCGCATGGTGACCATGGGCGCCGAGCATCCCGCCGGCCAGGCGGGTCAGGCGGCCGTTTCGATCGAGCTATGCGGCGGCACGCACGTGCACCGCACGGGCGAGATCGGCAGCCTCCTCATCACGTCGGAGGAAGCGGTGTCGGCGGGCGTACGGCGCATCGAGGCGAGCGTGGGCATGGCCGCTCTCCGCGTTCAACAGGAGCAGCGCAGCCTTCAGCGGCGCCTCGCGGGCGCTCTGGGCGGCAACGCAACCGAGCTGGAGGAGCGCGTGCTGCGGATCCAGACCGACCTCAAGCAGGCCCAGCGGGACATCGCACAGCTTCGTGACCGGCTGGCGGCCGCGCAGACGACGGGGGCGGCAGCCACCTCGGAGCTCCGGGAGGCGGGCGGATTCCGCTATGCCACGGCTGTCCTGGAGGGCCTCGACGCCGCAGCGCTGCGCAACGCCGCCGATACCCTCCTCGGCAAGAGCGGCGCGGATCTGGTGGTCGTCGGGAGCGGCTCGATGCTGGTCGCCAAGGTGAGCCCCGAAGCGCGTCAGCGCGGAGCTCACGCGGGCAACCTCATCCGCGAGGTCGCGCGTGCCGGAGGTGGCGGCGGCGGCGGCCGACCCGACATGGCGCAGGCGGGGGTCAAGGATCCGGCCGCCCTGCCCCGGGCTCTGGCAGCCGTGCCCGACGTTCTCGGCCACTGAGCGATCCCGTGAGCGATCCCTTCGCCGCCGGCGCGCTGCCGCGCCTTGTCGCACTCGACCTCGACGGTACGCTCCTGACGAACGACAAGAGGCTGACGCCGCGGGCGCGCTCCGCCGTGCGGGCGCTGGATGCGCGCGGCGTCCACGTCGTGGTGTGCACCGGCCGGCCGCCCCGCAGCGCGGTCGCCTACGCCGCCGAGCTGGGGCTCCGGCACCCCTTCGTGTGCTTCAACGGGGCCGCGCTCTACGACCCCGAGCGCCACGTCGTGCGGGTGCGCCACCACCTCGACGCGGAGGTCGCGCGTCTCGCCCTGGCACGCCTGCGAAGCGCTTTCCCCGACGTGATGATGGGTCTCGAGACCGACCATGGCTGGTACCTGGACGAGGCCCTCTACCGACTGCGCGGCTCGGAGGCCCGCCTCGGGCCGGAGGAGCCCACCGGGGTCGGCGCGGTCGAGCGGTTCCTCGACGGGGGAGCGGTCAAGCTCTTCGCGCGGCACGCCTCTGCCGACGCCGCCACGATGGGCGAGGTCCTCGACGGCCTGCCCCTGCACAGGACCTGGAGCTCGCCCACCATGCTGGAGCTGCTCGATCCTCGGGCTGACAAGCGGGGCGCGCTCCAGGAGCTCTGTGCGGAGCTCGCGATCGATCCGGCCCAGGTGGCCGCCTTCGGCGACCAGCACAACGACGTCGAGATGCTGGCCTGGGCGGGACTGGGCGTAGCCGTAGCGAATGCCTCCCTGGCCGCCCGCCAGGTCGCGGACCTGGTGATCGGCAGCAACGAGGCCGACTCCGTGGCACGGACCCTGGAGAGCTGGCTCGCCGGGGACCTGCCGGGCACCGCACACCCAATGCCCACGACCGGAGGGTAGCGTGAGGACCGTGGTGCTGGGACTGGACGTGGGACGCGCGCGCATCGGCGTGGCGCGGGGCGAACGGGGCTCGAGGCTGGCCTTCGGCCGCGGCGCCATCGATCGGCGCGGCGGGGCCGCCGATGTCGATGCAGTGCGGACCCTGGCCGAGGCCGAGGGGGCCGCGACCATCGTGGTAGGGCTTCCCCGCCCCACACGCGGGGCGGAGTCGGCACAGACCCGCCTGGTCCGCGACTTCGCGGAGCGCCTGCGCGTAGCAGGGCTCGATGTGGTGTTCGAGGACGAGCGCTTCACCACCGCGCTATCGGAACGGCGCCTGCGCGAATCGGCCCGGCCCCACGGCCGTCAGCGACCCAAGGGCGCGGTCGACGAAGCGTCGGCGGTGCTGATCCTGGAAAGCTACCTCGCACGCGTCGACGGTGCCGACGCGCCGGGCGCGACACGGAACCGCGAACTCGACCCCTCTCGCGACGACGGCAACGAGGAGCGCTGACCGCGTGCCGGACGGGCAGGATAGGCGCGGGCCGGACGTCCCGGCGGCTCCTGCCGGCGCCCGGCCGAGAGCGCCGCGCTGGCGCCGCGCCCGGCCCTGGGTCCTGACCGCACTGGGAGCGCTCCTGTTGCTGGCGGCGGCCGCACTCTTCGTCGCCTACGAGCTCACGCCGGTCAGCGCCACGCCCGCGAAGGTGACGTTCGACGTGAGGCCGGGCTGGGGCGGTCACGAGGTGGCGGCTGCGTTGGCCCAGCAGGGTCTGGTACGCAATGCCCGCATCTTCGATCTCTACCTCCGGGCGCGCGGCCTCGATCGGACCATCGGCGAAGGGCTCTACGACCTGAGCCCGTCCATGAGCGCAGCCGAGATCGCGGCGGCCCTGAAGAAGGGGGGCAGGCCGCGAACGGTGCACGTGGTCATCCCCGAGGGCTGGCGCGCCACCCGCATCGCCAAGGCGCTGCAGGATGCGGGCCTCGGTCCCGCGACGGGCTTCCTGGCGCTGGTCCACCACCCCGGCGAGCTGCGCCCTGCGTTCGTCCCTGCCGGGGACGGCCTCGAAGGGTACCTCTTCCCCGCCGTCTACGACATCCCCGTCAGGAGCAGCCCCAAGCAGGTGATCAAGCTCATGCTCGACCGCTTCCGTCAGGAGCTCGACGCCTCCACCGAGCAACAGCTCCGCTCCAGAGGGATGACGGTCCATGCCTGGGTCACGCTGGCTAGCATGGTCCAGGCCGAGGCGGCCAATGCGGGCGAGATGCCCATCATCGCGGGCGTGTTCCTGAACCGGCTCGACATCGGGATGCCGCTGCAATCCGACCCGACCGTCGCCTACGGTCTGGGCCTGGCGCTTCCACAGCTCAAGGCCGACGACCTGCAACGGGACAACCCCTGGAACACCTACACCCGGGCGGGCCTGCCGAAGGGACCCATCGACAGCCCCGGTGACGCCGCCCTCAAGGCCGTGCTCGACCCGGTGCGCACCGACGCCCAGGGACATCGCTATCTCTACTTCCTCCATGCCGAGGCGGGCGGCAAGATCCTCTTCCTGCCCAACACCACCCTGCAGGCGCACAACCAGGACGTGCGGCGCTACCTGCAGGGCGCCGGCCACTGACCCGCTCACCGGCTTCGCGCTCGAAGGCGGACTACAACGTGTCCGGGCGAAGGGTTCGCTGTGTCCTACACGCCGGATTCCGTTGACGCTCCGCCGAGATTGCTATTACCATGCGTTCAGACGAGCACCCGACAATGGGGATCCTCGAAGGAGCGCGACCTTGAAGTTCTTCCTGGCGGTGTCCCAAGGCATCGACGCGTTCACGACCGTGATCGGCAAGCTGATGTGGTGGCTTACCCTGTTCATGGTTCTGGTCGGCGTCTACAACGTCCTGACCCGTTACGGATTCAGCGTCGTGGCAGCCGTCTTCGGGCAGGCGGTGGCGGAGAAGGCCAGCGGCAACACCTATCTGGAGCTGCAGACCTACAGCTACAACCTCGTGTTCCTCCTCGGCGCGGCGTACGTCTTCCGTAACGACGGGCACGTGCGCGTGGACGTCGTCTTCACCAACCTCCCGACCCGCGTCAAGGCTTGGATCGACATCGTCGCGACGCTACTCTTTCTGATCCCCTTCAGCCTCATGGGCATCTACTTCAGTCACCACTACGTGGCGGCTAGCTGGCGCGTGCACGAGATGAGCCCCAATCCGGGCGGCCTGGCGCGCTACCCCATCAAGACGGTGATCATCATCGCCTTCGCCCTGCTGATCGCGCAGGGCATCAGCGAGATCATCAAGAACATCGCCTTCCTGTCGGGCCGAAGGGGCTCGCGAAGCATGTACGCCACGGAGGAGCTCGACATGGACGACGACAGCGCGGTGCGTGCCTGATGCTGGGCCTGTGGATGTTCGCCGCCGCCGTGGTGCTGCTTCTCATCGGCTACCCGGTAGCGTTCAGCCTGGGCGGCACGGCGGTGCTGTTCACGTTCATCGGCAGCGACTTCACGCAGAAGTTCCTGGGCTTCAGCCTGCCCTGGCACCCCATCTTCAGCATCGCCCGGCTCAACATCCTCCCCCAGCGCATCTTCGGCAACATCATGGACAACTACACGCTGGTGGCCGTGCCGTTCTTCGTGTTCATGGGCGTGATGCTCGAGAAGTCGGGGCTCGCCGAGGAGCTGCTGGAGACCATGGGCATCCTCTTCGGCAGCCTCCGCGGCGGGCTGGCGATCTCGGTCGTGGCCGTGGGGGCGCTTCTGGCCGCGTCCACGGGGGTGGTGGGCGCCTCGGTGGTGACCATGGGGGTGCTGGCACTTCCGGTGATGCTCAAGTACAACTACAGCAAGCCGCTCGCCACCGGCGTCGTGGCGGCGTCGGGCACACTGGGCCAGATCATCCCGCCGAGCATCGTGCTGGTCATCCTCGGCGACCAGATCGGCGTGTCCGTCGGGGACCTCTTCCTCGGCTCGTTCATCCCCGGCTTCGTCCTGGCGGGCTTGTTCATGGTGTGGGTGGCGGTCGTCGCTCTGTTCCGGCCGCACGAGGCGCCCGCCATGCCGCGCGAGGCCCGCAATATCGGCGGCGCCCAGCTGGCCCTGCGGGTCGTCAAGAACCTCATCCCTCCGCTGTTCCTGATCGTGCTGGTGCTTGGCACCATCTTCTTCGGCATCGCCACGCCCACCGAGGCCGGCGCCATGGGCGCGGTCGGCGCCATGCTGCTGGCCCTGATCAACCGGCGGCTCAACCTCAAGAACCTCGTCAGCACGATGGACCAGACCCTGAAGCTCACCAGCATGGTGTTCATCATCCTGGTGGGGGCCACCGCGTTCTCGATGGTGTTCCGGGCTCTCCACGGTGACATCGCCGTCGACAACATGCTCTCGAACCTGCCCTGGGGCAAGTTCGGCTTCATCCTGTTCACGATGCTGGCGATCTTCCTGCTGGGGTTCTTCATCGACTTCATCGAGATCACGTTCATCGTGGTCCCGCTGATCGCTCCCATCGCCCTGCGGATGTTCGGACCCGACCTCATGGTCTGGTTCGGCGTGCTCATCGCCATGAACCTGCAGGCCTCGTTCCTGACGCCGCCCTTCGGCTTCGCGCTGTTCTACCTGAAGGGGGTGGCGCCGCCCGAGGTGCGAACGATGGACATCTACCGCGGCATCATCCCCTTCGTGGCCATCCAGGCCATCGCGGTGGTGATCATCGCCGTGGCACCCGGCATCGTCAACCTGTTGCCGTCGCTGGCCGCCGGCCACTGACCGCACCGCGCCCGGACCGGGCCGCAGTCCGGGTCGTGGTCCGGCGCTTGGTGCCACCAATGCTCCCACGAAGAGGGCGCGCCCCCTGCCCGGCGGCGCGCCCTCTTCGTTCGTAACGTATCTCAGCGCGGGCTCGTTCGCGCTGCTCAGGTGTTCTGGAACACGAAGTTCAGGAAGGCGTACGAGTTGATCTTGTCGAAGCCGCGCACCTGATCCATGAACGCCGTCATCGAATCGGAGATCTTCTTGTAGGTCGGGTTGCTGGCGCGCAGGTCGCCATTCACCTTGGTCCAGCCGTTGTAGAAGGTCTTGAGGACCTCGGGAGGGAACACCTTGGGCTGGGCGCCGGCGGCCACGAGCCGCTTGAACGCCGCAGGGTCGCCGTCGGTGTAGTCCGACAACATCTGCACGTTGACGGCCTGGGCAGCGTTCTGCACGATGCCCTTGATGTCGTCCGGCATGCCCTTCCAGGTGTCCAGGTTGATGTACAGGCAGAATGCCGCGCCCGGCTCCTGCCAACCAGGACCGTAGTAGTACTTGGCGGCCTTGTTGAGACCCAGGATCTCGTCGTCGTGCGGACCGACCCACTCGGCCGCGTCGAGCACGCCGCGCTGCAACGCCAGGAAGATCTCGCCGCCGGCGAGGGTCTGCACGTTCGCACCGGCCTCGGCGTAGACCTTGGCGCCGAGTCCGGCCGTACGGAACGACAGCCCCTTCAGGTCGGCGGGTGTGTTGATCTCCTTGTTGAACCAGCCACCCATCTGCTGCCCCGTGTTGCCGGCCAGCAGGGCCTTCAGGTTGCTCTTCGCGTTCAGCTCGTCCCAGAGCGCCTGGCCGCCGCCGGACTCGATCCAGGAGTTGATCTGCCGGGGCGTGAGCCCGAAGGGCACGGTGGTGAAGAAGGCGTGGGCGAAGTCCTTGCCCACGTAGTAGTACGAGGCCGAATGGCCCATCTCGAAGGCGCCGCTGGATACGGCGTCGAAGACCTCCAGGCCTCCGACCTGCGCACCCGCCTCGTACACCTGGATGGTGACGTCACCATTCGTCATGGCCTTGACCCGATCGGCGATGTTCTGTGCACCGCCGAAGAGGAAGTCGAGCGAGCGCGGCCACGACGTCACCATGCTCCACTGCATCTTGGCCCTCTGGGCGTCCGCGAACATCAGGGGCGACAGACTCGCCCCGGCGGCAACCACGCCAGCTTTCTTGAGGAACTCACGGCGCTTCATACAACCTCCTGATCCCAGGTTTTCGGTTTTCGAGCCACGCCCAGTATAAGGATTCGATGAGGACCCGTGCATGGCGGCCCTGTGTACGGAACACGGGGCCCCGCGCACGCTGGGGGCGGTCGCTCGCGGTAACAGGCGCCGGCCCGTGCCACGCGTCGACCGGGCCCGCAAGCCGGTGCGCGAGGCCTTGGCTGAGAGCAGCCTGGGCTACCCCTCCCTCCCAGGGGGCCTTCAGGCGGAGTCTCTGCGCTCTCGACGGGTGTGAAGGCGGTCTGACGGCTTTCTCATCGAGGCGCTCCCCGACGTGCCGCTAGAATGGCCGCCATGAGACGTTCGATGCGAGCCCGATTCCTCGTCGCCCTGACCGTCGCCGCCCTGGTCTCCGGCCTCTCATGTGCGAGCGCCAAGGGGAACTGGTTCGGCATCCGCTCGGGCTACCCGCTCGGCCTGACCGTCCATTACGGCGTGGCCAACGCTCTCGCGAGCGGCGCCGACCTCCGCGTGAGCGGCCGGCTGGTGGTGGACGGGAACGGTACCCGCTTCGGACTCGGCCTGGACGCGCTGCACACCGTCGCCGCCGTCTCGCCCTTCTCGGTGTACCTGGGCGCAGGCCCTGCGGTGGAAGTGGGATCGGGTGTCGCCTTGCTCGATGTGCACGGGCTGGTCGGCAGCGAGTTCCGCTTCGTCGACCTGGGGGTCCCGCAGCTCGGCGTCTTCGCCGAGGGCTCCATGGGCGCTCGCATCGGCATCACCGGCATCTCGTCCAGGTTTCCCACCTTCGGAGCCGCGCTCGGCGTCAACTACCACTTCTAGCGCCGGACGCCGCCACCAACCCCCTCGACCACCGCGGTGAAGGCCCCCGGCTCACGAGGCGCTCCCAGCCAAGGCGCCACGCCGGCCAGCGTCCGGGGGGTCGCGCTGCGAGCCCGGCTCATGCATCGCTTCCCTGGTCGGCGCTCTCCCGACGTTCCCGTACGGTGCGACCGGCGCGCGTCAGAGCGTCCTTGAGAACGAATTCGATCTGCGCGTTCACGCTCCTCAGGTCGTCCGCCGCCCACTTCTCGAGCGCACGGTAGACGTCTGGATCGATCCGGAGCAGGAAGCGCTTCTTTTGTGCCATCGTCCTCCGTCCGCGGAGCCGTGCCGCTTCAGCGCGCCGCCGCCATCAAGTAGCCCGCCAGGTAGGCGTGCAGCGCGTTCAGCAGATTGGGTGCCAGGAGCGTACCAGGTCCCGGCAAGGCGTGGTCGATGGCGCTCCCGGTCGTCTCGTAGAGGTCGTGCTCGAGGTAGGGGAAGTAGAGGTAGGTGACGTGCGGCGCCGCCTTCGCCAGCGCTACGCCGTTGCGGGGGAGCACCTGCACGTCCTGGCCGCCCTGCACCACCAGCATGGGGACGTCGATGCTCGCGGCCAGCGCCGCCGGATCCTGATCGATCTCGCTGCGAAGCAGCCCGGCCGCGTGAGCGAACGCTGCCGCCACGGGGTTCTTGGCCAGCCCGCCCTCCAGCGCGAGCGTCGGTCCGGTGCTCTCGCGGATGGCCTGGATGGCCTGTTGCGCTTGCTCCTGGGTGGCAGCCACCTGCGCGGGGGCGGCGCCCCGCAGCCGCGCCAGGCGAGCGAGCTGGTCGACGACGAGCCTTCCCATGGGGATGCCGGGCGACTCGAGCAGAACGAGCACGGCCGGGTGCACAAAGCCCTTCGCCGTGGCGTAGAGGGCCACCAGCCCGCCTTCGGAATGCCCCACGAGCCCGACCCGACCCCGGTCGACGCCGGGCGAAGCACGCAGCAGCGCCATCCAGGCGGCAGCGTCCTGCGCGTACGTCTGGAGCGTGGCGAGGTTGGCGTCGCCGGTGCTGGCGCCGATTCCCAGCTTGTCGATGCGCAGCACCGCATAGCCCTGGCATCCGAGGTCGTACGCAAGCTGCTCGTACATCGCGTTGGTGAGGACCGGGGGGGCGTTGCCGTCACGGTTCACCGCCCCGCTCCCGGGGAGGAGGAGCAGCCCCGGAGCCGGGCGCCCGCTCGAGGCCGCGGTCGGGATGCTCAGCGTCCCTGCGAGGGTGGCCCCGGTGCTGCGCACCTGAACGTCCTGCTCCCGGACGCACAGGCGCTGCGTCGCCAGATGCCGCTCGAGCGCGGCTCTGGCCGCGGCGGCGGCCGCGGCCTCCGCGGAGGTCTTGGCACGGCTGCTCGGGGTCTCGAGCTCGTACCGCACCGACGCCGAGGGCTGAGCGAACGCCACGATGCGGCCGGTGTCGTCCAGCCACAGCGTGAGGCCGACCGGCGCTCCGCCCACGTCGAGCGTGGCGTCGTAGCGACGCGCGTCCACGGAAGCGCTGCCGAGGTGGACGGTCTCCTTGCCGGCGGGGGTGAGCGTGACGGTCCCCGTTCGGACGACCTGCGGCACCAGCACGTCGAAGTGCTGTGGGCCGGAGCCGCCCGGCTCCAAGTGGGACGCCAGGATCTGCCAGCCGTCCAGCATGCTGTTGTCGAGGATGTAGACGGGCCCGGGCAGGGACACGTCGAGCGACTGCTTGCTCCCACCTTGATCGATGGTGACGGCGGCCTGGTGGGCCCGGATCGCTACCTGCAGGGTGATCGGGCGGCCGTGCGCCGTGCCCTCGAGCCGGTAGTCGAGGGCGTGGCCCGCAGCGTCCACCACGAGGTGGTCGCTCAGGTCGGCGATTCCTGTGAGCGTCAGCTTGGAGTCGCTGACGGTGCCGGACACACTGCGCGTCAGGCTGGTCTGGAACGTCCCCAGCGCTTGTCCAGCCTGCCGGATCTGGTACGTCTGGGCAGCGGCGGCGCCGGCCAGGAGCATCGCCGCCAGGGTGAGCAGCGGGAACGGGAAACGGCGCATGGTGGTCCCCCGATCTCAGCCCGCGTAGAGCGTACCGGTGTTGATGACGGGGGCGCTGGCCTGCTCACTGGTCAGCACCACCATCAGGTTGTTCGCCATGGCAGCGCGCTTGTCCTGGTCGAGCTCGACCACGCCCCGCGCCGCGAGGCCCTCGAGCGCGTCCTCCACCATGCCGACGGCGGCCTCGACGATGAGCCTGCGGGCGGCGACCACCGCCTGGGCCTGCTGGCGGCGGAGCATGGCCTGGGCGATCTCGGGGGCATAGGCGAGGTGGGTGAGCCGTGCCTCGATCACGTCGACGCCGGCGACCTCGAGGCGGGCGTCGAGCTCCTCCTTGAGGGCGTGCGCCAGCTCCTCCGGATTCTCGCGCAGGCTCTGCCGCTCCTGTCCGCTGGCATCGTACGGGTAGCGCGTGGCCAGGCTCCGGATGGCCGTCTCGGCCTGGATGTCGACGAACTCCTCGTAGTCATCGACGTCGAACACGGCCTTGGCCGACTCGACGACGCGCCACACCACCACGGCCGCGATCTCTACCGGGTTGCCGTCGGCGTCGTTCACCTTGAGCTTGTCGCTGTTGAAGTTGCGAACCCGCAGACTGACGCGACGCTTGCTGGTGAGCGGGTTGGTCCACCAGAACCCGGGCAATCGCACACTGCCGACGTAGCTCCCGAAGAACACCAGCACGCGGGCCTCGTTCGGCTGCACGGCGAAGAACCCCGGTGCCAGCAACGCCGCGATCACCCACAGCAGCACGCCCAGCAGGGTGGCGGGTCCGGCGTCGCGGGAGCTCCCCACGACGAACTGCCAGGTGCCCACGCCGACCATGGCGAGAGCGAGGACGAACAGAGGGAAACCGTTGATGGCGAAGGCACGCTTCTCTTGCACGCGGATCATGACGCCTCCTCTGGCATCATGATGATATCGCTTCGATACCGGAACCAGGGATGACCGTCCCGCCCTCGGGCGCGCTCAGGCGCGCTCTGCCAGGAGAAGCAGGCCGCGGAGGGTCAGCAACGGGTCCGTGACGTCGATGCTGCTGGCGTGGGGCTTGACGACGTCCGCGAAGCCCCCCGTCGCGATTACGAGCGGTGGACCCCGGCCGTCGTCGATCTCCGCCGCCAGGCGCTCGACCATGCCGTCCACCATGGCCGCGTAGCCGAACACCAGACCGGACTGCAAGGCCGTGACGGTGTTCCGGCCGATGGCACGCTCGGGGGCGACCAGATCGACGCGGGGGAGCTTGGCCGCGTGTGAGAACAGCGCCTCGGCCGCCACGCCCGGCCCCGGCGCCAGTGCCACGCCCACCAGGCGGTTGGGGCGCACGACCACATCGAAGTTCGTGGCCGTCCCGAAGTCCACCACGATGAAGGACTCGCCCTCGTACTGCAGCGCTGCCACGGCATTCACCATGCGGTCGGCACCGACCTCGCGGGGGTTGTCCGTGGCCACGTCGAGCAGCGGCGCCACCAGATCCGAGGTGACCAGGCGCACCGGAAGGCCCCAGTAGCGCCGCAGGGCCTCGGAGAGCTCGGGAGCCACCGGCGGCACCACCGAGGACACGATCGCTCGATCGGGCGGATCGAGGCCTTCGAGCTCCAGCAGGCGACTCAGAAGGACCGCGTACTCGTCGGCCATGCGCATGCCGTCGGTGGCCACCCGCCAGGACGCGACCAGCTCGTCACCGCGGTACATGCCCAGCACGGTGGTGGTGTTGCCGACGTCGACAGCCAGGAGCACGGCGCGAGTCTACCACCGGCCCTCCCGGCTGAGAGCGCTGGTAGACTGCGGCTCATGAGCGTCAAACCGGATTGGTGGATCCGCGAGCGTGCTGCGGCCGGCATGATCGAGCCCTTCGAGGACGACCTGGTTCGCGATGGCGTCATCAGTTTCGGCCTCAGCAGTTTCGGCTACGACCTACGCGCGGCTCCGGAGTGGCGCATCTTCGTCAATGCCTTCAACTCGGTGGTGGATCCCAAGCACTTCGACACGCGCAGCCTGGTGGAGTTCGAGGGCGACGAGTGCATCATCCCGCCCAACAGCTTCGTGCTGACGCGGTCGGTGGAGTACCTCCGCATCCCGGAGGACGTCATGGTGCTGGCGCTGGGCAAGAGCAGCTATGCCCGTTGCGGCATCGTGGCCAACGTCACCCCGCTCGAGCCGGGCTGGGAAGGCCACGTCACCCTGGAGCTGTCCAACACCACTCCGCTGCCCGCCAAGGTCTATGCCAACGAAGGGATCGTGCAGCTGGTCTTCTTCCAGGGGGACCGGCCGCAGCAGACCTACGCCGATCGCAAGGGCAAGTACCAGGGCCAGCGGGGGGTGACGCTCCCCCGCCTCTAGCCCGGCAGCTCATCCGTCCGTCTCGTCCCCCAGGTCGACGCCCGGAAGGTGGATGGTGAACGCCGTGCGCCCCGGCTGGCTCGCCACCTCGATGGAGCCGCCGTGGTGGCGGGCGATCTGCGCCGCGATGGCGAGGCCGAGCCCGGCGCCGCCGCCGGCCCCCTTGTAGAACTTCTCGAAGATGTGGGGCAGGACCTCCGGAGCGATCCCGGGGCCGTCGTCGACGACCGTCATGACGACGTCTCCGCCGTTGGTCCGCAGCTCCAGCTCGACGCCTTCGTTGCCGCCGCTGGCGCGCGCCGCGTTCGCGACCAGGTTGCGCACAAGCTGCCGCAGCCGTTCCGGGTCGCCCAGGACCAGCGTGCCCGAGGCGCAGCGCAAGCGGACGCCGGGGAACTCTTCGGCGACGTGCTGCAGCACATCCTCGGCGGGGTCGACGAGGTGCGTGGAAACGTCCTCCGGCACCAGCTCCCCTCGCGACAGCTGCAGAAGGTCCTCCACCAGCCGGTTCAGGGTGCCGCTGACCCGCCGGGCATCCTCGAGGTCGCGCCGGGCCCGATCGTCGCTATGGCGGCTGGCCCGCTCGAGGAAGCCCTGCAGGCTGGTGAGCGGAGTGCGTAGCTCGTGGCTGGTCTCGGCCAGGAAGGAGCGCTGAGCGTCCATCGCCTCGCGAAGACGGCGCAGCAGGCCGTTCAGGCTGAGGGTGAGGCGGCCGACCTCGTCACCGGGGCCCTCGTAGGGGATGGGCTCGAGCCGATCCGGACCGAGCTCGCCCGCCAACCGCGACAGCCGCGCGATCGGCCGTAGCGCCGCAGCCGCCACCACGTAGCCCACCACCGCGCTCAGCAGCACCAGCGCCACCCCCGTGAGCAACAGCGCGCGCGACAGCCCTGCCAGCGCGACGCCGATGTACGCGGGGTCGGCGAGCACCGCTACCACCCCCACGTCGAAGGGCGCAAGCGCGGCCTCCATGTGCTTGCCGGCCAGACGGCCGCTCCACAGCAGGCTCCCGCCCCGGGCCGAGGCGACGTCGGACGGCGGGATCGCCGCCTGCGGCGTCCCGAACTCCGGCTTGGAGGCGACCAGCAGCATGCCGTTCGGGTCGTAGACCTGCACCACCACGCCACCGGTGGGACCCGTGACGCGCGTCCGGGCGCTGCCCTGCCCGCCCTCGCGGTAGAGAAGCGCCACGGCCGCCGCGTCCTGCCGCAGCGCGGAGCGCAGGTCGGCGTAAAGGCTGGTTCGCACGACGAAGTACGCGGCCAGGATGCCGACGACGGTGAGCACTGCGATGGCGAGCCCGGCCAGCCCGGCAACGCGCCAGGTCAGCGGCAGGCCGCCGGTCCGGAGCGGCCGCACCTTCACGGCGTCTCCCCGCTCACGCCCGCCACGGCTCCGGGCGGGCGCGGCGTGCAAGCGTCCGCCGGGGCGCGGCCTTGCGCGGTCCGCGCCGCCGGTCGTGAGACGCGGCGCTCGCTGCGCCGCACACGGTCAGGACTTGAGCGCGTAGCCGATGCCCCGCACCGTCCGGATGACGCCGTACCCGCCGGCGTCGCGGAGCTTGCTGCGGATGTTGGCAATGTGAACGTCCACCACGTTGCTGGAGGGGGGCAGGTCCTCGCCCCACACGTTCGTCTCGATCTCCTTGCGGCTGTAGACGCGGCCGGGCTGGCTGGCCAGGTAGGCGAGCAGGTCGTACTCGCGCGGGCTGAGCCTGACCTCGCCCTCTCCCCAGAACACCTGCCGGCGGGCCGGATCGATGGTCATCTCGCCCACCTTACGCGTCGAGCCCAGGCTGCGCTTGCGGAGCTGGACGTTGATGCGCGCCACCAGCTCCTCGACGTGGAACGGCTTGGCAAGGTAGTCGTCGACGCCGGCGTTGAGCATGTCGACCTTGGTGCTCAGCTCGTCTGCGGCGGTGAGCACCAGGATCGGCGTGTCGCCGGTCCGCCGGATACGACGAGCGATCTCCTGCCCGCTGAGGTCGGGCAACCCCAGGTCGAGCACGACCAGGTCGGGATCGGCCTCGCGAACCGCGGAGAGCCCGCGCATGCCACTCTCGAAGGCGAGCACGTCGTACCCGGCCTCCTGCAGCTCCAACGTGAGGAGCCGCAGGATATCGACGTCGTCTTCCACGATGAGGATGCGCTTCTTCGACACCTATTCCCCCTTCCCCACATCGAACGACAACGTGATGCCACGCTGCTCGAGAAGGGCACGGAGGGAGACCGGCTGGTCGCTGTCCGGGACCCGCAACAGCACGTCCCGACCGCCGACGCTGATCCTGCCGCTGATGGCACGGACGCCGCTCAGTGCCGCCGCACGCTCGGCCTTGGTCGCGTCGGGGGGGAAGAACAGCAGCCGCAGCTCGGTCCCCGGGACGGGTGCCAACGGGAAGGCGAGCCGCCCGTCCTGGATCCGGGCACTGGCGTAGACCGTGAGGAGATCCGGCGAAACCAGGCGCACCTCGGTACCTGCGGGCAGGGCGGGCAGCCCGGCCACGGTCTGGGCCACGAGGAACAGCATCCCGGCGCTCACTTCCACCGCCTCCCGGTCCGCTCGGATTCCATGCTTCATGCTACCAGCGCCCAGTGAATCCGCTGCAGGAGCGGCTTAAGGGAACCTTCATGGCCCTTCCGAGGTCGCGGAGGCGCACCGTGGCGCCGCTGCCATCGGCGGGGCAACGCCGAGAAAAGCGCTCCGGGAGCGGCCAAAGTGAATGACCTAACCCCGGGCCGCGGCCGCGTCGGTCATCATGGGGCCGGTGTTGAAGCACGCGGGTGAGGCCCGCCACGGGCGGCCGGAAGCCGGATGCGCGGGGTGCGCAGGCGCCGTGCACGCCGGATCGGCGAGCTCCTCGCCGCACCGCACGAAGGGGTCTTGCATGAGCCATCCACCGGTCCCGACGCGGGCCGCTCACGCCACTGCTCGGCCGCACGGGAGCGTCGTCGCCGTCCGGAGCCGCCGCGCGCCGCGCTCGTCACGGCTCGCAGCCGCTGCCGCGCTCGCGCTCACGGTGCTGCTGGGGCACGGCCTCGGGCGGGCGCAGAGCTTCAACGCCAACAGCTACTACCAGCAGTGCCTACGCTTCGAGGCCGGCGGCGACCTCGAGACGGCCCGCCAGAGCTGCCTCAACGCGTTGCAGATCAATCCCTCGTTCGTCGACGCGAACCTCGCGCTTGCGCGCATCGACCTCGAGCTCGGCAGGACCGACTCCGCGCAACAGCGCCTTCAACAGATCCAGGACAAGACCTCGAGCGCCGAGCCGCTGGTGCTGCTGGCGCAGGCTGCCGTCCAGCTCGGCCGCTACGGCGATGCGGACGCCTACCTCCAGCGCGCGCAGACCCGTCTCGACAAGCAGCCGAACCGTCAGCTCGCGGCCAAGGCCGCCTACCTGACCGGCGAGGTCGACGAGCACCAGGGCCTGTACAACCAGGCGCTTGCCGCGTACGGCCACGCCATCGACGAGGATAGCCTGAACGTGGACTACCGCCTGGCCGAAGCCCGCCTGCGCTTCCGGCTCGGCGATCCTGCCACCGCACGCGACCAGCTCCAGGCCTACATGAAGCTCTCCGGCGACACCAAGAACGCCCAGGTCCATTCCCTGCTCGGCTCGACGCTGTGGGCGATGGGCGACCTCCACGCCGCCGCCGGACAGCTCGAGACCGCGCTGGCGCTGCGGAGCTCACGCGACACCAGCGCCCAGGCGGGCGACCTGCGCAAGCTCGCCCTCATCTACTACGCTCAGGGCGAGGTCCAGTCGGGCGGCGTGGCCCTGCGCGAGGCGGCGCGCCGCGGGAACCTCCAGGATCTGCTGGTCAGCAACGGCCTGCTGTGGTTGCTGCTGCTGTTGTTCCTGGTCGCCGTGCACCTGGTGGGCGAGAGCCGCATCGCCAACACCACCACGCTCGAGGTCGTCGATGGGCCGCAGGAGTGGAGCGTGGGCCAGGCCTACGGCATTCTCGTGGCGACCGTCCTGCTCGCCGCCCTGGCCGCTCTCGTGTACAGCCTGGTTGTCTACGACAACGCCCTCGCCTTCCTGACCCCGCTGCAGGAGACGGACGTGCGCGCCGTGTTCCTCATCGCACTGTCGGTGCTCCTCGTCAGCCTCACCTGGCGCCGGGTCAGCATCAACGGCTGGGACCCGTTCGAACGGCTCCTAGGCAGTGGTGAGCAGGCGATGGCGGGCATCGGACTGGGCATCCTGCTGCTGGCCGCGGTGCTCGGATACCTCGCCTACATCCCGCACAAGGGCTTGCTCGGCCCGTTCTACCTCAACCTCACCCGCCTGACGCCCCTCGTCATCGTGGCGCTGGTGCTGCTGCCGCTCACGGAGCTGTTCTTCCGGGCCTTCCTCATTCCACCGCTCCGCCGGCGGTACGACGCGAGCATCGCCACGATCGGCTCGGCCGCGCTGTACGGGCTGGCGCTGTTCACACCGGTCGCGCTTCTGTTCGTGTTCGGGCTGGTGCTCGCCGAGGTGTTCCGGCGCCGCTCCAACGGCATCACACCGCTGCTGGCGCAGCTGGTGCTCAACGTGGGACTGGTGCTGGCGGTGGCGTTCAGCGCCTGGGCCCGTAGCCTGTTCCTGTCCTGAGCCAGCGTCCCCCGCGTAGGCTGGGAGCCAGGATGCTCGCGGATCTGACCAGGACCCTCTACTTCCTCGAGCAGGGCCCGCCCGGACAGCTGGGCGTGGTCGTGCTGGAAGGCCCGGACGGGCGCTGGGCACCGGTCTTCTCGGACCGGAGCGCGGCCGACCGACTGCGCGCCTCCGCGCCGCCAGGGGTGCATCTCGGCGCGGCGCCGGCGCACGATCCGCGGGCGCGCGAGGAGCTGCTCCTGGCGTGCCTTCAGGCGGCCGCCGAGGTCGCCGGGCTCGACCCGGCACCGGGAGCACGGACGCCACGGGCTTCCTCGTCGGTCCGCGCAGCGCTCGCCGACGTGCGCTCGCTGCGCACGGGAACGGCCTGCCTCTAGAGCCCGCCCGCGACCCAGCCCGAGCGCGCAGGCAATGAACGGCCGGCTCAGAACGGCAGACCCACCCCGACGCGGGCCCACCAACCCTCCGCATACCCCCCGATCACGCCGAACCGGACGACCGCATCGTAGTCGAGGACTGTGTCGGCCCAAACCCCGACGTCCCCACCGGCGCCGGCGCGCCATCCCGGCGTGCCCGGTTCCGTTCCCGCCCACAGCCTGGCGGTCGGCGTGAGGTCGACGCGCTCCAGCGCAGCCATCCCGTCCGCCCAGCGCCACCGCACCGGGATCGACAGGCGTGCCCCGACCGACGCGATCGCGGCCACGTCCGGGAGGGTGACCGGAACCGGCGGCAGCGGGCGGTAGCCCGCGCTCAGTTCGAGCCGGCCGACGAGCGACGGAGCGAGCGTGGGCCACCAGCCCGCCTCGCCCCACAGGCCCGCCGAGGGCCCGGCGGGCCCGTAGCTCCAGCGCCCCCGTAACGCGAAGCGTTCGCCGCCCGACACGGCACCGAAGGTGTCGGCGCTACGAGCGTCCAACACCGCGTCGACGCTCACGTCCGGCCGCCAGCCAGGCAGCGAGGGAGCGTCGAGGGCGGCGACCGACAGGGCCAGCGAGCCGGCGTAGCGGCCCACGGGGGCGCGGAGCAGCGCGTCGGCACGCACGCCGAAGGCGGTCTCGTCGACCGCTTCCAGGTACGGGCCGTACGGCCAGCTGCCCGCCTGCACGGCGAAGCCCGCGACCGGCGGGGGCCCAGGCGCCCGGACGGGGTTCGGCATGTTCCAGCCGTAGCGCACGTAGCCGTAGGCGCCGCCGAGCGGTCCGGACAGGGCGGTGTCGTACCCCACGGTGAAGTCGAGGGCGTGCCGGGCACTGTCGTCGAGACCCACGGCGCTGAGCTCGAGCCCCGCACCCAGCGGCCGCAGCGACAGCCGCCCGCCGCTGGGCCACCAGCCGTACGGCAGCAGGCTGGGCCAGGCACGGTACGGCCGATCGGGGTAGCGCGTCGCAGCGGCGGTAGCCGACACGCCGCCTCCCGTCCCCACCCCGGTGACCGGAGCGGTGCCGCTGCGGGAACCGGCCGCCCCCGAGGGCACGCTGGCCGCGCCGCCTCCAACCGCCGCGCCCGCACCGCCGGACGCCGTGGTCGCGCCACGACCGGACGCCCCGGCAGCGGGCCGCCACGCCAGCACGTACCCGTCGCCGTCAAGGGTCCTGTAGAGCCATCCGCCGGCGACTGGGACGGCGTCCATCGCTCCACCGAGCGCCTTGGTGAGCGGTCCCGCCGGCACGGCGTGCCCGGCGCGGGATCCCACGGTCGCGCCCACTGCGACCTGCTCGAGCTGGAACAGCCCGCTCGCGTCGCTCGAGAACAGCAGCGCGTCCTCGCCCAGCCAGGTCGGGTCGAGCTCGCTTGCGGCGTCGGCGGTGAGGCGCCGCACCCCGCCCGGACCCAGCAACGCCAGGTCCACGGTGCCGGCCCGGTACAGGCTGAGCGCCACCCGGCCGCCGCGACTCACCGCGACCCCCACGATGTGCGTGCCGCTCGGGGCCGTCCAGACCACGGCGTCCGGCCTGTCCGTGCACCAGCGCCGCAACGAGGCGCCCTCGGGAACCACGTCGCGTACGTACAGCACGCAACCGTGGCCGTCGGCCCGGGGCAGGTGCGCATGGGCGCCGTCGGTCAGACGCCGGATCGCGCCGTTGTTGACATCGAGCGCGAACAGGTCGCTCGGGTAGCGCCCAGGGTCGCGGCCGACGGCCGCCAGCACGAGGGTGTGATCGTCGAGCCAGGTCAGGCCCTCGGCAGCGAGCCGCGTCGGGATCGTGCGGGCATCCCGAAGCGCGACGGTCGCGGGGCCGCCCGTCCCCGTCCCGACCGTGGCCACCCGGACGCCGCCCCCCACCGCCCAGGCCAGGCGGTGGCCGCCGGGAGCCAGGGCGGGGGCGCCGAGGGTGGCCGACGCGGGCTCGAGCCCCGAAGGCACCACCAGTCCGCTGCGCCGCTTCGCCTGCGCCGCCAGATCACGGGCCCACGCCGCCCACTCGGCGTTCAGGTCGGTCCCGACGGCCCGCTTCCAGGCGGTCTCGAACGGGAGCAGGTAGTCGCCCGCCTGGAACACGTGCAGCGTCTTCACCAGGGCGTCGAAGCCGTGCTCCCGAACGAGGAAATCGATGAACGAGGCTCCCAGCAGGTAGCGCGCCCGTCCGTCCGGCCAGCGCCGGTAGCTGATGAGGCTGACGTCGGTCAGGGAAGGCATCGAGCCGTCCGCAGCGAGCGTCCACAGCAGGGCGCGCGTGCGGGCGTCGTGGAGACGGCCGCCCGGCCCCGCGCTGGACTCGACCCAGACGGCGATGCCCTCCAGCAACCAGGCCGGAGGCAGGACCGCCGTCCCCTGCCCCACCAGCCCAACCCGCGGCAGGGGCGCGCTCCCCGGCGGAAGGCGCGTATCCGTGAGCTGCACCAGGTGCGTGATCTCGTGGCGGAGCACCAGCTCGGTGAGGTCCGTACCGTGGAAGCCGACGGTTCCGTCGATGGGGAACAGCGGACGGAAGGTCACGTGGGGGCGAGGCAACGGCAGCGCAAATGCGTTGAACACGTCGTCGCCTCCCTGCAGGCGGATGCGGATCGGGAAGGGCCGGCGCCCGAACAGCGCCGCCACCTGCTCCAGTTCGGTCTCGGCGGCGTGCGCGACGCGCTGGGCGTACGCGGCGAGCGCAGGATCGGCATACAGGACGTCGACGTGGGGAGCGTGCACGACGCGCATCGCAGACGCAACGTCGCCGGGCCGCCCGACGACGAGCAGCACGGCCAGCACGACGAGCGCCAGCCGGCGCGTCGAAGCGGACATGGCGCAGTATAGGTGTGCCGGACGGCAGGTGCGCCCGGCGCCGGGCTAGGCGATCGCCCCGGGCCGAGGTCAGCCCGACCGACCGCCACCGTGCCGGCGCAGCTCGTCGAGCGAGTAGCGCGTGCCCCGCCACTCGATCTGACCGCGGAGCAACGCCTTGGCCGCGGAGGCGGCGGCCGCGTAGGCGAGCAAGGAGGTCCCCACCGGGTGCAGGGCGAACAACCAGGGGCCGTGACGCAGGCGCGGCGCGTCGAAGGCGTACACGAAGAAAACGGTCGCGACCACGAACGCGTAGACCCAGCGCACGGCGCCTCCGACGAAGGGCAACAGTGCGAACGGAAGCACGTTGGTGAGCAGGAGCGCTACCACTACCGCGGCCACACGGAGGCTGGAGTAGCCCAGGCCGGCGAAGGCGTTCTTATCGAGCCCCCGCAGGGCGGAGCCGAGGTCCGGATACCACTCCACGGCCACGTCGTCCGCTCCGAAGACCGCCTCCTGGTGGAAACCGCTGCCCTTGAGCAGGCGCCCGAGGCGGAGATCGTCGTCCGGGCGGAGCCGGATGGGGGCATGT
Source organism: uncultured bacterium (assembly GCA_964536935.1). GTDB lineage: Bacteria > Deinococcota > Deinococci > Deinococcales > Trueperaceae > JASBRS01. Next base: position 41,745 of record CAZIBD010000003.1, on the reverse strand, counting down.
CCGCCCGCGGCCCGGTAGGCGCTGCGGCGCACCAGCCCGAAGGCGCCGATCCCGATGGAGGCTCGGCTCCGCGGATCTCGTGCCCGCCACGGACGCGTGTACACCGAGAACAGCAGCCCGAACGCCGCAACGAACGACTGCAACAGCACGCCGCGCGCCTCGAGCCTGGGCAGGACCACGAGGTGGTCGAGCTCGCGGCTCAGGGCGTAGGCGAGCGCGCGCCGGAGAGCCCCCGGCGCGAAGCGCACGTCGGCGTCGGCGAACAGCAGCCAGGTGCCCTTCGCGGCGTCGGCGCCGCGCTCCAGCGCGTGCGTCTTGCCGAGCCAGCCGGGGGGTAGCGCCTCGAGCGCGATGACGCGCACGCGCGGGTCGCGCCGTGCCGCGCGCCGGGCGACGGCCCGGGTGGCGTCGCGGGAGCGGTCGTCGACCACCACCACCTCAAGGCCGGGGAGGTCCTGCTCGAGCAAGCTGTCGAGGGTCGCTCCCAGCGTTCGCGCCTCGTCGCGAGCGGGGATCACCACCGACAGCTCGGGCCAGGACTCCGGCTCCGGCGCGAGCGAGCCCCGCAGCGTGGCCATGCTCCTCACGCCCAGCGCCCAGTCGACCGTCAGGCCCCACCACACCAGCAAGGTGGCGATCGCGAGCGCGAGCAGCAGCATCGGGTCACGCTACCGCCGTGCGGCTCGCCTCTCTGCGACGGCCGCTACGGCGTCGCCCGGTAGAATCGTGCCCGTGCCGATCCTCGCCGTCGACAAGCCGCTCGGCGTCAGCTCGCACGGAGCGGTCGTCGAAGCCCGCAAGGTGCTCCACACGCGGAGGGTGGGGCACGCCGGTACGCTCGACCCGCTCGCGACCGGCGTGCTGGTGCTGCTGACCGAAGGCGCCACCAAGCTGTCGCCCTTCCTGACGGGGAGCGACAAGGACTACCTGGCATGGGTCACGTTCGGTGCGGCCACCGCCACCCTCGACGCCGAAGGGCCGGTCACCGACGAGGCCGACGCGTCGACCCTCGACCCCGCCATGGTCGAGGCGGCTCTCCAACCGTTCCTGGCCCTCGCAGAGCAACGGCCGCCGGCGTTCTCCGCGGTGAAGCGCGGCGGCGTGCGCAGCTACCGACGCGCCCGTCAAGGGGAGGCGTTGGAGCTGCCCCCGAGAGCGGCCGGCTACCGCACCATCACCCTGCTGGCGTTCGGCCGGGAGCGCGCGAGCCTGCCGGTCGGGTTCGCCCCTGCCGACGACGGTCTGTGGGTGCCCGCCGAAGACGGCTACCGCCCGACGCTCCCCACGCCCCTGATCGACGGGCCCACGGCGCTCATCGCCCTGCGCGTGCAGGCGGGCACCTACGTGCGCGCCTTCGCCCGCGACCTCGGCGCCTCCGTGGGCATCCCCGCCCACCTGTCGGGACTGGTTCGCACCCGCGCCGGCCGGGTCGGTCTCGAGCAGACCGTCGGGCTCGATGCGCTCGCAGCGAGCACCGGCCTGGAGCCGAGCCGCGTGCTGCCCTACCCTGCCGTGTCGCTGGACGCCGAAGCGGCGCGCCGCGTCCGGCTCGGTCAGCGACCTCCCACCACGTTCGAGGGCCGGGCCCTCCTCCTCGATGCCAACGGAGGGCTCGTGGCCGTGGCCGAGGCGATCGAGGGGCGTGTCCGGCTGCTGCGGGTATGGGGCGCCGAACCGGACGGAGGAGACTGAACCGGGGTGCGCGGCCGGTCGCGCCGCACGATCCGCCACCGTTGGCCCGATCGACCGTCCCGGCGCCACGCTCCGCGGAAAGCCAGGCTGTAGACTGACCCACGGAGTTTCTGTAGACGGAAGCCCGGGAGACCGGGCAGGGAGACCATCATGGACATCGGCATTCCCAAGGAGATCAAACCGCAGGAATACCGCGTCGCAGCCACGCCCGGCGCGGTGCATGCGTTCGCGGACGCAGGCCACAGTGTCTTCGTGGAACGCGGCGCCGGCGAGGGCAGCGGCTTCCAGGACGAGGATTACCTGGCGGCCGGCGCCACCCTCGTCGACACGGCGGCGGAGGCATGGGGCCGGCGCCTCGTCCTCAAGGTGAAGGAGCCCATCGCCAGCGAGTTCGGCTACCTGCGAGACGACCTGATCCTGTTCACCTACCTGCACCTCGCCGCCGCTCGGTCGCTCACCGACGCCTTGCTGCAGAGCGGCACCACCGCCATCGCCTACGAGACCGTGCAGCTCGACAACGGCAGTTTGCCGCTGCTCACCCCCATGAGCGAGGTCGCCGGGCGCATGGCCACGCAGGTCGGGGCGCACTACCTCGGGAAGTTCCTCGGCGGGCGAGGCCTTCTGCTGGGCGGCGTCCCCGGTGTCGAGGCCGGAGAGGTGGTCATCCTCGGTGGCGGCGTGGTCGGCACCAACGCAGCCAAGATCGCCATGGGGTTGGGTGCGCGTGTGACGTTGCTCGACATCAGCCACGCGCGGCTGCAGTACCTCGACGACGTCTTCGGCGGCCGCGTCCAGACCCTCAGCAGCAACCTCGGCACCATCCGGGCCATGGTGGAGCGCGCGGACCTGGTGGTCGGGGCGGTCCTCATCCCGGGGGCCCGGGCCCCGCACCTGGTGACCCGCGACATGCTGACGCTCATGCGTCCTGGAAGCGTCATCGTCGACGTCGCCGTCGACCAGGGGGGCTGCATCGAGACGATCCGCCCCACGACCCACGACGCACCGACCTTCGTGGTCGACGGCGTGGTGCACTACGGCGTCGCCAACATGCCGGGCGCCGTGCCCAACACCAGCACGCGGGCACTCTCGAACCAGACCCTCCCCTATGCTCTGAAGCTCGCGGCCGGCGGCACCGCCGCGCTGGTCGCCGACCACGCCCTGCTGCTCGGCCTCAACACGCACGCAGGCCGGCTCACGTACCGCGCCGTCGGCGAGGCCTTCGACCTGCCCACCGTCGATCCGCAGGAGGCGCTGGCGACGCGCACGCACGCGGCCTGAGCGGCTCCTGCGCAGCCGGGGTCGGCGGCCGCGCACAGCGCGGCGGCGCTCAGCGCAGCCGCGCGAGCGCGCGCCGGATGAGCGCCTCGGCCGCGTCGTCGGGGTGTTCGGCAACGAGCTCGGCGACGGCGGCCTTGACCTGGGACTCGCGGTAGCCGAGCGCCATCAGCGCCTCGGCCGCGTCCTCGCCGGCACCGGTCAGCAGCTTGCGGGGGCGGCGATCGCCTCCGGGACCGGCGAGCAGCTCCTCGGGGATGCGATTCTTGAGCTCGAGGACGATCCGCTCCGCGGTCCGCCGCCCCACCCCCGGGGCACCGGTCAGCAGCTCCGGGTCCTGGTTGAGCACCGCCGAGGCGATCAAAGCCGGCGGCAACGCCGATAGCACGGCCAGAGCCAGCTTCGGGCCGACGCCCCCCACCTCCAGCAAGCGCCGGAACAGCAGCAGCAGGTCGCGGTGATGGAAACCGTAGAGCACCGGAGTCTCGTCGCGCACGGTGAGATGCGTGTGGAGCACCACGTGCTCCCCCACCTGGCACTGCGCGAGCGTCGCAGCCGGCGCCCACGCCTCCACGCCGAACGCACCCGCCTGGACGACCACGCTGCCCTCACGCACCTCGCGCACGACGCCTTCGAGGAACGCGATCACGGCTCTCCGTACAGCGGCGCGAAGATGATGTCGTACCCGATGTCGGCCAGGCACGAGCAGCCGGTCAATCGCATGGCGTAGTGCAGCTCGGCTTCCAGGCTGGCGAGCGCGCGGTCCGACTCCACCACCAGGGCCTCGGCGCCGACGGCAAGGTAGCGCAGCACGTCGATGCCGTCGCGCACGGGCCCGCCGGCGGCGATGAGGAGCATGCCGGCCACCGCGTCGATGACCTCCGGAAGGACATCCACCACCGCGGGTCCGTGCAGGCGCGCCCCCGCGGAAGCCTGCAGCACCACGGCCTCGAGCCCGGCCTCCGCGACCACCTCCGCATCGGACGGGCCGGCGACCCCGAACACCCACAGGGGGCAGCCGGCAGCGGCGCGGAGCTCCGCAAGGTCCTCGCGCGTGCGCGGACGCCATGCGCCGCGCCCGAAAGGCGGCGTGTCGGCCAGCGGCGCCATGTCGAGCCCGACGGCGGGCACCCCCAGCTCGCTGAGCCGGCGGACCGCCGGCATCAGCTCACCCATCTTGGCGGGTCGAAGCAGCGCGATGGCATCGCCCGGGGCGTGATGCGCCGGATCGGCCAGCAAGGCCTCGGCATCCACCACGGCGAGGGCGCCGGGCTCTGCCGCCACGTCGGCGTGACGCCGTGGCAGCATCGGGCTGGACAGCGACCGGCCCAGCAGCGCCGTCCGGGTGTCGACGTCGTGCACCTCGTGAAGCAGCCGCGGGATCAGCTGGTAGCCGTCCAGGGCGGCGAACTCGCTTTCACTCACGGCGCCATTCTAGCAGGGCCCCTGGCGCTCCCGGCGTGGTACGGGTGGCGTCCAGCACGTGGCACATCTCCCTTGACAGCTCTGGGGAGCACGCCTAGAATCCTGCGGTGGCGCGCGCCCCCGAACGTGGCGCTCGAAGGGACCGCCCCTTGATCTACGTCAACGGCATCAGCAAGGCGTTCGACGGCGTCCGGGCCGTCGACGCCCTGAGCTTTCGCGTCGAGCCCGGCGAGGTGTACGGCCTGCTGGGACCGAACGGCGCCGGGAAGACGACGACCCTCCGGATCCTGGCGACGCTGCTGGTCCCGGACGCCGGCAGCGCCAGCGTGGCCGGCCACGACATTCGAACGGCCAGCGAGGACGTCCGCCGCTCGATCGGCGTGGTCAACGGCGGCATGGGGCTGTACGACCGCCTCACGGGCCGCGAAGTGCTCCACTACTTCGGCGATCTCTACGGCATGTCCCGCGATGCCATCGACACGAGGATCGCGGAGCTCGACGAGCTCCTGGAGCTCGGCGATACCCTGTCCCGACGCGCCGGCGGCTACTCGACGGGCATGAAGCAGAAGATCGTCATCGCGCGCGCGGTGCTGCACGACCCACCGGTGATCTTCTTCGACGAAGCCACCAGCGGCCTCGACGTCGTCGCCCGGCGCGCCGTGCTCGACTTCGTCAAGCGCTACCCGAGCGCACACCGTGCGGTGGTGTACTCGACGCACGTCATGAGCGAGGTGGAGGAGCTGTGCGACCGGGCCTGCATCGTCTACCGCGGCAGCAAGATCGCCGAGGGTAGCGTCGCCGAGCTGACCGCCCAGGGTGGCGGAGAGACGCTCGAGGAAGCCTTCTTCCACCTCGTCGAACGCAGCGGCCTGCGCCAGGACCCGATGGGAGCGACCTCGTGAGGCCCGGGATGATCGGCCGCGTCGCCAGCAAGGAGATCCTCTCGACGCTTCGCGACCAGCGCGCCATCCTCTCGAACCTGATCATCCCGCTGATCGTGCTCCCCGTCATCATGCTGGGGCTACCGCTGGTGCTCGGCGGCCTGTTCCAGCACGAGCAGACGACCGTGACCCCGCTGGGGGTGGCCGGGCTCGCCAACGTCCCGCCCGAGCTCGCCGGCCTGCTGAAGGCCCAGCACGTGAGCCTTCAGCCCGTCTCCGATCCCGAAGCGGCCGTGCGCGACGGCAAGGTGGCGGTGGCGATCGCGGTGCCGGCCGGCTTCGAGGCGAAGGTCGCCTCCGGTCAGGGCGCCGACCTCACGCTCTACAGCAAGCACGGCAACGTGAAGAGCGAGCTCAACGCCAGCAAGATCCAGCAGGCGGTGAGCGCCTACACCCATCGACTGGTGTCGGCTCGTCTGAAGGCGGCGGGGCTCGATCCCGGCATCCTGGAGCCCGTCCACGTCCGAACGGTCGACGCCAGCTCGGCGGCCGAGAAGTCGAGCGGCCAGCTCTCCTGGCTCATCCCGTTCTTCATCGCCATCTGGACGCTCACGGGGGGTCAGATGACGGCGATCGACGCAACCGCCGGCGAGAAGGAGCGCGGCACGCTCGAGGCCCTGCTGGTGACGCCGATCCGGCGTTCCGAGGTGGTGGTCGGCAAGTTCCTCGCCACGCTCACCTTCGGGCTCAGCGCCGCCGTGATGGCCATCGTCGGCTACGTCGTGGGCGGCGCCATCCTGCACTCGGTGTTCCGGCCACGGCTGCTGGGGCAAGCCGGCGGCATGGTGCAGGTGATGGGCGGCTCGCTCGACATCTCGCTCCCCTCGGTGCTGCTGCTGTTCGCGAGCGCGCTCCTCCTGGCCGGGACCGTCGCGGCGCTGCTGCTGAGCATCACCCTGTTCGCCCGCTCGTTCAAGGAGGCGCAGAGCTACATCGCTCCGCTCTCGTTCCTGCTGATCCTCCCGGCGGTCGGCCTGCAGTTCAAGGACCTGCTCGGCTTCGGCAGCGGGGTCTACCTCGTCCCGATCTTCAACGCCCTGGTCCTGATGGACGACATCGTCAAGGGCACCGCCACGGCCCACGCCGTGCTGACCACCTGGCTGACGCTGTTGCTGGTCATCACGGTGCTGCTCCGCTTCGCCTATCGGAATTTCCGGCGCGAGGGCGTGATCTTCCGGGTCTGAGAGCGACCGGACGCGTGTCCGGCGGGCCTCAGCCCTCCCGCGCGCTTTCGCCGGGCAACGCCGACTGACGGTACGGCGTGTCGACCGCCGGACCGGACGGGAGCCGGCCGTACAGGCGCGCCAGCTCGTGGAGCTGGGGTGCCAGCCAGGGCGGTACGTCGCTCCAGGTCATGCGCCACGACCAGTTGCCCGACGCGCGACCGGGGGTGTTCATGCGCGCTTCGCTTCCGAGCCCGAGCGCGTCCTGCAGAGGAAAGATGGCCAGATCGGCCACCGATGCCTGCGCCAGGCGGATGAACTCCCACGGGATGTTGCTGTCGTCGCGCCCCAGGTAACGGCGCACGAAGTCGCGCTCGACCTCGGGCGCCTGCGCGTACCACCCCGCCGTGGTGTCGTTGTCGTGCGTGCCCGTATAGACGACGCAGTTCCGCTGGTAGTTGTGGGGCAGGTACGGATCGCTGGCATCGGCCGCGAAAGCGAACTGCAGGACCTTCATGCCCGGCAGCTCGTTGTCGTCACGCAGCGACTCCACCGCAGGCGTGATCACGCCGAGGTCCTCGGCGATGATGGGCAGCTCGCCGAGACCGGCGGCCAGCGCGTCGAACAGCGCCTGACCGGGGCCCTCGACCCAGCGCCCCTTCACGGCGGTCGGCTCCTCGGCAGGGATCTCCCAGTACGCCTCGAAGCCCCGGAAGTGGTCGACCCGCACCACGTCGAAGAAGTCGAGCGTGGAGCGAAAGCGCTGCAGCCACCACGGGAAGCCCGCCGCCTCCATCCGCTCCCAGCGGTAGAGCGGGTTTCCCCAGCGCTGGCCCGTCTCACTGAAGTAGTCCGGCGGTACCCCGGCGACGACGGTCGGCTGACCGGCATCGTCGAAGTGGAAGAGCTCCGGGTGCGACCAGGCGTCGGCCGAGTCGAGGGCCACGAAGATCGGGATGTCGCCGACGATGTGCACGCCCTTGTCGTGCGCGTAGCTGCGGACGGCCGACCACTGACGGTAGAACCAGTGCTGCCAGAGCTTGTGGCGCTCCACCGCGCGGCCGAGCTCGGCCCGGGCCGCGTCCAGCGCCTCGGGCTCCCGCAAGCGGATGGGCTCCTCCCAAGCGGTCCAGCTCGCTCCGCCGTGCGCCTCCTTGAGCGCCATGAACAGAGCGAAGTCGTCGAGCCACGCCTCCTCGGACGAGACGAACGCCGCGAAGGCCTCCCGATCTTCGGGGCCGGCACGCTCTTCGAAGCGCTCGGCCGCCCGGCTCAGCAGCTCGAGCTTGGCCGGGATGACCGCCCCGTAGTCCACGTGCCGGTCCGGCAGGCCCGCCAGCGCGGCCGCCTGGTCGGCCTCCAGCCAGCCCTCGTCGGCCAGGCGCTCCAGGCTGAGCAGGTAGGGGTTCCCGGCGAAGGCGCTGAACGACTGGTAGGGGCTGTCGCCGTATCCGGTAGGACCGAGCGGCATGACCTGCCACAGCCGCTGCCCGGCCGCTTCCAGGAAGTCGAGCCACTGGTAGGCGGCGGGTCCCAGCTCGCCGATGCCGGTATCACCGGGAAGCGACGTGGGGTGCAACAGGATACCGGCGCTACGTTCGAATGCCACGGTCTAACCTCCGGGTCGAGGGGGGGTTGCGATGTCGTCGGGGAAGCGCCCGAGCGCGTCGAGCACCTCGGCGGCACTGCGGAAGCGGGCGCCGGGGTCCTTCGCAAGCAGACGCTCGAGCAACGGATCGAAGGGGGCGAGGGCGGCGTCGATCGTCGAGGCTGGCGCGGGCGCATCGTCGCGGTGCGCGCCGATCACCTCGGCCACGGTACCGGTGAAGGGCACCTGCCCGGTGAGGCCACGGTACAGGATGATGCCGACCGCGTAGAGGTCGCTGCCCGGCGTGACCGGCCGGCCGCGCGCCTGCTCGGGACTGAGGTACGCGATGGTGCCCGCCAGCGTGGGCCGAGAGGGCACCTCGTCGACGCGAACCGACAGGTCGAAGTCGACCAGGCGGGCGTGGCCGCTGCGCTCGACCAGGATGTTCTCGGGCTTCACGTCCCTGTGGACCACGCCACGCTCGTGGAGGTAGCGCAGGCCCTCGAGCACCCCGCGCATCGTCTGCAGGAAGCCGTTGCGGTCGTCGGAACGCGCCAGCCGGCGGCCCAGGCGCTCGCCCGGGGCGAACGGCATCAGCACGCCAGGGTAGCCCCCGAGCTCGACGCCCGCTTCCACGGGGTTCACGTGGGGGTGGTCGAGGCCGCGGCCGATCGACAGCTCGCGATCGGCACGGTCCCGGTGATCGGGCGGGAAGAGCTTGACGGCTTTCACGACACGCCCGTCGCTGACGAGGTAGACCCGCGCCAGCGCTCCCTTGCCGATCTCCCTCAACACCTGGAGACCGTCCCCGAAGCGCGTCCCGATCACGTCCACGCCTTCCCAGGATAGCCCGGCCGCCACGCGAAGCGGTGCGAGGCTTCCTACTCGTCGGCGGCCGGTCCGTCAACGACGGATCAGCACGCCCTCCCGCACCAGCGCGGCGAAGGCGTGCCGCTCGAGCTCGGGGTCGGGCGCCGCCGGCGGCACCCGCAGCAGCAGGTGGCGGAATCCCGCGCGCGCGGCCGCCGCGCGGGTGCGGCGAACGTAGGCGTGCACCTCCTCGCGGTAGGCACGGACCTCGTCCGGTCCGGCCTGCATGCGGTCGCCGCTCTCCACGTCGACCAGCTCGAGCTGCCCCTCGGCGGGCTCGAGGTCGTCCTCGCTCATCACCTGCAGCAGGCTCGCGTCCAGCCCGCGCGCGCGCAGCGCCGCCAGGGCGCCCTGCAGCGGCGCGTCCTCCAAGAAGTCCGACACCACCAGCACCAGCGCCGCGCTGCGGACAGGGGGGAGCTCGAGGGCGAAGCGCTTGAGGGCGGTGATCGGCACCGCCCTCTCACCGCGCAGCGTCTCGGCCTCCTCGAGGAAGTGCCAGCTCTGCCCCACCGCTCCCAGCCCCTGCGCGGTCCGGGTGGCGCGCCCGTCCAGAAGGTGGAGTTGCGTGGGCGCGTCGCGCTGGGCCACGTACACCAGCAGCTGGGCCAGCAGCCGGGCGAAGCGCGCCTTGCCCCCCAGCAGCATGCTGGCGCTGGTATCGAGCACCAGGTGCAGCCGGATGGCGCGCTCGGCCTGGTAGAGCCGCGTCATCAACCGGCCGGTGCGGGCGTAGACGCGCCAGTCGACGTAGCGCAGCTCGTCGCCGTACTGGTAGGCGCGGAAGTCGTGGAACTCGACGCTCTGGCCGGGCTCCGAGGCCATGCGCTCGCCGGACTCGCGGCTGAGCGCCCGCGACGCCAGCGCGTAGCGGTCCAGCAAGGCCCGGCTACGAGGCGTGATCACGCCGGAACCGGTCCTCCGCCCGCCTCAGCGGCGCTCACGGTCGATGCGCTTGAGGACCTCGCCCAGGATGCCGTCCGGGTCGGCCCCTTCGACCTCGGCCTCGAAGCTGAGCAGCAGCCGGTGGCGCAGCGAGGGGAGAAGGGCACGCCTGACGTCCTCCAGCTCGACGTTCGGGCGACCGGCCGCCAACGCATACCCCTTCGCGGCCAAGGTCATCGCCTGGGCGCCCCGCGGGCTCGCTCCGAGCCGTACCAGAGGGTGCTGGTGCGTGCCTTCCACCAGGGCCACGACGTACTCCAGGGCGGCGCTCGCCACGGGCACGGCGCGAAGCATCGCCTGGAGCCCCAACAGCTCCTCCCGCGTGAAGATCGGCTCCAAGGCCTCGGGATCCGGTCCCGTGGTCGTCACCAGGATGCGCGCGAGCGTGGCAGGGTCGGGCCGCCCGATCTGGATCTTGAACAGGAACCGGTCGAGCTGCGCCTCGGGCAACGGGTAGGTCCCCTCCATCTCGATCGGGTTCTGGGTGGCCAGGACCAGGAACGGCTCCTCGAGCTCGTAGCGCGTGCCCGAGGCCGTGACCGCCCGCTCCTGCATGGCTTCGAGCAGAGCCGACTGGGTCTTCGGCGTGGCGCGGTTGATCTCGTCGGCCAGGAGCACGTGGGTGAACACGGGGCCGCGCTGGAACTCGAAGCGCCCCTCGCCACCCCCCTCGATGAACACGGTGGTACCGGTCACGTCCGCGGGCATCAGGTCGGGCGTGAACTGGATGCGCCCGAAGCGCAGGCCGGTGGCGTCGGCGAAGGTCCGGACCAGACGGGTCTTGCCGAGGCCGGGAGCACCTTCGACCAGCACGTGGCCGCGGGCCAGCGCCGCCACCAACAGGTCCTCCACCACCTGCTCCTGACCGAGGATGACGTCGCCGATGGCCCGCGCGAGGGCCTGGAACTTCTCCTGGAAGGCGTCGGGTCCCACCTGGGTTGTCCCCGTTGGCATGCACGGCCTCCTTGCCTGTGTTGCGACAAGCGTAGCAGCAACGGGCCGCCGAACCGAGTCCCGGAGAGGCAAACGCAACGGGGCCCGCCGGGGTGCGCGGAGTACACTGGCCGCATGACGCCACGCTTCGGGAGGGTGACGCTGCGGCCTCTGTACGACCTCGACAACGTGGCGTGGCGCCGCATCCAGAACCACTTCCGCGACCCCGAGATCGCCCACCTCAACGGCACACCGCCCAACCGCATGCCGCTATGGCTGCTCAAGCGCGTGCTCAAAGCCGATGCGCGGCGCACCGACCGGGCCACCTTCGGGATCTTCGACGAGGCCGGCGGTTACATCGGGACCATCGAGCTCTACGACGTGCGGGGCTCCAGCGCCACGCTCGGCATCATCATCGGCGAGCGCAGCCACTGGGGCCGCGGTTACGGGCCGGAGGCGATCCACGCGCTGCTCGCGCACGCTTTCCAGGAGCTCGGGCTCGAGCACGTGCGGCTCAATACCTTCGGCGACAACCTGCGCGCCCAGGCTGCCTTCCAGAAGGTGGGCTTCCGCGAGGTCAGCCGCAATCGCCTGGCCGGGGGTCGCATCGACGTGCACATGGAGCTCTACCGCGGCGCCTACCTGGAAGCGCAGGAAAAGCCGTCCACCGCGTCGCGCGTCGCCCACCGAGAACACCGCCTGGCCTGAGCCGGCGCCCGCGGGGCCACCGCTCAGCCGGACGCCGACGCCCCCTCCTCCACCCCCTCTTCGAGGAAGAACGCCTTGACGGCCTCGGCCGCTGCCGGCCCTACCCCGGGGATCGACGCGATCTCGCCGACGTCGGCCTCACGAAGCTGGTCGACACTGGAGAAATGGGCCAGGAGGGCGTCACGCCGCTTGGGCCCGATGCCGGGAACGTCGTCGAGGATGCTTCGCGTCATCGCCTTGCCTCGGCGCTGCCGGTTGTATCCGACGGCCGTGCGATGCGCCTCGTCGCGTACGTTGATCAGCATCCGTAGCGCGGGGTGCGTCTCGGGAACGAGGATGTCGCGGCCGTCCTCGGTGAGCAGGGTCTCCTGCTTCTTCGCCAGCCCCACCAGCGGGATGGTCAACCCCGCCTCATCGAGTGCCCTCCTGGCGGCCGACATCTGCCCCTTCCCGCCATCGATGAGCAACAGATCGGGCGGCGGAAGCTTGTCGGCGAGGCTGCCGGTGAAGCGCCGCAGCACCGCCTGGTGCATGCTGAAGAAGTCGTCCGGCTTGTTCAGGCCGCGGATCCGCAGCCTCCGGTACTCACTGCGCTTGGAGCGCCCACCCTCGAAGGTGACGATGCTGGCGACGGTATGGCTGCCCATCAGGTTCGAGATGTCGAACCCCTCGATGCGCCACGGCGGTGAGGCCAGACCCAAGAGCTGCTGCAGCTCACGAACGCCGGGCGCCTCGCCTCGCCGCTCCAGGAGCGTGATCTCCCCCTCGACGCCGGTGCGGGCGTTGCGCTCGGCCATGCGCACCAGCTCCACCTTGTCGCCGCGTTGCGGCGTTCGCAACTCCACCCGCCGCCCCGCCCGCTCGTGAAGGAACGCCTGCCAGACGGTCCCGTCGAGGTCCGTCTCCGGCACCAGCACGAGCGGCGGGACGTGCGTGGCTTGCCCGTAGTAGTCGGCCAGCACCCGCTCCAGGATCTCGCCGTCACCGGCCTGGGCCGCATTGGTCAGGAAGCGCTTGTCGCGCCCCACCACGCGACCGCGACGCATCTGGAACAGCTGCACCATGGCGTAGTTGCCTGCCCGGGCCAGCCCGAGGAAGTCGAGGTCGTCCCCCCGAGCGCTGACGACGGTGCTGTCGTAGCCGGTCAGGCGCCGCAGGGCGTCGAGGCGGTCACGGTACATACTCGCCAGCTCGAAGTCGCGGCGCTCCGCGGCGGCGCGCATGTCCTCGTCGAGGGCATGCGCGGTTTCCACCACGCGCCCCTCCAGGAAGGCGCGGACCTGCTGGACCACCCGGGCGTACGCCTCCGGATCGGCGGCGCCGATGCAAGGCGCGTGGCAACGTCCCATGTGGTAGCGGAGGCACGGCTTCTTGCGGGACTGCATCGGCACGCCGCTGTTGCGCCTGAGCGGGAAGATCGAGTAGATGAGCTCCAGCACCCTGCGGACCGCACCGGCGTTCGGATAGGGACCGTAGTAGGTCCCGCCGTCCTTCACCACGCGACGCGTGAAGACCAGCGTCGGGTAGGGCTCGGAGGTCAGCTTCAGGAAGGGGTAGCTCTTGTCGTCCTTGAGCAGCACGTTGTAGTGCGGCTTGTGACGCTTGATGAGGTTGGCCTCGAGGACGAGCGCTTCGACTTCGCTGCTGGTGACGATGAACTCGAGGCGCCGCGCCTCCCGCGTGATCAGCTTCGCCTTCGCCCCGGCATGGCGCCCGAAGTAGCTGCGAACCCGACTGCGGAGGTTGATGGCCTTGCCGACATACACCACCGTGCCGTCGGCGTCGTGGAAGAGGTAGCACCCGCTCTGCGTCGGAAGCTCGGGCAGATCGCCTCGGGTCACGGCCTCAGTCTACCGTCGGCCAGGTCGCCGCCGGGTAGCGGCTCCGGCCGCCCAGGGACGCGCTGCCGCGGCCGGGACGTGGCGCCCGGTCGGGACGTTCGCCACTAGGCCGGCCCCTCCCCCCCGGCAGTAGCCTCACGATGTACGGATGTCGTGAGGAAGCGAGTCGGTTGAATCGAGGCAGGCGTGAACAGGACGGCCCCAACCCCCCAACCAAGGCCCGGGGGCGGACTGTGCACACGCGCGTCTCGTGCGGGCCCGTGCGGGGACGGTCGGCGCGGCGCCTGCGAGAGGGAGGTCGGTCCAAGTGGCAAAGAAGTGGGTCTACCTGTTCCATGAGGTGGGCGAGGCCGAGAAGCAGACCGGGAGCTGGGACGACGTCCGCGGGCTGCTCGGCGGCAAGGGAGCCAACCTTGGCGACATGACGCGGCTGGGCGTGCCCGTGCCGCCCGGCTTCACCGTCACCACCCAGGCCTGCAACGCCTACTTGCAAGCCGACGAGAGCTTCCCCGAGGGCATGTGGGAGCAGGAGATGGAGGCGCTGCGCGAGGTCGAGAAGACCACCGGCAAGTCCTTCGGCGACCCTGCCAAGCCGCTGCTCGTGTCGTGCCGCTCCGGGGCCAAGTTCTCGATGCCTGGGATGATGGACACCATCCTCAACATCGGGCTCAACGACGAGGTCGCCGAGGGGTTGATCCACCTCACCGCCGACCCGCGCTTCGTGTTCGACTCCTACCGCCGCCTGGTGCAGATGTTCGGTACCGTGGTGCTGGGCGTGCCCGACGAGGTATTCGAAGCGGTCATCACGGCTCGGCGCAAGCGGGCCGGCGTGCAGCTCGACGCCCAGCTCTCCGCCGATGACTGGCGCGAGGTGACGCGCAAGTTCAAGGAGATCGTCAAGACCTACACGGGCCAGGACTTTCCCGAGGACCCGGTCGATCAACTTCGCCTCGCCACCGAGGCGGTGTTCAAGTCCTGGAACGGCAAGCGCGCCATCGACTACCGCAACGCCAGCGGCATCCGCCACGACCTGGGCACGGCCGTCAGCATCGTGACGATGGTCTTCGGCAACATGGGCGACGACTGCGCCACCGGCGTTGCCATGACGCGCAACGCCACCACCGGGGAGCCCGAGATCGAGGGCGACTACCTGGTCAACGCCCAGGGTGAGGACGTGGTGGCGGGCATCCGTGCCACCCAGCCCGTGCAGGACCTGCAGGTCGACATGCCGGCCGTGTTCGACGAGTTCAAGGCCATCGCGGGCCGGCTCGAGAAGCACTACCGCAACATGCAGGACATGGAGTTCACCATCGAGCACGGCAAGTTGTGGCTGTTGCAGACCCGCGACGGCAAGCGCACGGCGCAGGCCGAGGTGCGCATCGCCGTCGACATGGTGGAGGAGGGCCTGATCACCAAGGAGGAGGCGGTCCAGCGGGTCAAGCCCGAGCAGGTCGACTTCTTCCTCCACCCGCAGCTCGAGCCCCAGGCGCGCAAGGCCGCGAAGAAGATCGCCAGCGGCCTCAACGTCAGCCCCGGCGCCGCCGTGGGCCAGGTCGCGTTCGACGCCGACACCGCCGAGCGCTGGGCGCACGAGGACGGCCGCGAGGTCATCATGGTGCGGCCCGAGACCAAGCCCGACGACGTGCACGGCATGCTGGCGGCCAAGGGGATCGTGACCAGCCGCGGCGGGCGCACGAGCCATGCCGCCCTGGTCGCCCGTCAGTTCGGGAAGCCTGCGGTGGTGGGCATCAGCGAGCTCGAGATCAACCTCGAGGCGCGCGAGATGACCATCCACGACCAGACCGTCAAGGAGGGCGAGTTCATCTCCATCGACGGAACCATCGGCGAGGTATACGCCGGCAAGGTCCCCACCGTCATCCCCGACATCAGCAACCCCTACCTCAGCAAGGTCCTCGACTGGTCCGACGAGATCCGCGTGCTCGGCGTGCGTGCCAACGCCGACTACCCGGCCGATGCCGAGCGGGCGCGCAGTTACGGCGCCGAGGGCCTCGGCCTGGTCCGCACCGAGCACATGTTCTTCGAGCCCGAGCGTCTGCCCACCGTGCAGCGCATGATCATGGCGCGCAACGCCACCGAGCGTGCCGAGGCGCTCGACGCGTTGCTGCCGATGCAGCGCAAGGACTTCGAGGGGCTGTTCCGCGCCATGAGCGGCCTGCCGGTCATCATCCGCCTGATCGATCCCCCGCTGCACGAGTTCCTCCCGTCGCACGACGAGCTCATCCGCGACCTCGCCGACCTCAAGGTCCAGCTCCAGCACTTCCACACCCTGAGCGAGGTCGATGCCGCGCTGGCCGTCATCCGCGAGAAGTCCGACCACCTGGAGCGGGTCTCGGAGCTGCGCGAGGCGAACCCGATGCTCGGAACGCGCGGCGTGCGCCTGGGGATCCTCATCCCCGAGCTCACCCGCATGCAGGTGCGCGCCATCTTCGAGGCCGCCTGCAACGTCAAGCGCGAGGGCGTGGACGTCCAACCCGAGATCATGATCCCGCTGGTCGGGCACGTGAACGAGCTGCAGGTCCAGCGCCGCGCCCTGGAGCTGGAAGCCAAGGCCGTGATGGACGAGTTCAACACGCAAGTCCCGTACCTCTTCGGCACCATGATCGAGGTCCCGCGTGCCGCGCTCACGGCGAGCGAGCTGGCGGAGTCGGCGGAGTTCTTCAGCTACGGCACCAACGACCTCACCCAGACCACCTTCGGCATCTCACGTGACGACGCAGAGAAGGGATTCCTGATGCACTACCTCGAGAACGGCATCCTCGAGGAGAACCCCTTCATGACCATCGACCCGAACGGCGTCGGCCGGCTCATCGAGATGGGCACCAAGCTCGGCCGCGCCACCAGGCCCGACCTCGAGGTCGGCATCTGCGGCGAGCACGGCGGCGACCCCACGTCGATCCACCTCTGCCACGAGCTCGGGCTCGATTACGTGAGCTGCTCGCCGTTCCGCGTGCCGATCGCGCGGCTGGCTGCGGCCCATGCCGCGCTCAAGTACGGTCGCCGCGGCCAGAAGGCCGGCAAGGGCAAGCCCGAGGGCGAGCCCGAAGCGCAGCCCGTCCCGGCCTGATCTAGGGACCGACCGTCCACGGTGGGAGGGCGCCACCCCGAATGGGGAGGCGCCCTCCACGTCTATGGCGAGTGCATGAAATTGCGCACCCTTCCATACCTTTGTGCTAAGATCCATATTCGTTCCGGCAAGTCAGCCGCACAGCTTGCTGTCACACACGTGCAGGGAAGGGTGGATCCTGGTGCAGCGTTCTGCATCGGCGCGGTGGTCGGGCCGCGCCAGACGTCGTGTTTCCGTCCCGCGAAGCGGACGCTTACCCGTCGGGCATGCGACGCGTCCGTAGCCTGGCGATCGCCATGGTGCTGGCCCTGGGTGGCGTGGCAACGGCCCAGACGGTCGCGACCCTGACGACGGATCCTCACGATCCTCTCACTGCGGTCCTCACCGTGACGGCGCTACCGCCCGACGCGGCCAAGGTGTTCGTCAACTGGGGCGACGGCCAGAGCCAGAGCATTCCCTCCCCGCAGCGCACCCTGCACCACTATGCGAAGGCGGGGGGCTACACCGTCCGGCTGGTTGACGGGGCGCACGCGGCCCTGCTCTACACGGCAACCGCCCGTATGCACGCGCCCCCGCCGCCGCCCAGTCAGGCCACCGGCCCCCAGATCAGCAACCTCAAGGGGTACGTTTCCACCGACTACTTCGCCTCGTCCACGCAGGGCGCGTCTGTGGGCTACGGCGCCGGCCAGGGAGTGCTGCGCGGGCTCAGCGTCAGCGCCTCGCTGTCGCTGGACGTGCCCGACCGCCACGTGACGATCACCGCCAGCAACGTGAACCTCCAACACCAGAGCGTGCGCCTGCAGCTCAGCAACCGCAAGGCCGCCCTGTCGCTGGCTCTCGACGCCGTCCCCGCCGACGGCACCGTGGGCGCTCGCAAGACGCTCCTCGGCGCCCTGTCGGTGACCGATCCGGGGCTGCCGAAGATCCTCGTCACCGGCGTCGCTGCCAGCGAGGCGGGGAGCACCGGCTACCACATGAGCAGCGTGCAGCTCGGCCTCAGCGACAGCTACAAGGCGGTCGCGCCGGGCATTACCGGGCTCCACTGGCGCACGACGCTCCAGACCACCGGCTCGGCCGTGGCGTCCAACATCGCCAACGGCCAGGCCACGCAGACCCTCAGCGCCGGGATCGGGGCGACCTTCGCGCCGTGGGGCCCCGATGGTGTGCGGCTCACGCCGCGGCTCGATGATCAGATCCAGTGGACGCAGACCACGGGTGCGGCCGACACGTCGAGCCAGAACCATCGCTTGAGCCTCGACGTGCGGCCCGACAAGCCCGACGACGCCGCTTTGAGCGTGAGCTTGACCACCGCCAGCGCGGCGGCGCCCACCAACCAGGAGACGCTCCGCCTGTCCACCGAGCGGCTGGCGCCCGTGACGCTCCGCGCCACCGTCGGCCGCTCCAACGACGGCAGCGCAGACAGCTACACCTACAGCGCCGGTGCCGACGTACCCGTCGCCCACGGGCTCGACGTCACCGGCGGCTACCAGGGGGGCAGCGGGACCGACGGCACCTACAACGGCGCCACCGCCGGCCTCAAGATCGCCGCCTCCCCGGGCCGCTGGACGGTCGGCGCCGCCGTCAGCGGGGGACTCCAGCTCTACACCGACGGCAAGGTCACGCCCTCGGCCAACGGCAGCGTGTCCGCCCAGGTGGGCACGCCCGCGGCGCACGGCAGCGCCCAGGGCTCGCTGCAGTACGACGGCACCAATCTCAACGCCAGTCTGGACCTGACGGGCGGCTTCAAGACCGGCGCCTTCACCCTCGACGGCAGCGCCGGCCTGCAGGCCAACCCGACGCTGGCGGTGAAGACCGGCCTCAAGGCCCGGCTGCGCATGCTCGCGGCGCTGTCGCTGCAGGCGCAAGCCGGCTACCGCGCGAGCTTCGCCAGCGACACCGGCTCGGTAGCCACCATCGGCCTCGGGCTGCGATACGACTTCGGAGGTAGCGACTGATGCGGCTCCTCACCCACCGACCCGCCCCCGCCTTCGCTCGCCTCGCGTGGCTCGCTGCAGTCCTGCTGCTACCGCTCGCCCACGCGCAGACCACCACGCTCAGCGTGACCCCGAGCGCCACCTACGCCGGCCTTCCCTTCACAGCCACGACCGATCAGTCGGGCTTCTACGACGTCGCGGCCACCCTCGATTGGGGCGACGGCACCATCGTCACGCTCCAGCATTACGTGTATAAACAGACCAACACTCACGCCTACGCCAGCGCCGGCACCTACACCGTCAAGGTCATGGACGCCGCCAAAAGCCCGCCGCTGCAGGCGAGCCAGGCGGTCACCGTGTACGCCGCGCCCACGGTGAGCGCCAGCCCGTCGCTGGTGTCGCCCGGGGGCACCGTGACGGCGACCCTGAGCGGCGTGCACGGAACGCTCACCATCGACTGGGGCGACGGCAACACGACCTCAGGCGCCTCCAACGGCAGCTACACGCACCGCTACACCGCCGTCGGCGGCTACCTCATCCGTCTCGAGGTCGGCGGCGCCGCCATCCCCAACGCCGCGGCATCGGTGGTCGTCAGCAACACCTCGCTGTCGATGCAGCTCTCCCCCAACCCGGCCCAGGTCGGCGCGCCCGTCACCGCCACCGTCCAGGGGCTGCCCGGGAACGGCAGCATCGACTGGGGCGACGGCACGACGGCGGCCATCACGGGCAGCGGCAGCTACCAGCACGCCTACCAGCGGCCAGGCAATTTCGTCGCGGCGCTGACCGTCAGTGGCTCGTCCACGCCGTCGGCACAACAGCTCGTGACCGTCCAGAGCAGCGGCAACCTCACGCTGACCCCGGCCCAGCCCACCCTGGCGGACACCGTCACCGCCGATGCCAGCGGCCTGGTCCCCGGCTACGACTACCGGCTGGAGTGGGGCGACGGCACCGCCTCTACCGCCGCCGCCGACTCGCAGGGCACGCTCTCCGAGACGCACGTCTACAAGAGCCCGCTCGTCGCCATCACGGTCAAGCTGCTCCTCGCCCAGCAAGGCACGCCGACCCTGATCGCGGTGGCCCCGCTGACCGTATCCCTGCCACCGCCGACGGAGTCGCTCACGGCCACCCAGACGGGCGTCGACCCGGCCCGCGGCGCCATGAAGATCAGGGTCGACCTGAGCGGCCTCCTCCCTGGCGTGACCTACTCGCTCGCCTTCGGTGGAGGCAGCACCGTGCAGACCCTGGTCGCTACCGCCGACACCGCCACCGTGACGGCAGAGGTGTTCACCGCGGGGACCTTCAAACTCGAGCTCTCGGCCCGCGAGGGGCCCACCTACCAACCCCGCGCCAGCACCACCTACACCGCCGCCTGGCCTCAGGGACACGAAACCCTGACTCGCACAGATGCTTCCGGCAATGCCGCCAGCGGTCCTGCCATCGCCGACGACCTGCTGTACTTCCGCGCTGCCGGGCTGGTCCCCGGTGCGCAGTATCAGCTCGTGTTCGGCACCGACACCACCAATGCCATTGCGTTGACACCGAAGAACGGCGTGGCCACAGCGTCGAGGTTCGCACCGCTCGCACCGGGGCCCCTCACCATCAGCCTGATGGCGCGCTATCCCGGCACGCCCGGCACGGCCTCCCGGGCCAGCGTCCACCTCACGGTGTACGCTCCCACCGGCGCCATCGCCTTCCCCCAGAAGGACACCGTTTTCGGCCAGCCGGCCACCATCGACCTGTCCAAGTTGGTGCCGGGTGGCAGCTACAAGCTCGCCTTCGGGGATCACACCTCCACCACCTTCACCGGTCCGACCACCGCCACGCTCACGCTCCACCATCGCTACACCTTCAAGTACGGACCGGCGACCCTGTACCTGATCCACAACGGCGCCACGCAGCAAGTCGCTACGCAGGAGCTACCCGGTACCACCTTTGCCAACACCATCACGCCATCGTTCCCCAACTTCTTCAAGGACGGCCACCCGACCTACGACGTGACCCTTACCGTCGGTGGGCTGGCGACCGGTAGCGGCTTCTCCTACAGCCTCGACTTCGGCGACAATACCAGCGCGCCACTGACGGTCGGCAGCGACGGCACCAGCACGGTGGACCACGTGTTCGCCCAGGGCTTCGGCCTGCACAGCTACGAGCTCAAGCTGATGCTGACCATCGGTGGGGGGAAGCCCATCCGCACCTTTGCGTTCAACCTCAACGGCACCATGACGCCTCCCACGGTGCTCGTCTTCCAGAACCACTTCGTCCTGCACGTCACCAAGCTGACCGCTCCCTTCAAGTACCCGAACGGGCTGGCCGACGTCTCGGGCGAGGCCACCCTCCCGAGCTGGGTGGTCGGTGGGCGCGAGCAGGGTCCGTTGCCCTTCACGTTCAAGCACCTCGACGCCCTCTACAGCTACGCCAACGACGTGGTCAACGGCGGCCACGCCAGCCTGGCGCTGCCGTCGCTCGCCATCAAGATGCCGCTGCGCCTCGAGGGGCTGAAGGTCACCGTCACCAACTTCACCCTCGGCAAGTCCGACAGCTTCGCCGATCCCGGGCTCACCGGGCACGGCACGCTCCCCTCCGGCGAAGCCTTCACGTTCAACCGTGCGCTCAACTTCGGCTACGGCCCCAAGGACGGCCTCATCCTTTCCCTCGTCACGAACACTGATGGCGTGCCGATCGGGACGACCGGGTGGGCGTTCGGGGGCCTTGAAGAGCATCAGCTCATGGGCGCGATCGACATGTCGACCACAGGGATCTACAACCTCTACTCCGGCATCAACAGCAAGCTGCTCGCTGCGCAGGAAGCCTACTCTGGCTGGGCCAGCGTCAACCGCACGCCCTCGATCGCGCCGGGAAGCGTCGCCTGGATGGGCATCGTCTACTTCTACACGCGCTTGCACCTGAGGTCCGGAAGCGTGAACCACGTGGGCTCCAGCTACAGCATGACGGCCCCCGCCCCGGCGGAGGTCGCCTGGACCAGCGCCGGGTACCAGACCGTCTACACCAGCCCCTGGGGCAGCGCCAACAAAGGGCCGTTCACATGGGGTGGATGGCCGTTCACCATCGTGCAGAAGACCCACATCGACTTCGTGGACTCGACCATCGTCCACACGCAACCGGCGGTGGCGACCGTCCACGTGCCGATGTTCGACGAGAACGTGCCGGTCACGATCACGCCGCTGTACCACAACGACCGCTTCGGCCGTCCCGCCTATCGCATCGCAACGGCCGGACCGGTCGCCCACGACTTCGGCCATAGCGGGGTGCTGGCCGGGCAGGGCACCTTCCAGTTCGTGCCCGGCACGCTGGACGGAAAGCTCGAGCTCACCTTCCCCAATGCCGTCTGGGCGCTGTCGTCGAAGTGGGCGTCCGACCCCACCAAGCTCAACACCACGGCCGCCGACAACGTCATGGGCTCGCTGCCGAGCGACGGCGGCCTGCTGGACCAGGCCAAGACCGATTACTCCAACGCCAAGAACACGGCCAACACCATCATCAACCTCTACAAGCTCGAGCTGCTGCTGAACGATCTGACCTTCACGTCCGACGGCAATGCCTCGCTCGGCGGCACCACTTGGCAGACGCTGCTCGACGTGCCCGCGCTCGAGATCGGCAAGTTCCCGTACTTGGGAGCCGGCGCCGAGATCGGCGTCAAGCACACGGGCGACAAGTATGGCATCGGCCTCAAGGGAAACCTGTCCATCGACGGCATGGTCAAGGCCGATGTCGCACCCTCCTGGTACTACGTCTCCTCCGGTCACGACCGCGGCTGGGACTTCGAGGGGGTGACCCTCGGCTACGACGGCGGCGACGCGTCGCCGGTCAGCTTCGCCGTGACGGTGGGCGGGGCGGTCGACTTCCAGACGGACGACGTGCGCTTCAGCGGGGGCGGCAGCCTGACCGTCGAGAAGAAGTTCAACATCGGCGTGGCCGGCACCTTCGGTCAGCAGAGCGGCACTCCCTACTGGTTCGTCTACGCCTCCACCGACCTCGCCAAGGCAGGGACCCCCATCGTCGTGAGGGTCGACGGGGCACCGGTGCTGGCCTTCTACCAGTTCGAAGGCGGCGTGGGCAGCCACCTCACCCTCACCACCCTGGGCCAGGGCAACCAGGCGTGCCGCGCCGACAACGGCTACCTCCCCGACGGCAAGCTTCCCAGCGTTTTGGTCCACGCCGGCGAGTGCGTCGATCCCACCGACCCCTTCAACTTCCTGGCGGGCACGGTCATCGGTTACATCGACCAGTCCAAGGACAGCGCCACCTACGGCCTTCTGTGGCACCTCAAGGGAGAGCTGATTCTGAACGCCTCGAAGAACCTCACCATCGCCGGGCAGGGGTGGACCATGAAGACGCTGGCCGAGGGTGTGGACGCGGGCGCTCCCCCCAACCTCGCCGGCAACTTCACCATCAACGCCGACGCCATCACCGCGACCCTCTGCGCCGGACCGACCGCGACCGGCATCCAGGGCTTCAGCTGCAGCGGATTGCAACCGCTCGAGATCGACGCCGCCGGCCTCAAGATGGTGGGCGTGTCCGGCCTGGCCGAGCTCGTCGCCTCCTGGAAGGACAACCAGTACTACCTGGCGATCGGGACCTACAGCAGTCCGATCCGCATCTACGTCATCCCCTCCTACAAGTCGGGCTACCTGGTGGCCGGCAAGGTTCCGCGCCCCGGCGTGGTCAGTCCCAACATCCCGGTCGGCTCGAAGGGGATCTTCGTCAATGGCCAGTACGGCTTCGCCTGGCACTACAGCAAGAGCGGGAGCGCCGGGGTGTGCCACTACCATGTCTGGGCCGACGCCAGCTTCGGCTTCGGTGGCGGGCTGAACGTGTATGTCAAGCCCGACAACAACAGCCAGATCCTGGGCAGCATCGACGCCTGGGGTAACGCCAGCGCCGGCGGCAGCTGCGGCGACCTCCACCTGTCCGTCGGCGCCTCGATCTACGCCTATGGGCAGCTCGAGGCCCCCAACCCCTTCCAGTTCTCCGGCACCATGGAGGTGTCGGCCCACGTCTCGCACCTGCCCAGCATCCACGTCTCGACGCATGCCACCATCCCGCTCTGAGGTGATTGAGGTGACCTTCCCCGAGCTGCGATCCACCACCCGACGCCTCATCGGCCTGGCCGCCGCCTTGCTGGCGCTGGCCCCTCTCGCTACGCCCGCCGCCGCCCAGACGGCCGCCGGCCAGACGGCCAGCGCGCCGCCCGTGCCCGTAGCCGCGGCGACCACCAAGGGCGGGGTCCTGTTGCGCTGGTTCGCGCCCGACCACATCCTGCCCAAGGCCGGCTTCCTCGTGGTGCGTACCGGCGGCGGCACCGTCCAGCGCATCGCCGTCCCCTCCCCCATGCCCGAACAGCAGGCCGTCGCCGACGGCTACGCCAGCCAGGACGAGTATGCGTACCTCACCCAGCTGTTCTCGCCCGGTTTCGGAGGCACCAACGCCAGTTCCAGCGACACCGCCTTCGCCCGCGCCATCGGCGTGCTGCAGACGGTGGCACGGCCGCGGCTGGCGCGTGCGCTGGGCCTGCTCATCGAGGACAAGGACGTCAAGGCCGGCGTGAGCTACAGCTACCAGGTGCGCGTCGCCGGACCCGGAGGGCGCACCATCGGAACGGTGCGCATCACCGCCGGCCAGCCCACCCCCCTGGCCCCCGCCTCCGGCCTGGCGGCGAGCTACGCTGCCGGCGCCGTGCACCTGCACTGGGCGCGTCCCGGCGCCGACTCGCTGGTGACCGCCTACGAGGTCTACCGCCGCAACCCTGACGGCAGCCGGACCCAGCTCACCGCAAACCCGATGTTCCTCCCGGCGGCCGGCACGGCCAGGTCGGAGGACTTCCTGCGGGATCCCAAGGTCACGCCCGGCCAGCGCTACGTCTACACGGTCGTCGCCATCGACCTGTTCGGGCGCCGGGCGGTCCCGTCGACGCCGCTGGCCTTCACGGTGCCGCTGAACAAGCCCCTGCCCCGCATCGCCATCAGCCGTGACGACGTGCTCAACAAGGCCATCCGCCTGCACTGGACCGCCCCTACCGACCCGCAGGTGAAGGGCATCGCCGTGCTGCGCACCACCGACCCGGCCAAGCGCCCCACCCAGATCACGGCGCAGGCGCTCGCGCCCGATGCCACGAGCTACCTCGACAAGCCCGTAGAGGGCGGGGTGAACTACTACTACGCGCTGGCGGCCGTCGACGCCGACGGTCGCCTTGGTCCGCTGGGACCCTTGTGGTCCGAGCGCGGCGCGGACTTCGACCCGCCGGACGCGCCTACCGGCCTCACCCTCAAGGCCACCACCCATTCGCTGGAGCTGACCTGGCAGGCGCCACCGCAGCGCGACGTCGCCAGCTACAAGGTGTTCGCGGGTCGCGACCCGCAGGCAACCCTGTCCAGCTACCAGCTGGTGGCGCAGGTGACGACGACCCACTTCACCCAACCCGTGCCACCCAACTCCCTCAACGCCTACAGCTTCCGGGTGGTGGCCGTGAACGCCACCGACGTCAGCAGCAAGCCGTCGGACGCAGTGACCGGGAAGGTCGTCGACAAGACGCCGCCACCGACGCCGGTGCTGACGTCCATCACGCCTTCCGACGGCGCCATCGCCTTGCGCTGGGCGGGCGACGCCAATCCCGACATCCACGCCTACCGCTTGCTGCGCTCTGCCGCAGGCGGGGCCTACCGCCAGCTCGGCGCCGACCTGCCGGCCGGTACCAGCCACTACCTCGACCGTCACGTGACGGCCGGCACGCGCTACGACTACGAACTGGTGGCAGTCGACGCCGCCGGCAACGCATCGCCACCCTCGGCGGCGCTGTCGGCCACAGCCTTCAGCCTGGCGGGGCCGGGGACGGTCGAGGGCCTCACGGCCAGCGCCGCCAAGGCCGGGGTGCGGCTCACCTGGAAGCCGCTGCAGGCCGAGGGCGTCGCCTACGCCGTGGAGCGGGCCCAGGGCAGCGGCGCCTTCGTGCAGATCTCCGATCCGCTGACCGACACCAGCTACCTCGACACCACGGGCGCAGCCGGCGACCGCTACCGGATCGTGGCGGTGCTGAAGGGCCGCATCGGAACCCCGTCGGCAGCCGCGACGGCAACCGCGGCACCGTGAGCGCCGGGCTTCGCCCCTGCTGACACCCCACGGCTGACACCATACGGAGCGCCCCGGGCTCGGGGCGCTCCGTTACGCTTCGGATCGGGACCGGCACGCCGGGCGCCGACACCCGTAGCGGCGCCTGTCTACAG
The DNA here is from genome assembly GCA_964536935.1 of uncultured bacterium. Classification (GTDB taxonomy): domain Bacteria; phylum Deinococcota; class Deinococci; order Deinococcales; family Trueperaceae; genus JASBRS01. The sequence goes on along the minus strand of CAZIBD010000003.1, from coordinate 16,107 downwards.
GTCGAGCATCATCGCCTCGGGCGTCTCGAGCAGCTCGATGATCCTGCTCGTGAACGTCGCGCCCTCGGCGCCGTCGACGAGGCGGTGGTCGAACGACAGGCTCAGGTAGAGCATGTCGCGGGGCACGATGCTGTCGTCCTCGAGCACCACGGGCCGCCGCTTGATGGAATGGACCCCGAGGATGGCGGCCTCGGGGATATTGATGATCGGGAAGCTGAACAGGCCCCCCAGGCTGCCGATGTTGGTGATGGAGAAGGTGCCGCCGCGCACGTCATCCTGCGTCAGCTTGCCCTCGCGCGCCGCGACCGCGAGCCGCTGGACCTCGGCGGCGACCTCCAGCAGGGTGCGCCCGTCGACCTCCTTCACGACGGGCACGGTGAGCCCGGCCTCGGTCGCGACCGCCATGCCCAGGTTGTAGTAGTGCTTGCGGACGATCTCGCCCTTCTCCTCGTCGAGGCTGGCGTTGAGCTGGGGGAACTCCTGGAGCGCCGCGACGACGGCCTTCATGATGAAGGGCAGGTAGGAGAGCTTCACGCCGCGCGCCTCGGCGATGGGCTTGAGCCTTCGGCGCAGGGCGACCAGGGCGCTGACGTCCGCCTCGTCCACGTGCAGGGTGCGCACGGTCCGTAGATGGGACGCCAGCATCTGGTTGGAGATGATGCGCCGCAGCCCGCGCAGCGGGATGCGTTCTTCGAGGTCGCCGTAACCCTCGGGGCTCACGTAGCGGCTCGGCTGACGGGCCGGCGCCACCGCGCCGGCGCCGCGCTCGGCGTGGGCTCGCACGTCGTCGACACGGATGCGCCCGTTGGGACCGCTGCCCTCGACCTGTTCGATGTCGATGTCGAGCTCTCGCGCCAGCTTGCGGGCCGCGGGGACGGCCAGTACGCGGCCGTAAGGGCCGCGTGCGGCGAGGGAGGTCTTCGGTGGCACCGGCGCCACCGTGGCGCCGGCGCCCGTCGCGCTAGGGCCGGCCGTCCCGTCGCGCGCCGCGCCACCGCGACGCACCTGGAACGTGGGGCCGGCGTCCTCCTCGGGACCGGGGCGGAACAGCGAGAGGCTCGCGCCATCGTCCTCCTCGGCCACCCCTCCCGGTTCCACGATCGAACGCTCCTCCCGGGCCTGCACGCTCGGCGCCACCGCAGGACCCGCCACCGGAGCGCCGCCGTCGGCGAACAGCGCGATGGGCTCGTGGACGGGGACGACGTCGCCCTCGGCCACCAGCTGCTTCTCCAGGACGCCCGCGTACGGGCTGGGGAGCTCCACCGTGACCTTGTCGGTCATGACCTCGACGACGGGCTGATCCTGCTGGACCTCCTCGCCCTCCGCCACGAGCCAGCGGACGATCTCCCCTTCCACCACCGACTCGGCAAGTTCGGGAAGCCGAAACTCTCTAGGCATGCACACTCCTCGGTGCCGCTCGGCCGCGGCTGGCAATCTCGCTCACGTCACGCTACCAGGGCGCCGTCGAGGCGCCGGTCGCGCGCCGAGCCACGGCGCCACCGGGCATGTCAGTAGTCCAACACGCGCTGGACGCCCTTGAGGATCCGGTTGGGGCCCGGCAGGTACTCGCGATCCTGCGCGTAGGGGTATGGGGTGTCGAACCCGGTCACGCGGACGGGTGGCGCCAGCAGCAGATCGAGCGCCTCTTCGGCGATGGTCGCGCCCAGCTCGCTCACGAAGCCTGCCGTGCGCGGCGCCTCGCTCACCAGCACAACCCTCCCCACGCGCGCCACGGCGTCGAGCACCGTCTCCTTGTCCCACGGCATGAGCGACCTGAGGTCGATGACGTGAGCCGACACCCCCTGGTCCTCCAGCGCCTGGGCGGCCTTGAGCGTCTCCGCCATACTGCCGCCGTAGGACACGAGCACCACGTCGTTCCCCTCGCGGCGAACGACGGCGCGCCCCAGGGGCAACGCGAACTCGGGGTCGTCCGGGACCTCCTCCTTGACGGCCCGGTAGAGCCGCTTCGGCTCCATGAACACCACCGGGTCGTCATCGCGGATGGCCGTGCGCAGAAGGCCGCGCGCGTCGGTCGGCGTGGAGGGGTAGACCACCTTCAACCCGGCCGTGTGCACGAAATGCGTCTCCGGCGACTGCGAGTGGTGGTGCCCACCCTTGACCCCTCCACCGGACGGCATGCGTATGACCATCGGTGCGGTGAACTGCCCACCGGAGCGGTATCTCAACTTCGCCACCTGCGAAACGAGCTGGTCGAATCCCGGGAAGATGTAGTCCGAGAACTGGACCTCCGCAACCGGCCGCAGGCCGTGCACCGCCATGCCGAGAGCGGCGCCGATGATGGCCGCCTCCGACAACGGCGAGTCGATCACGCGGTCGGGACCGTACCTGTCGAACAGCTTCTCGGTGGCCAGGAACACACCGCCGCGCTTGCCCACGTCCTGCCCCAGCACCACGACCCGCTCGTCGCGCGCCATCTCCTGGTCGAGCGTCCGAGCGATGGTCTGCACCATCGTCTGCACCGTCACGGACAGCCCCTCTCGGAGGCCTCCACGACCCTGGATCGCGAGGCCGGCTCAACCCAGCAGGTCACGGCGCTGCTCCTCGAGGCTCGCGAGCGGCGAAGCGAAAACGTCCTCGAACATCCATTCCAGCGGGATGGGGCCCGCCGCCTCCGCCTCGGCCGTCGCGGACTTGAAGGCCTCGTCGATCTCGAGTCGCAGCTCCTCCTCGGAAGCGTCATCCCAGAGCTCGCGCCCCTCCAGGAACATGCGGAAGCGCTCGAGCGGATCGCGCCGCTTCCACGCCTCCACCTCCTCGCGCGGCCGGTAGCGGCTGTCGTCATCGGCCGACGAATGGGCCCCGTAGCGGTACACCAGCGTCTCGACCAGCGTGGGGCCGAGGCCGCTGCGCGCGCGCTCGACGGCCTCTCGCACGACGTAGTAGGTCGCCAGCGCGTCCATGCCGTCGACGGTGTACCCCGGCATGCCGTAGGCGTGGGCCTTGGCGGCGATCGACTCGGCACCGGTCTGCTTGTTGTAGTCCACGCTAATTGCGTAGCGGTTGTTCTCGCAGACGAACACCACCGGAGCCCCCTGCGCGCCCGCGAAGTTGAGTGCCGCGTGGAAATCGCCTTCGCTGGTCGCACCCTCCCCGAAGCTGGTCGCGGCGACCTGCCCACTGGCCTGGACCTTCATGCTGATGGCCGCTCCGACCGCCGGCGCGATGTGCGATGCGATCGGCGACGCGATGGTGAAGATGTTGAGCCCCTTCGAACCGTTGTGGGACGGCATCTGACGCCCCTTGTTGGTGTCGGCCCGGGTGGCCATCGCCTGACCGAGCATCTCGACCGGCGGCAGCCCGAACGCGAGCAGCAGCGTCGTGTCCCGGTAGTAGGGGAAGAGCCAGTCGCGCCCGCGCTCCAGCGCATGCGCCACCCCCACCTGTGCCCCTTCGTGCCCTGCGCTGGGCGCCACGAAGCTCACTCTCCCCTGGCGTTGCAAGCGGCTCAGGCGTTCGTCCATCATCCTGCCCGCCACCAGGTCGTGGTACATCCCGCGGAGGGCGGTCGGGTCCAGGTCGAGGTCGAACGTTCCCTTCCATTCGCCCGAACGATCGATGAGCGAGATCGGTTCGTCGCTGAAAGGTTGGAAGAGCTGCGAGTCGCGAATCACGCAGGCCTCCTTTCGCTGGCGATGCGGGCGCCGGCCCCGGTTGAGACCGTGACCCGCGTTGCGCGCTCCGACGCCTGGACTCCTTCGACCGAGTCCAAGAAGAAGCCCCGGTGCAACGACACCGGGGCTGAGGCGGCGGGAACGTCGCCTAGCAGTACTACGGGTAGCCGGATGTCCGAACGCTTGGTCATCGCGAGTGCCCACTCGAGTCGCCGCGACGGTCACGGCGAGCCTCGCCTTCCAGGTTCCCTGCGACGATACCACTGCGCCAGGGGCCCCGCTGTAGCCCATCCCATAGCGCGGACACGGCGCTGGGGCCGGCGCGGACGGCCCCCCTGACGGGTTCGCGCCGGCGGCCGGCCGGCCCCGGGGCGCTACACTGGCCTGGAGTCGCACCCCACCCGCCCTGCCTCCGGGAGAGGAGATACGCCCGCCATGACCAACACGCGCCTCGTCGCCTACGCGCTCATCGCGATCGGCCTCGTCGCCCTGCTGTCCCGCCTGACGGGGGACTCCGGTTGGCTCTGGATCGGCCTGGTCGCCGCCGGCTTCCTGGTGGCCTACCAGCGCGAACGCGTCTACTCGTTCCTGGTCCTGGGTTCCGTCCTGATGGGCGTCGCGGTGGGGATCTTGCTGGAAGGCAGCTGGCACTGGCCCGGCGCCTTCCTGGTCAGCCTGGGCGCCGGCGTTGCCGCCATCGACCTGGCCGCGCCGCGTGAGAATCGCTGGCCCCGCATCGTCGGCCTGGCACTGATCGTCCTCGGCGTCATCACCGGGCTGGCCGAAGCGGGCGTGCTTACCTCGTCCGCGTTCGCCGTCCTGCTCATCGCGGCGGGCGTCGTCCTCGTCGTGATGTCGCGCCGCGGTCCGGCGCCCGGTTCCGAGGCGGTGTCGGCAGGGCCCGTGCCGGAAGCGGCGTCCGCACCCGGGAACGCCCCTCCACCCATCGCTGCGCCCTCGCAGGAGGGTCGCCCGCAGTCGAGCCGGGCGGCCGCTCCGCACGGGGCGACGGCCCCGACCGGTCCGGTCGACGGCACGGACGAAGCGCTGCGAGCGGCGCTTCGGACGTGGCGCGGCCAGGTCGCCGAGGCAGAGGGTCGAAGCGAGGCGCTTGTCGTCGGAGACGGCACGATCGACGAGATCGTGGCGCGCCGTCCAGGCAGCCTCGACGAGCTGGCTCAGGTCTACGGCATCGGCCCGGTGAAGCTGGAACGCTACGGCACGGCCATCCTGCAACGCGTCCGAAACGCCTGAACGACCGGAAAGCGGCATCAGGAACGGTCTTTTTCCGCGTCGCGAGCAGGAATGCGGCTTACAATGACGGGACGTGGACTCGAAGCAGGTCATCCTCTCCTTCCTCGTCGCCGTTCTGCTCGGTTTCCTGATCGGGCTGGAGCGCGAGCGCAAGCGCGAGTCGCAGGGCTCGATCTTCGCCGGCATCCGGACGTTCCCCCTCATCGCGCTGTTCGGTGCGGTGGTGGGCGTGCTCACGCAGGCCGTCAGCTCCTGGGTGCTCGTGGCGAGCTTCCTGCCGATGGCGGTCCTCATCGCGCTCGCCTACTGGCGCGAGACCGTGGGCACGAAGGTCGGCGGCACCACTCAGGTCGCCGTGCTCGTGGCCTACGGGCTGGGCGTGCTGGCCGGGTACGGAGAGTTCGTGCCGGCCCTGGCCGGGTCGGTCATCACCACCGGCATGCTTTCGATGCGCACCGAACTGCGGCAACTCGCCGGAGCGCTGTCGCGGGAGGACCTCTACGCGGTGGTGCAGTTCGCGGTGGTGTCGCTCGTCATCCTCCCGCTGGTGCCGAACGAGACGTTCGGCCCGTGGGGCGTGTGGAACCCACGCACCATCTGGTTGCTGGTGGTGCTCATCTCCGGGCTCTCCTTCGTGGGGTACGTCGCCTCCAAGCTGATCGGCGCCACCCGTGGCATCGGGTGGAGCGGGCTCCTCGGCGGCCTCGCCTCCAGTACCGCGGTCACCATGAGCTTCAGCGAGCGCAGCAAGAAGCAACCCGCCCTCGCCATCGTCTACGCCATCGGGGTGCTGGCCGCATCGGCGGTGATGGTGCCGAGGCTCTGGGTGCTGCTCGGGGTGTTGCAGCCCAAGATCATTCCGCCGACGCTCATCTCGCTGGGCGTTCTCTTCGTGATCACCACCCTCGGGGGATTGACGGCGCTGCGCGAGCGCAATCGAGAGCACCTGGAGGGGGCGAAGGTGAACAACCCCTTCGAGCTGCGCACCGCCCTCCAGTTCGCCGTTCTCTTCGCGGCCATCCTGCTCGCCGCCAAGGCGGCCCAGGTGTACCTCGGCGCGGGCGGGCTCTACCTGGCGAGCGCACTCGCCGGCGTCACGCAGCTCGACGCCATCACCCTGACGCTGGCGCACCAGGTCGGGACCGGGCTCGACGTCCACGTGGCCGCACGCAGCCTGGCCATCGCCGCAGCGACCAACAGCCTGTTCAAGGCGGGCCTGGCGCTGACCATCGGGACCCGCCGATTCGGACGCTCGGTTCTCACCACGTTGTTGCTGGCGGCGGTAGGCTGCATCGCGGCGGCCTGGCTGCTTCCCATGGCCTGACCAGCGCGGTGCGAGCGTCCGCGCACCTGGCGCAACCAGGACGGGCCCCGGTCATTGGGTAGACTAGGGCCACGACGCTACGCCACTGCTCCCGGGTCCTCCCCGAGTCCACCCGCGTGCGCCGCATCGAAGATGCTGCCGACAGACCCAGGTCTGCAAGCGCAACATGATCATGGAGGACGGATGGAACAGACGATCTATCGCGGCCTAGAGGGTGTCCATATCGATACCACCACGATCAGCCGGATCGACGGCCAGCGTGGTGAGCTCATCTACCGCGGCTACGACATCCGCGAGCTCGCGGACAAGGCGAGCTTCGAAGAGGTCGCCTACCTGTTGTGGAACGACGACCTCCCGACCCGTGCCGAGCTCGACGCCTTCCATGCCGAGCTGGCGCCGAACTTCGTGGTGCCTGAGCCGGTGTTCGACGCATTCCGGAGCATGCCGAAGGCCGTCCACCCGATGCACGCCATCCGCACGGCGGTGTCGTTGCTGGGCGCGTTCGATCCGGACGCCGAGGGTGTCGACGATGCCAACGTGCGGCGCATCGGGCGGAAGCTGCTGGCCCAGTTCGCCACCTTCACGGCCGGCTACGAGCGCATCCGCAACGGCAAGGAGCCGGTGGCGCCCGATCCCGAGCTGTCGGTCGCCGCGAACTTCCTGTACATGCTGAACGGCGAGCGCCCCTCGCCGGCGGCCACGCGCGTCATGGACGTGGCGCTGGTGCTGCACGCCGAGCACGGCTCCAACGCCAGCGCGTTCGTGGGACGGGCCACCGCCTCGACCCTCACCGACGTCTACTCCGCCATCACCGCGGCCGTCGGCGCCCTCAAGGGCCCGCTGCACGGCGGCGCCAACGTGGGCGTCATGCAGGCGCTCGAGTCGATCGGCAGCGTGGAGCAGGTGGAGCCGTACGTCCTCGACGAGCTTCAGAAGCCGAACGGCCGCGTCATGGGCTTCGGACACCGCGTCTACAAGGTGATGGACCCCCGCGCCATCATCCTCAAGGACGTCGCTCGGCACCTCGCCGAGGAGTCGGGCGACAGCAAGTGGTTCGAGATGAGCCTCGAGATGGAACGCGTGATGGACCAGGAGATGGGGAAGCGGGGCAAGCAGGTCAAGCCCAACGTCGACTTCTTCTCGGCCTCCGTGTACCGCATGCTCGGCCTCCCGCGCGACATGTACACGCCGATCTTCGCCGTCTCGCGCATCAGCGGCTGGATGGCGCACCTCTACGCGCAGTACGCGAACAACCGCATCATGCGCCCGCGCCTGACCTACGACGGTCCGGTCGGCCGCACCTTCACGCCGATCGAGCGGCGCTGAGGGCGCTCCGGACCCGGATCCGGAGACGCCCCTGTCTAGCGCCGTGCGCCCCGTGGTGCGCTCCCGAAGTGAGCGCACCACGGGGCGCCGCCTTGCCGCATGGACCCATCAGGCCTCCCTGCCGCCCCGCTCGACCCCCTCGAGGAAGCCCCGAACCCACCCCTCGTAGGCGGAAGGATCGAGATTCCACGCCTCGATGTGGTCGGCACCGGCCACCCGGTGGTAGCACAACCGTCCCGCCACCCGCTCTGCGAAGGCGTCGACGGCGTCGATCGGCACGGTACGGTCGTCGACACCGGCGACCAGCAGCATCGGCACACCGATCCGGTCCGCGCTCGCCCGCTGGTCGAGCGTCCGCCAGCGCAAACCGCTGCGCCACGAAGCCAGGCCTAGCGTCGCCCGCGTCCAGGCGCGAGGGAAGGGCATGCCGGTCCGCCGGACGCGCTGCTCGGTGACCGCCGCCGGATCGATCAGTGGCGAATCCAGGATCAAGCCGGCGAGCGATGGGCCTTCCACCGGCCAGCGCTTGCTCGCCTCCAACGCCGTGGCCCCGCCCATCGAGAAGCCGTAGAGCACCACCCGTTGCGCGCCGCGAGCCGCCAGGAAGGCGACGCCCGCCAGGGCGTCATCCGACTCGGTGGCGCCGTAGTGGTAGAAGCCGTCGGGGCTCGGCGGGCTGTCGCGGTGGTTGCGGTAGGCGAGCACGAGAACGCTGCGCTCTCCGTCGGCCAGCGCCGGTAACACCCGCAACGTCTCGGCGCGCTCTCCGCGACGGCGTCCGTGCAGAACGAGCACGGCTGTGGACGCGGAGCCGGGCAGCCACCACCCGGCCAGCTCGCCGACGTCGCTCTCGACGCGCACGTCTTCGAACGCGAGACCGAGGTCCTGGCCGGGGTCGCGGTGGTAGAGGAAGGTGTCGATCCGGGCCGGTTCGCCGGCTGCCGGCAGAGCCCCGGCCACCATCTCGAGAGGCCGCACGACCCTGGTCCCGTCGTCCTCCACGACCGGACCGAGGCGCCCGTAACCGGTCCGCCACAGCAGGCCGAGGACGCCGCGCTTGCGGGTGTCGGCGAACTGCGCAGCGCTGGGGGGTGGCGGTAAGGTGACCCGGCCGGCTTCGTAGTCGAGCACGGTGAACTCGGGCATCAGCTCGTAGCCGCGCGGCACGAGCAGCAAGCCCGAGCCCACCCACAGAGCGAACCCGACCGCCACGACCAAGGCACACGCCACCGCCACGAGCAGCACGGCCAGCCCGCTCACGCCTGCGGTTCCCGGCTCAGGCCGAGCCCGGCCTCAGGACGCCCACGTCACTTCGCCGTAGGTGTCCTCGCGACGCGGGCTCGTCGAGAACATCACCACCGGCGTGCCGGTGGCCTGCTCGATCAGCTCCAGGTAGTCGAGTACCTCGCGGGGCAGCGCCTCGCGGCGGCCCAGCCCCTCCAGGGGGCCCCAGCCGGGAACCTCCCGGTAGACGGGGCGCCCGTCTTCGTACGCCATGCAGACCTTGACGCTGTCCAGTCCGGAGAGGACGTCGAGCTTCGTCACGACCAGGCCTTCCAGGCCGTTGATGTCGCAGGCGTACTTGAGCTGCACCAGGTCGAGCCACCCGACCCGGCGGGGCCGCCCGGTGGTGGTGCCGTACTCGTCCCACTGGTTCGATCCGCTGCCACGAAGGCGTAGCGCCATGGCCTCGTCTTCGATCTCGGTCACGAACGGGCCGTGTCCGACGCGCGTGGTGAACGCCTTGACCACCCCGTACACAGCGTGCAGCGCCTTGTGGCTCACCCCCGCGCCGACCAGGATTCCGCCCACCGTCGGGTGCGAGCTCGTCACGAACGGATAGGTTCCGTAGGCGAGGTCGAGCATGGTTCCCTGCCCACCCTCGAACAGCACGCGTCGGCCGTCCTGGAGAGCGCGCCGAAGCTCCGCGCCGGTGTCACGCACCATCGGCACGAGACGTTCGCGAACCCCTGCGAGCGCCTCCATGGCCATCCCGACATCGGTCCACCCCACACGCGCGGTCGAATTGGGCTTGGCCTCGAGCAACCGCGCCAAACGCTCGCGCAGCACGGACGCGTCGATCAGGTCGCCGGCGCGCAACCCCACCCTGCGTGCCTTGTCGCTGTAGGCGGGCCCGATGCCCCGCCCGGTGGTGCCCACGAAGCCGCCGCCCTCGTCGTTCTTGCGATGGTGAGGAAGGACGAGATGCGCCTCGTGCGAGATCCACACCGGGCCGGGATCGCGCCGCTCGGCCATGGCGTCGAGCTCTTCGACGAACGCCCAGGGATCGATCACCATGCCGCCGCCCAGGATCGACACCGGCCCATCGTGCAGCGTGCCACAGGGGAGGTGGTGAAGCTTGAACACCTCGCCACCGACGACGACCGTATGCCCGGCGTTGGCACCTCCCGAGAAGCGCACCACGTAGTGCGCTTCGGCGCCCAACGCGTCGACCACCTTGCCCTTGCCCTCGTCACCCCACTGGGCTCCGAGGATCGCCACTCCCGGCATGCCGCCTCCTGCTCGTTGCCGACGTGCGCCCACCCGCCCGGCGGACCGCACCGGCAGGCGTCAGTATGACACACGCTCCTTCCGTGGCTGCGTGTGGCGGCTGCTAGAATTCGTGGCGATGACGCGCTTGGTGCGATGCGTGGTGGCGGCGCTGGCTCTGGTCCTGGCGACGCCGGCCGGAGCCCAGACCGTACGGGTCTTCGCCGCTTCCAGCCTCACGGACGCGTTCACCGCGCTGGCACGGAGCTACGAGGCCACCCACCGCGGCGTCCACGTCGCACTCGATTTCGCCGCCTCCTCGACCCTCGCCACGCAGATCCTGCAAGGCGCTCCCGCCGACGTCTTCGCCAGCGCCAACCCCATCCAGATGAAGCGCGTGACCGACGCCGGCCTCCAGCTCGGACCGCCTACGCCCTTCGCCGGAAACAGCCTGGTCATCCTCACCCCGAGCCGGTCCACCGTGCGGACCTTCGACGACCTGGCCAGGCCGGGTCTGCTGCTGGTCCTGGCCGCGCCGCAGGTGCCTGTGGGTCACTACGCCGACGAGATGCTCGCCGCCGCCGCTCGAACGTACGGATCGGCCTTCGTCGACGCGGTCCGGAGCAACGTCGTGTCGCGCGAGCCCAACGTGCGCCAGACGGCGGCCAAGGTGGCCCTCGGTGCCGCCGACGCCGCTATCGTCTACGCCAGCGATGCACGCGGCCTCACGGGGGTGCGCTCCGTCACGATCCCGCCGGCTCTGCAACCCACCATCGTCTACCCGCTGGTCGTGCTGAAGAGCGGCGGACAGCCGGCCGCTGCGCAGGCGTTCCGCGACTTCGTGCTGTCGCGCCCGGGCCTGGCAGCGCTGGCGAGCTACGGCTTCGCGCCGCCTCCCTAGCGGCCCGACACGCGTGCGAGCGCGCCTCTCCCCCGGCCTGCTGATCGGCACCGGACTGGTGCTGATGATCCTGCTGGTGCTGCCCACCCTGGCGCTGCTCCTACGGGCAGCCCGCCCGGATCTCGCGTCGGCGCTGCTCGACCCCACCGTCACGACCGCTCTGCGCCTGAGCCTGGCGACGACGGCCGTCAGCCTCGCCGCCACGGTCGTGTTCGGCACGCCGGTGGCCTACCTGCTGGCCCGCTTCGAGTTCCGCGGCAAGGTCCTGTTGGAGGCCCTCCTCGACCTGCCGCTCGTGCTCCCGCCCGTCGTCGCCGGCCTGGCGCTGCTGCTGCTGGTCGGGAGGCGGGGGCTGCTGGGCGCCCCGCTGGCCGCCCTCGGGGTGCACGTGGCCTTCACCAGCGCGGCCGTGGTGCTGGCGCAGCTCTTCGTCGCCAGCCCCCTCTACGTCCGCAGCATGAAGGCCGCCTTCCGCTCCACCCCACGGAACCTGGAGGCGGCGGCGATCACGCTCCACGCCAGCCGACTGCGCGCGTTCCGCCGCGTGACGCTCCCGCTGACGTTGCCGGCGTTCGTGGAAGGATGCGTGCTGACGTGGACGCGCGCGCTCGGCGAGTTCGGTGCCACCATCGTGGTCGCGGGAAGCCTGGAAGGCCGGACGCAGACCATGCCGCTCGCCATCTACGCCGAGCTGGAGAGCAACCTCGGGGTTGCGCTGGCGATGGGCGCCATCCTCACCCTGGCCGCGTTCGCGCTGCTGTTGCTGTTCCGCCGGTTGACACGAAGCACCTGACACGAAGCACCCGGCCTGGACAGCGCTGACCCCCGGGTTCGCGCCGTGTCGTGCGTCGTGGCTGCTGGTGGTCGGGGCGCGTGCGATGTAAGCTCGGCCCGTGTCCAAACCTGCTCCGAAGCCCCAACCGGTCATCCTGATGACGAGCGGGACGGTGCCGCGCGAGCGCGGACTGCGCCGCAACGACATCATCCAGGGTCACAACTACGCCCTCGCGCTGACGGAGGCGGGCGCGGTGCCGTTGGTCGCACCCAACGTGGACGCCGAGCTGGCCGACGCCTACGCGGCCCGAGCGGACGGCCTGCTCCTGACGGGTGGCGTCGACATCGATCCCTACCTGTTCGGGGCGTCACCCCACCGCGACCTGGGCTCGGTGGACCGCCGTCGCGACGCGTTCGAGCTCGCGCTGTACCGTGCCTTCCGCACGCTCGGCAAGCCCGTCCTGGGCATATGCCGCGGCATCCAGCTCGTCAACGTGGCGCACGGCGGCAGTCTTCACCAGCACCTGCCTGCCGTTGCGGACACCGAGCAACACCTGCAGAAGGACTTCACCGGCGCACCTCTGCAGCGCGTCACCCTCACCCCCGGGTCGCGCCTCGCTGGCGCCTTCGGAACGACGGAGCTGGCCGTCAACAGCTTCCACCACCAGGCGGTGGAGCGCGTCGGCGACGGCCTCGAGGTGGCGGCCCGGAGCGGCGACGGCATCGTGGAGGCGCTCGAGCTCGCGGACCCCGGGAGCGGCTTCATGGTCGCGGTGCAGTGGCACCCGGAGATGTGCTGGGACACGCACCCCGAGCACCACACCCCGTTCCTGATGCTGGCTGACGCCTGCCGCGCGCGGCTCGCGGCGCCCGAACGGCCCGGGACCACGGTGGCCGCGGCCACCTGAGCCGTCCTTGACAGCCGAGACGGTTCTGGTAGACTCCCTTCCATGACCTTTCCGCCAGGAGGGGGTGGTGCCATGGACGATGGCTATGGCTACGTCGTCGAGATTTCCTCGGACGCGTACGGCACCCCTCTGGCGAAGCGCTGACCCCCGCCGCGAGCAGCGAGCGACAGCCCAGCAACCACCGTCCATGGGGCGCGCCGGCCGGCCCGAACCGACCCAGCACCCCCCGGCCACGGCGGCCGGGACGACATAGGAGAACCCCATGGTTGTCGTGATGCAGAAGGAGGCCTCGACCGAGGCCATCGACCGCGTGCTCGGCGAGATCAGGTCGCTGGGTTTCACGCCCCACATCAGCCAGGGCGAGCAACGCACCCTCATCGGCGCCATCGGCCCCGCCCCGACCGAGGAGGCGCGCGAGCACCTGAGCGCCCTGCACGGCGTCGACACGGTCGTGCGCATCACCAAGCCCTACAAGCTCGCGTCTCGTGAGTTCCGCCACGACGACTCCACCGTCGGGGTAGGCGACGTGATCATCGGGAACGGCGTCTTCGTGGTCGCGGCGGGCCCCTGCGGGGTGGAGAGCCGGGAGCAGCTCCGCGCGGCGGCCGCGATCGCCCGGCGTCACGGGGCCCGCATGCTTCGAGGCGGCGCCTTCAAGCCCCGAACCAGCCCCTACGCCTTCCAGGGCCTGGGTGAGGAGGGGCTGCAGCTGCTCGAGGAGGCGAGACGGGAGACCGGTCTACCGGTGGTCACCGAGGTCACCTCGCCGGAGCTCGTGGAGACGGTGGCGGCGAAGGCCGACATGCTGCAGATCGGAGCCCGCAACACCCAGAACTTCGCGCTCCTCGCCGAGGTAGGTCGCAGCGCCAAGCCGGTGCTGTTCAAGCGGGGCATGTCCACCAGCATCGCCGAGTACCTGCAGGCCGCCGAGTACATCCTCAGTCAGGGCAACCCCAACGTGGTGCTGTGCGAGCGCGGGATCCGAACCTTCGAGACCGCCACGCGCTTCACGCTCGACGTCAGCGCGGTACCCGTGCTCAAGGAGGTGACCCACCTGCCGGTGTGGGTCGACCCCAGCCACGCGGCCGGACGTCGCAGCCTGGTGCCCTCGCTGGCACTCGCGTCTGCGGCGGCGGGGGCGGACGGACTCATCGTGGAGGTGCACCCGTCGCCCGAGGAGGCGCGCTCCGACGCAGCTCAGCAGCTCGACGACGGCGAGTTCGGTAGCCTCATGGAGCGGCTCCGCGGCGTGGTCTCGGCTCTGGGGAAGTCGCTGTAGGATGCGGCCGGCACCGCTGTTCGACACCGTCGTCCTCGCCGGGGTCGGCCTGATCGGCGGCTCGGTCGGGCTGGGCGTGCAGCAACGCTTCCTCGCCCGGCGCACCATCGGGCTCGACCAGGACCCCGCGGCCCTGGACGCGGCCCGCGGACTGGGTGTCATCGACGAGTCGCGTCTGGACGTCGGCCCGTGGCTCCGCGAGGCAGACCTGGTGGTGCTCGCCACCCCCGCCAAGGCGATCGTGCCGCTGGCGTTGTCGATGCGCCCCCACCTTGCCGAGCATGCGATCGTCACGGACGTGGGAAGCGTGAAGGCACAGGTGGTCGAGGCGTTGTCGGGGCTTCGGTTCGTGGGCGGCCACCCCATGGCCGGCAGCGACCGGGCGGGCGTGCTGCACGCGGATGCGGGCCTGCTCGAGAACGCCGTGTGGGTCCTGACGCCGGACGAGGCGAGCGACCCCGCAGCGGTCGACAGCGTGCAGCATTTCGTGGAGGCGCTCGGCGCCCGTCCCATCCGGGTGTCGCCCGACAGGCACGACCGCCTGGTGGCCACCGTCAGCCACGTTCCCTACCTCCTGGCCGTGGCGCTCACCACGCTGGTGGGCGGCGGCGACGACCGCGAGCTGACGATGCTGCTGGCCGCGGGAGGCTTCCGCGACCTCACGCGGGTCGCCTCCGGCAGCCCGCGGATGAGCCGTGACATGATCGCCCTCAACCGCGACGCCGTCGGAACGGCCATGCGTGCCTTCCGCGCCGAGCTGAAGCAGCTCGAGGGCCTCGTCGGCGACGATGACGCGCTGCTGGCCCGCGCCGAAGCGGCCAAGCGGGTACGCGACGGCATCCCGATCGTGCGACGCAGCCTGCTGCCGGCGCGGCACGAGCTCGTCATCGCGGTGTCCGACCGGCCGGGAGAGTTCGCGCGCATCACACGAGCGCTGGGGGACGCCGAGGTCAACATCAAGGACCTCGAGGTCCTGGGTATCCGTGAGTCCGGCGGTGCGGTGCGCATCGCCGTCGAGTCCGAGGAGGCGCTGGCGCGCGCACGTCAGGCGCTGGAGTCGGCCGGCTACGAGGCCCGCAGCCGCAACGGCGGCTGAACGGGGATTCCGTGAGCGCCTCGCGGGATGCCCTGTTCGACCTGGCCGTCAACCGCGCCGCCGAGATCGCGCGACGTCTCGGCGTGACGCATCGCGACGCGGCCGCTCACGACCTCGAGGTGTGGTACCTGAAGACGCGCTTCGCCTATCGTGTGCCGTTCGAGCAGGTGCTCGAGGCCCTGCGGCAACGACCCGCCGGCATCGTCCACTGGGTGGGCGGGCCGGGCGGCGGCTGGCGGCGGGGTCCTGCCGCGCAGCCCTGACGGATCAGTCGTCGATCCTGAGCCGGTAGCGCCCGCTCCGCCCCTCCTGGAGAACGGTGACGTGCGCTTCCTGGTCGCCGCGTACGTAGATGGCGATGATGCGGTCGTGATGCTCCTCGTAGCGCTCGCGGTGCCAACCCTGCTCCCGCATCCGCCTGTTCACGTCGCCGTAGACGCCGTACAGCGAGGCATCGCTGTGGAAGACCGTGTCGAAGTGGTGCGGCCCGCTGTGGTGCTCGATCACGACCACGCCGGGGAAGGAGAAGTGCAGGCCCAGATGCGCCCACACGATCACGCCCGAGCTGCTCACGGTCGTGGAGGACGGCTCGCCGGGACGGATGGTGAGCGTACAGCCGCTCAGCAACGCAACCAGCGCGAGCGGCAGGACAACGAGTTGGAGGGTGTGCCTCACCGTGGTACCTCCCGTTCGGCCGGGCCCCTCAGGTTTCGGCTCCGCGAGCCGAGCCCGGCCTCAGGGCCCGGGCGAGGTCATGGTAGGCGACCGGCCGCACCGGCGACGTGAGAAGCTTGGGAATCAAGGCTTCATGCGGGGCCCGAGCGCGAACCGCGGCGCCCGGAACGGACCCCGGCCACCCTCCGGAGCGGTGACGGCCCGGAGACACGTTTCGCCGCGGGCTACGCTATCCTGGCTCCATGCCGCTGGGTCCGACGGAGCTCGTCGACCGCTTCGGGCGCGTCGTCCGCGACCTCCGTCTGAGCGTGACGCCGCGCTGCAACTTTCGGTGTCGCTACTGCGACCCGCTCGGCGCGGGGGCGCACGAGCCACCCGGCACGCTGAGCGTGGCCGAGGTGGCCGTGGTGTTGCGGGCCGCCGCGGGGCTGGGTATGACGTCGGTGCG
>CAZIBD010000002.1:0-97175 GCA_964536935.1 uncultured bacterium | reverse complement strand
CAGCGCCCACCACGCTCCCAGCGCCCCGTCCCCACGCCCCAGCCGGCGCGAGCACTGTCTGCCGCGACGGCCACCCCGACAGACCCTCAAGCATCCCCCACTCCCCCGCCGAACTCGCACCAAGTACCCGATCCTTCCCCCCGTCCCACGCCGCACCCAGCGACCACGGAGGCGCTGGCCGTCCCGACCACGCCCGAACACGGCTCCAGGCGCCGTCGGCACACAGATCCACCTACAAGCGCTGCCCCCGTGACACGTGCAGCGCATGGCCGCAGCGAGTCCACAAGTTCCGGGGGAAGAATCGGTACCCGTCGAGAGCAACTGGGACACCGGCGGTACTTGACGCCCCACACCCGGATTCGCGACGGCGGAAGCCACAGCGCTTTGAACTGGGAAACCGATGGTACCCCCCGAGCTACAAGCGGGACAACGGGGGTACTCACTCGTGCGTGCGGATCCGGCGGCGTAGACTCCACCCAGGATGCTCGCCCCCTTGGCCGGGCCCACTGCCAACAAACAGCGGATCCCAGCGGGGCTCTGCCTGCACGGTCTGGAGTTCCTAACCATCAGCAGTACTTGGATTGCTGTTGATGATTCGTCAGACGCCATTGCATTACCTTTAATGAGAACGCGTTTTAGGCGTCCTGGACAGCGCTCCTGGACGCTATGTGGGAAAACGCCGGTACCGAGGCGGGAGGCGCCCGGTACCGGTCCGGGAAAGCGTGGGGACGGCAAGGGGGAATCATGGGGACCCAACGGGGAAGTGGGGGTACGCTCGGGGGAAAGGCGGGGTACTGCTTCCGTCGATCGCTGCGTGCGCGCGGGGAACCGTTGACAGGCGTTTCCCGCCTACGTATGATGGTGCAATCCAGCTGGAGGCCATCGCTTGATGACTCGCGAGGCAAGCCGAGGACCCGAGGGGAGCGCCGAGAGCGCCCCCGCGCGTGACGAAGGAGCCAGAACGACAGGGGAGAGGAGGCCGTCGCGGCCTCGAAGCCGCACTCGCGGTAAGAGCCATGGACGCCGTGGGGGCGGCGATCGCAGGATCCCGAACCTGTCGATCACACAGGCGAATCCGCTGGCGCTCAGCCGGCAGGAGATGGGCATCCTCACGAAGCGGCTGCTGGTGTTGGCGCTCTCCGATATCACCAAGGACGACAGCGAGCTCGAGCCGATCCGGATCACCGCCTGGGAGTACGCCCAGCTGTTCAACATCAAGGGGAAGTCGATCTACTCGCGGATCGAGCAGTCCGCGCGCGAGTTGTTGGAGCAGACGGTCCAGATCAAGGAGCCCAACGGAGACTGGGTGATGTTCCAGTGGGTGTCGGAGGCGCGGTACGAGAACGGGCGCGACAGCAAGGAGCAGATGGCCTGCATCGAGCTGAAGGTCCACGAGAAGCTCAAGCCGTATTTGCTCCAGCTGCGACGCGATTTCAGCATCATCCCGACCGAGCAGCTGCTCAGCTTCGAGAGCTTCAACAGCATGCGGCTGTTCGAGGTGCTCTACACGGCGAGCTACGCGGGTGAGCGGAGCGAGCTCGTCTTCGATATCGAGGACCTCAAGCTACGCTTGGGCCTGGACGGGAAGTACGACCGCTTCAAGGATTTCCGGTACGTCCTCGACAAGGCCCAGGCGGAGTTCAAGAAGTACACCTGCCTGGTGTACAGCTACCGTCCCGAGAAGGTCGGACGGAAGTATCGGCGCGTCCACTTCGCCATCCTCAAGAACGAGGTGTTCAAGCCGCGCGTGCGACTCCCGGCGAGCCTTGCCAAGCGGGTGAAGCGCGAGACCGATACCGAGCAGCTCATGCGCGAGCTGCAGGCTCGTGACGCCCTGCGCGAGATCGGGTGGGCGCAGGATGTCGACCGTACGATCCAGCGCTACGGAGCGCAGCGCGTGGTCGATATCGTGGCCTATGCGCGCAAGCTGGCCGGCAAGGCGGAGGCGGCCGGGCGTCCCATCTTCAACCTGGCGGGGTTCGTCAACAACCTGCTCCAACAAGGCGTGGAGCCACCGAAGGCGCCGCCCGGAGACGACACGCAACGCCTTTCGCGTGAGGAGGCCCGCAGCATCGCCACCTCGATCGCAGACAGCTTCCATCAGCAGCGGCGCCAGCGTGCCGAGGCGTCCTGGGCGCAGCTGAGCGACGAGCAGCGGGAGCTGATCCACACCTTGATGCAGGCGACGCTCCACCGTTTCACGCTCGAGCGCATCGAGGCCGATGGCTGGCGGGGCGGGCTCTACGAGAGCAGTCGCATGGAGGTCATGGCCAGCCACAACTTCGTCACGTTCCCTAGCCACTTGCAGGAGGTCAACGAGTTCGTGCGCACCCTGGATCTGCTGGTGGAGTATGCGGACGACGATCGCAAGGCCATCCTGGCGGAACTCCGCGAGTCGGCGTGACGCCCTGACGGATACGCCCTGGGCGGCGGACGTAACTGTTCCCGCGCCTATAATCACGGCATGTGCGGGCGGTACACGCTCTACCACTTCGAGGAGGATCTCGACGCCCTGTTCGGTGTGGCGGGCCTGGCGGGCCTGGCGGGTGGCCCGCGCTTCAACATCGCCCCCACCCAGCAGGTGCCGATCGTGCGGCAACGCTCCGACGGTGTCCGGGAAGGGCTGGTGGCGCGCTGGGGGCTGGTCCCGCCCTGGGTGAAGGACCTGACCAGCTTCAAAGCCAACCTGTTCAACGCGCGTTCCGAGGGCGCCGCCGAGAAGCCGTCGTTCCGCGATGCGATGCGGCGCTGGCGCTGCCTCCTGCCTGCCAGCGGGTTCTATGAATGGTCGACGTCGGGGGGAAGCAAGCGCCCGTTTCATGTGCGGCGGCGCGACGGCCGGCCGCTGGCGCTCGCCGGGTTGTGGTCGGTGTGGAGCAAGGGCGATGCGCCCCTGCTGACGTGCACCATCCTCACGACGAGCCCCAACGAGGTCCTCCGGCCGCTCCACGACCGGATGCCGGTCATCCTCGAGCGTGACGCCTTCGAACGGTGGCTCGATCCGGCCGTGGACGACCCCGAGGGGCTGCAGGACCTGCTCGTTCCGTGTGACGACGAGGTTCTCGAAGCCTATCCGGTGACGCGCGCCGTTGGGAACCCGGCCGTCGACCGCCCCGAGCTGATCGAGCCCCAGCAGGGCTAGGACATCAACGCACGACCAGCCAAAGCGCGCCCAGCACCAGAGTCGCCAGGGTCACCGGGACGCCGACCCGGGCGTATTCCAGGAAGCCGATCTCGACGCCGAGACGTCGTCCGGTCTCGGCCACGATCAGGTTCGCGATCGAAGCGACCAAGGTCGTGTTGCCGGCCAGCGTCGAGGCCATGGCGAGCGTCAAGGCCGGAGTCGTCCCGCCGTGGCCGCGGATGGCGGGCAGGAACAAGAGCACGGCGGGAACGTTGGAGAGCAGGTTCGATGCCAGCGCCACGAGGCCGGAGAGCGCGACCGTGCCGGCATGGGTCGCCGCGGCCAGCACGTCCGCCGCCGCGGGAGTACCCACCAGGGCACCGACCACGACGAACAGTCCGATGAACAGCAGGAGGAGCTGGAAGTCGATCTGGCGGAGGATCTTGCCTGCGCTCGGGCCTGCCGTGATGAGGGTCAGGAGCGTGGCGACCAGGGCGGCGAGCGCGGGAGCGACGCCCAGGAGGAAGGCGCTCAGCATGCCGGCAGCTACGAGGAGGGTCAGCGTCAGCGACCGGCCTCGCACGGAGGGCGAGCGCGCAGGGCGAGGGGGCGGGACCCCGCCCCCGAGATCGTGCCGATAGACGACCAGGACGGTCGCGGCGACCACGGCGAGCGAGACGATGGCCACCGGAGCCAGGGCCGCGACGAACGGGAGGTATCCGATCCCGCTCGCCACGGCGACGGCTACGTTCTGGGGGTTGCCGGTGGGCGTGGCCACGCTGCCGGCGTTGGAGGCCATCGCCAGCGCGACCAGGTAGGGGAGAGGGGGTGCCTCCAGCCGGCGTGCGAGCGCAACGACGGCCGGCGTCAACATGAGCGCCACGGTGTCGTTCAAGAACAGGGCGGAGAGCAGCCCCGCCGCCGCCACGACGGCGACCAGCAGAGCGCCGCGCGTCGTCCGCCGCGCGGCGAGCGCGAAGGTGAGGTACCGGAACGCGCCGGCCTCGGTCAGGCCCGCTGCGACCACCATGAGGGAAGCCAGCAGCAGCAGCACGTTCCCGTCGATGGAGCGTACCAGCCGCGACAGGCTCTCTCCCTGGAGCGCTGCGGTGACGGCCCCGCCGGCCACGGCGACGAGCGCGCGATTGAGGCGTCTTCCGGCGACCCTTCCGAGGCCGATCGCCAGCAGCGTCGCGGTCGCGACGGCGAGGATCGCGCCTTGCTGGAGGGGATGGAGGTCGATGGGCGTCATCGAGGTAGCGCCGCCATGCGCGGCGGTTTCGACGATACGCAAGGTTGCGTCGGCGGAACGCCTGCGACCCGACGTCGGTCGAAGGGGGCGCGCATGTGTGGTGGGCCACACCTGTGCCTTACTAATTAAGGTACCCTCCATGGTATGGAAAGCGCTCCAAGGTACCAGCCACATTGGGTGGGGCGGGCGTGACGGGCCTGCTCGTTCTGGCCGCTGGCTTCGCCGCCATCATCGCGGTGGGCTCGGCGGCCGTGGCGCTGAACGATGCGGTGGAGCGGTGGTGGGCCGGGCGCACCACGGAGCTGCAGCGCGGGGGAAGCGGGGGGCGCCGAGCTGCGGCACCGAGGCGTGGCGGGACTGCCCGCGTTGCCGGTGGCGCGGTTCGGCCCGAGGTCGTGGCAGCCCGGCGCGCGACGCCGCCGTCGCTGCCGGTCGCCTTCGGTGGGACCGGAGAGGGGCGGCGCTAGAAGCGGCGACGTACGCGGTGCCTTCCTGGGCGTCCGTATGATGGGGCCATGACCGGTCCGAGCGACGCGCGCGAGCGCGCTGCCGAGCTGCGCCGGCAGCTCCGCCATCACGACTACCTCTACTACGTCGAGGCCAGGCCCGAGATCAGCGATGACGCCTACGACGCGCTGTTCCACGAGCTGAAAGCGCTCGAGGAGGCGCACCCCGAGCTCGCCACGGCGGACTCGCCGACCCAGCGCGTCGGCGGCGCTCCGATGCAGGGACTGGAGACTGCCACCCACGCCGAGCCGATGCTCAGCCTCGACTCGAGCTCCAAGGCGGAGGACCTACGCGCGTTCGATCAGCGCCTACGGCGCGCCGTAGGCGAGGTGCCGGTGCGCTACTCGCTCGAGCCGAAGATCGACGGCCTCAGCGTGGAGCTCGTGTACGTCGACGGCCTTCTGGAGCGCGCGGTCACCCGGGGCGACGGGCTCCGTGGCGAGGTGATCACGCCGAACGTTCGTACCATCGCGCCGGTGCCGTTGCGCCTGCGCGACGACGAGCGGCCCGTTCCGCCGGAGCTGTCGGTACGAGGCGAGATCTTCATGCCCTTGGAAGCCTTCGATGACGTCAACGAGGAGCTGATCACCGCGGGCAAGAGCCCCTTCGCCAACCCGCGCAACGCGGCCGCCGGCAGCGTCCGTCAGCTCGATCCGAAGCTGAGCGCCAGGCGGCCCCTGCGCATCTTCTGCTACGACGTCCTTCGCCCTGGGGACGACCTCGACGACCAGGACGCGCTGCTGGCGGCGTTGAGGGTGTGGGGGCTACCGACCAACCCCCTCAACGAACGGGCGAACGACGTCGAGGGGGTGCTGAGCTACTTCGAGACCATCGCCGGGAAGCGTGACACGCTGTCGTACGAGATCGACGGGGTGGTGGTGAAGCTGCAGTCGATGCGTGTGCGGCGCACCCTGGGCGCCACCTCGCACCATCCGCGCTGGGCCTACGCCCTGAAGTTTGCACCACGCGTGGAAACGAGCCAGGTGTTGAGGATCATCCCCAGTGTGGGAAGGACGGGGGTGGTCACCCCGATCGCGCTGCTCCGTCCCGTGTCCATCGGCGGGGTGACCGTGAGCCGTGCCAACCTGCACAACATCGAAGACCTTCGACGCAAGGACATCCGAGAAGGCGACATCGTGCGAGTGGAGCGGGCCGGCGACGTCATCCCCCAGGTCGTCGAGCGGGTGGAGAGCGGAGGCGAGCGCGGCGCGCCGTTCGCCATGCCGGAGGCCTGCCCCAGCTGTGGGACGCCGCTCACCAAGAGCGGGCCGTACACCGTGTGTCCGAACAGCTTCGATTGTCCCGCGCAGCGGGTCGGTCGGCTCACGCACTTCGCCAGCCGCGGCGGCCTCGACATCGAGGGGCTGGGAGAACGGACGGCGCGGCAGCTGGTCGAGACCGGCATGGTCCTGCACCTCCCCGACCTGTTCGACCTCGATGAAGAGGACTTCGAGGACCTCGAGGGGTTCGCCGAGGTCTCCGCCCGCAAGCTGGCGAAGGCGATCCAGGACGCCCGCGAGCCCGAGCTGCCGCGCCTGCTGTACGGTCTCGGCGTGCCCGAGGTAGGTGGCGCCGTGGCACGTGACCTGGCACGCCACTTCGGGACGATCGACCGCATCCGGCAGGCGGATGTCGCCACGCTCACCGAGGTCGACGGCATCGGGGAGGTGATGGCCCGACAGATCCACGACTTCTTCGCCGAGCCTCGCACGACAGGGGTCTTGGATGCCCTGCTCGACGGTCGGGTGCGGCCGCGCCAGGCCGTGGCGAAGGCGGGAGCGGAAGCCCTGGAGGGTCTGACCTTCGTCTTCACCGGTAGCCTGGAGCGGTTCTCGCGAAGCGGGGCCCAGGACCTGGTCGCGCGCCACGGAGCCAAGGCAACCGGCTCGGTCAGCAGCCAGACGAGCTACCTCGTCGCCGGCGAGGGCGGTGGGTCCAAGCTGGAACGGGCACGCCAGGCGGGCGTGCCCGTCCTCAGCGAAAAGCAGTTCCTCGACCTGCTCGCGGAGCGCGGCATCGAGCCCGTGGCGGAGGGGGAATGACCAACGGCGATCTGGCCCGGCTGCTGGAGACGCTGGCGGCACTGTCGGAGCTGAGCGACGACAACCCGTTCCGGGTTCGCGCCTATCGCAACGCCGCTCGGACCGTTCTCGACTTGGAGGAGCAGGTCTCCGACCTGGTGCAGCGGGACGCCGACCTCACGGAGATCCGGGGGATCGGCAAGGAGATCGCGAGCAAGCTCGAGACGATGGTGAAGCAGGGGCGGCTGCCTCAGCTCGACGAGCTCGCGAAGGCCGTGCCGATGGGGCTCGTCGCGGTGACCGAGGTCCTGGGCGTGGGGCCGAAGAAGGCGCGGGCGCTGTGGCGACAGCTCGGCGTGGAGAGCATCGACGACCTGGAACGAGAGGCCAAGGCGGGCCGGGTGGCCGAGCTCGAGGGATTCGGCGCCAAGAGCCAGGAGAAGATCCTGGCGGGCATCGAGGCCCAGCGCCGCCACCGGGGTCGCACCCGGCTCGGTGACGCCGACGCCGTCGTAAGCGCGCTGTTGCGACGCCTGCGGAAGGTCGGTGGCGTGCGGCGTGTGGAAGCGGCCGGCAGCTACCGTCGCCGACGCGAGACCGTCGGCGACGTCGACCTGCTGGTCGTCGCGGACGACGGGCGTGCCGCCGGGGAAACCCTGCGCGGTCTCGAGGATGTGACCGAGGTCCTGGGCAGCGGGGATACCAAGACCAGCGTGCGGCTCCAGAACGGGCTGCAGGTCGACCTTCGGGTCGTGCCCGAGGAGAGCTTCGGGGCGGCATGGATGTACTTCACCGGGTCCAAGGACCACAACGTGGCGCTTCGCCAGATCGCCGTCGAGCGCGGCTGGCACCTCAGCGAGTACGGCCTGTTCGAAGGAGGCGATCCCGGCAAGGAGCGCAGGGGAGGCAAGCGTCTGGCGGGCTCCACGGAGGAGGAGGTGTACGCGGCGTTCGGCATGGCGTGGATTCCTCCGGAGCTTCGCGAGCGCCGCGGCGAGATCGAGGCCGCGGTCGAACACCGTCTCCCCGAGCTGGTCGGCGTGGAGGACATCCGCGGCGACCTCCACATGCACAGCACCTGGTCGGACGGCAAGAACAGCGTGCGCGAGATGATGGAGGGCTGCCAGAAGCGCGGCTACCGGTACATGGCACTGACCGACCACAGCAAGGCGCTCCGCATGACGGGTGGCCTGGACGCGGAGAAGCTTGGCCGGCAATGGAACGAGCTGGACGAGGTGACGAGCGGGCGCGGCGGCATCGCCTTGCTCCGCGGGCTCGAGGTCGACATCCTGCGCGACGGAACGCTCGATCTCGAGGAGGACTGGCTGGAGCGGCTCGACGTCGTGATCGCCTCGGTGCACTCTCGATTCGACCTCAGCGAGGCCGAGCAGACGGAGCGCGTGGTCCGGGCGGTCTCGCACCCACAGGTGAACATCCTCGCTCACCCGACCGGCCGGCTGCTCGGCGAGCGCGATCCCTACGCGATCGATCTCGACGCCGTCTTCGACGCCTGCGTGGCCAACGGCGTGGCGGTGGAGATCAACGCCTCGCCGGAGCGACTCGATCTCAACGACGTCCACGTCCTGGCGGCCCGGCACAAGGGCGTCACCGTATCCATCGGCACCGACGCGCACAGCACGAGGCACCTGGGCTTCATGCACTTCGGCGTGGACCAGGCGCGGCGCGCCTGGCTGACCGCGGATGCGGTCCTCAACACCCGTTCCCTGGACGACGTGCGTCGCTTCCTGGCGAAGGGCGGCTGAGCTCCGCGCCCTTCACAGGGCGGGAGACGCTCAGGCAGCGGGTTCGGCCGGCAGCACCACGCTCACACGGAAGCCTTGGCCTGGCGCGCTCTCGACGCTCCAACTCCCACCGTGGAGCTCGACGACGTGAGCCACGATGGCGAGCCCCAGCCCGCTGCCTTCGCCCGTACGCGCCGCGTCTCCCCGGAAGAAGCTCTCGCCGAGGTGGGGCAGGGCCTCTTCGGAGACGCCGGGGCCGTCGTCCGACACCCGCAGGGTGACGCCCGCGGCGACCGCTTCGACGACGACGCGTACCGGCGCTCCGCCGCCGTGTCGCACCGCGTTCTCCAGCAGGTTGTCCACCGCGTGGGCCAGCAACAGGGCGTCGCCGACCACGGAGGGAGCCGCGTGCGCGTCGAAGTCGATCGGCACGGCCGGCGCACGCGTGCGCGCGCGATCGACGGCGTCGCCTGCCACGCGACCGAGATCGGTCGGCGCAGGGTGGAAGGCGGTCTCGTCGTGCGCCAGCAGCAACAGATGCTCGGTCAGGCGCGACAGCCTGGAGACATCTCGTCCGAGCTCGGACAGTGTGCCCCGGTAGTGCTCGACGTCGCGAGGGCGCGCCAGCGCTCCCTGGATGCGCGCCTGCAGGGCCGTCAGCGGGGTGCGTAGATCGTGGGCGGCCGCACGCGTGAACTCCCGCTCCCGCTCCATCGTGGCGTTGAGGCGACGGAAGGCCTGCTGGAGGGTCGCGGCCAGCCGACCGAGCTCGTCACGGGTGCCCGCGCCCGGCACGGGCTGCAGCAGGTCGCCACTGGCGCCGATGGAGCTGGCGGAGCGCTGCAGGTCCTGGATCGGGCGGAGGAGGCGTCCGGCGGTCAGCGCGCTGGCGATGCCGGCCAGGAGCATCATGATGGGGAGCGTGAACAGCAGGGCCCGGAGGTAGGCACGCAAGGGTTCGTGCACGGCCCCCAGGTCGGTGGCGAGTTGCACCAGCACCAGGTGTCCGTTCGCGATCACCTGGCGCGTCAGGACCTGGTGCCCGTCGACGTGGGTGTACCCCAGCGGAAGGTCGGTCGGCACCTTCGGGAACTGAGCCGACTGGCGCACCACCTTGTTGCCGTCCAGAACACGAACCGACACGCCCGTGGGGAACTCGCTGCCCAGGGTCAGCTCGTTGGAGTCCTGGTTGGCGTTCTCGAGATCGTGGTGAAGGTCGATGAGGTTGACGGCGGTGTCCAGGCGGCGCTCCTGACCGGCGACCAGGAACCGTTGCAGCGCCAGGTACAGGATCGCTGCCACGACGAGCAGCAGCAGGGCTGTCTGCAGCGCCACCGCGAGCGCCATCCGCCAGCGAATCGTCACGGCACCCGGTACCCCCTTCCGCGCCCGCTGTGGATCGCATCGTCGGCGAGCTTCCGACGCAGGTAGCTCACGTACACGTCCACGATGCGCGGCTCGCCCATGAAGTCCGGGCCCCAGACGCGGTCGAGCAGCTCCTCACGGGTGAACCATCGTCCCGGCGTCAGTGCC
Organism: uncultured bacterium; assembly: GCA_964536935.1. Classification (GTDB taxonomy): domain Bacteria; phylum Deinococcota; class Deinococci; order Deinococcales; family Trueperaceae; genus JASBRS01. Next base: position 86,996 of record CAZIBD010000002.1, on the reverse strand, counting down.
AGCGTCTCCAGCAGCTCGTACTCGCGGGCGGTGAGCCCGACCTCATCGCCGTCCCACCAGACCTGCCGCGTCCTGGTGTCCATGCGGCCGGAGCCCTCCGCGAAGCTCAACTGCGCGCTTCCTGCGCTCTCGGCGCGGCGCGCCACGGCGCGCAGCGTCGCCAGCAGCTCCGGCAGCTCGAACGGCTTGACCAGGTAGGCATCCCCACCGAGGTCGAGCCCGCGCACGCGGTCCTCGAGGTCGCCGCGCGCGGTGAGGTAGACGATGGGGGTGGTGACCCCTTCGCGGCGGAGCGCGTAGGTCAGGTCGAAGCCGTCCATACGGGGCAGCATGACGTCCAGCACGATGGCGCCGTAGTGGCCCGAACGCGCTTCGGCCAGGCCCTCGTCGCCGTCCACGACCCAGTGGACCTGGTGCCCCGCCTCGCGAAGCGCCTCGGAGGTCGGTTCTGCGATGCGGGGGTCGTCTTCGACGAACAGCAGCCTCATGGAGCCAGCCTACGTCGCAGCGCCTCTAGGCGGGGGTGGCGCGACGCCGCTCGCGCCGCTCGACCAGTCTGAGCACCGCTGCGGTCGCAGCCAGGGCGGTGCCGGCCAGGTACATCATGAACAGGTGATCGCTGCCCGCCAACCAGCCGTGGACGGTGGCCAGCACGAAGGCTGGGTAGGCCAGCAGATGCAGCCCCGTCCACAACGGCCGGGGCAGCCGCGACCGGGCGGCGAAGGACAGGTAGACGGCGACGGCCGCGTACGCCGCGAGCGTGCCGAGCGCCAGCGCGAACGGTGCATAGGTTGCGTGACCCGGGACCAGCACCGCGGCGAAGGACTGCGGCCTCTGCGTGTCCACGGTCACGAAGGCGACGTGGACGGCGGTGAGGGCCAGGCCGAAGCCGCTGAGCAGGCCGTGCCAACCGTACTGCAGCGAGCGGGCGAGCCAGGGCGGCACGAAGCGGCTCTGGAGCAACGCTCCCAAGGAGACCGACAGGGTCAGCAGGACGTAGGCGGCGACCCCGGCCAGGCGGTTCAACGTCCACGCCAACCCCTCGGGGGTGGCGCTCTGGGAGGCCAGGACCCAGGTCAGGGCCACGCCGGCCAGGAGGGCGGCGGCCAGGACTTCGTTCAGGGAGGCGATACGGCGGTTCGTCATGCAGGGCGCCAACGGCCGTCGTCGCCGAGCCGCCATGGGGCGCCGGAGCGGTCGAAGGCCACCACGATGGCGGCGTCCAGGACGGCGGCGGAGCGTTCGGCGGTCAGCAGCGCGAGCTTCGTGGCCACCTCGGCCCGCCGAAGGTCGGGATGCACCGCTGTCGCCTGGACGAAGCGAGTGTCGGCGGGGCGAGCGGTACGGGGGTCGATGAGGTGGTGGCCACCCTGCCAGGCGCGCGCCAGCACTCCGGAGGTCGCCACGCCCCAGCGCCCCGGGGGGAGCACGATCTGGAGCGGCTCCCCCTCGAAGGGGTGGGCGAGGTCGATGGCCACCGCCGTGGACGATCGGGAGATCAGGTCGCCGCCGGCGTCCAGGAGCGCCTCACCCTCGAGCAGGGCGAAGCAACGTTCGGCGATCCAGCTCTTGCCCGTGCCGCCGAGATCCACCTCCGCACCGACGGGCAGGCGGATCTCGCTGGTCGTGAGCGACACGTCCCGCCAGTCGGCGATCTCGGGCGGCGCTCCCGTGCTCGGTCGTGCCGGCGCCGGCCAGCCGGCGCGGTAGCCGGCCCAGCGGAGCGCGGGCAGCACGAGCGGCGTCACCAGCCCGTCGGTCTCCTCGGCCACGGCCAGGGCGTGGCGGAGCGACGACGCCAGCTCCTCGGGCGGATCGATGGCCATCCCGCACTCGTTGAGCGCGGTCAGCGCCGAGGGTTCGAAACGGGTCAGCAGGGACGCGAGCCTCATCATCTCCGCTTCGACGAGGTCGCCGCCTCGGCCCAGCACACGGATGTCCGTGCCAAGGGCGTGGAACGTCCTTTCGGCGAGCGCAGAACCTGCTCCAGCGCGGTGCGCTTCGCCCGCTTCCGACGAGGGTGCGTGCGCGGGAGCCTGCATCAGCTCATCCGGGTGGTCCCGCGGGAGGTGAAGCCGCGCTGCGGAAGAACCGTCACGCGCTGGTTCTGGTACGGAACGGAGCCGGACGACCCGTACGCCGGGGCCGGGGCCGGCTGCACGGTGAGCTGGCCGGCCGGCGCCGTCGCAGGCGTCTGGTTGGAACCCTCGACGAGGCGGACGACCGCGCCCACACCGAGCCCCAGGCTCAGCGTGAGCAGCCACAGGGTGGCATGCTCCTTGTCGAACACGGGCTTGCGCCTCCGCTTCGGCCGCGGCCCGTCGGTGCGACGGTGCGGGGGAGGGCCGCTCTCGCGGGCGCTGCTACTCGTTCTCGAATCCATGGCTGGACTCTCCGTAGTCGTCGGACCCTCGACGGGTGACGGTGCCGTTGTAGGCGTTGCCGCCGTAGGCGCCGCCGGCGCCCGTGCTCGGGACCTGGATGGCGTAGAGGGTGCCGTCGGGGCCGACCGCGATGACGGTTCCGGAGGCGGCGGCGCGGGACGGTGTGCTCAGGGCAGGGGACAGCTGTTTGGGCGCCCGGAGGCCGAGGAGGCTGTGGCCAGCGACCCCGGCGGCCAGGGCAGTGATGGACAGGATCAGGACGCGACGTACGTTCATGCTTCGCGCAACCTCCGGCCCTCAGGATGCGGGCTGCACGTTAGACGCCCGTTAACGGGAAAGGGAGCGGGAAGAGGCCGCGCTAGCGCAATCGACCGAGCAGCACGTAGATCGCCAGCAGGATCCCGACGCCGGCCGAGACCAGGCCCAGCACGCGCCACGGCGTCCCCCAGAGGACGGCCGCGATGAGGACGAACGCCAGGGAGAGCAGCAGGGCGGTGTAGCGTGGCTTCACGGTGCAGCCTCCGCTCGTAGCCTAGCGCTCCGGCGCGCTCGGCCACGGTGCCGCGTGGGACGGGGCCGCGCTTGCGAGCGCCATGGCTCAGCCCCCGGTCGCCTCGAGCGCCTTGCGGATCGCGTCGCGTACCCGTACGGCATGCGCCTCGTCGAGGTAGCCGCGCCGTGGCCAGAAGAAGCCCTTGAGCCCGTCCCCGCGGTTGCGGGGCACGATGTGCACGTGCAGATGGGGAACGCTCTGGCTCACCCCGTTGTTGATCGCCACGAACGTCCCCTGGGCACCCATCGCCTGCTCGACGGCGGCGGCGAGGCGTTGCGCGCGGCCGAACAGGGGAGCGATAAGCTCCTCCGGCAGCTCGGGGAGCGTGCCGATGTGGACGCGGGGAACCAGCAGGACGTGGCCGGGGAAGAGCGGCCTGCGGTCGAGGAACGCCACTGCGTGGTCATCCTCCAGCACCACATGGGCCTCGGCGCTCCCCGAGACGATGGCGCAGAAGGCGCAACGGGGGTCGTGCGCGCTCATCCCTGACACGATACGCAGGCGCCGCCCGCCGCGGCGGGCGGGCCCTCACACGACGGGGGCGTCCGCGGGCGGAAGCGCCGGGATGCGCTCGGAGTAGCGCTCGAAGGCCGTGATGGGGAAGACGGGGATGTGGGCGGCTCGGCCGTACACCTCGTCCCGCAGCCAATCGGCCTCGCCCTGCAGTTGATCGGCGCCGAGGTCGCGAAACCAGACCCGTCCGTTCCAGCTGTAGCCTCGCGCCTTCAGCCGATCCTTGGCTTCGAAGGGGCTGTCGACGGCGTAGAGGCGGGCGGCCCGACGGCGCGCGCGCTCGAGCAGCAGGTCGAGAGCGAGGCGACCGGTCCGGGGCAGCGGCAGGCTGAGGAGGTGGATCCCGGCGAGGCAATCGCTTGCCGCCCGGTGCCCCTCGAAGAAGAACCCCTGCTTCATGGCGAGGTACTCGAGCTTCCTGCCCTCGAACCCTTCGGCGTGCCAGGGGATGTCGCGGAGCGAGCAGGCCCAGGGAAGCCCCTCGAAGGCGGGCAGGCGCCGCTCCAGGAAGGGCCGGTCGAAGGAGGCGTTGTGCGCGATCACCAGGTGGGCGCGCTCGAGCCAGGGGCGGACGCGGTCCTCGGGCAGGCGTTGGCCGGCGACCATGGCATCGGTGATCCCGGTGAGGCGGGTGATCTCGGGCGGCAACGGCGCGCCAGGGTCCTCGAACGCGGAGAGCTCGTCGAGGAGTCGGTAGATCCTCCCCTCCCGATCGAACTCGAATGCGACCAGCCCCAGCTCGATGATGCGGTCGCGGCTCGCCGCCAGGCCCGTCGTCTCGACGTCCACGTAGAGGCCGGTGCGGAGCTCGGTTCCAGGAGGCGGTGGCGCGTGGTAGCGCGCCGGCTTGAGGTAGCGCTCCAGCACGCGGTAGCGGCCGCTCGCTTCGAGCGCCTGACGCATCCTCTCGAGCTCGTCCCGGCTCTCATCCATGGCGTTCCCGGTAGCACGAGGCTACCACGGGCTCAGGAGGCGGCCGCTCGCGGGGGGCCGCGCCGGACCGACTCGGGGACGAACCGCAGCACCACGAAGGCGCCCGCCAGCGACAGGGCGCCACCGATCAGGAACGGGAGCGAGAAGCTCGCGACCGCCAGGACGCCAGCCAGGAGCGGGCCGAAGGACAGGCCGAAGCCGAAGCCGGTGGTGACGATCGACATCTGCCGGCCCTCGCCACCCCTGCGTGCGAGGTCGCCGGCCAGGGCGAAGGCGGGCGCGGCGACGCCGGCCGAGGCCAGGCCCTGCCCCACCCGCAGCAGCACCAGCTGGCCGGTGGTGGCGGCGAAGCCCAGCAACGCCGTGACGGGCGCCATGAGGATGAGTCCGGCGATCAGGAAAGGCTTGCGACCGGTCCGATCGGACCACCGGCCGACGGGGTACTGCAGCAGCAGACGGCTGACCATGAGCGCGCTGAACGCCACGCCGAAGGCCAGGGCCGACTGGTCGAGGCGTGCGTTGAACTCGTTCTCGAGGGCTCCCATCATCGAGAAGGAAGCCGCCATGGTGAACGTCGCCGCCCCGAGGCCCAGCATGCCGCCGTTGAGGAGTCCGGGTTCGAACAGGCGGAACGGGCGGTTGCGGGCGCCCTGCGTGTCGACGGGAGGGTCGCGGACCCAGGCCTGGACCAGCGCCGCGCCTACCAGAACGCATCCCGTGCCCACGTAGAAGGCCGCGTCGAAGCCGACGTTGTCGTAGAGCAGGCCGGCGATCAGCGGACCGCTGGCGAGGCCGATGACGCGCATGGTGGTGTAGACCCCCATCGAGCCGCCGCGGCTCCGCTTCTCGCTGGCGCTCGACATGATCGCCAGTGAGGTGGGGATGGTCAGGGCCACCGCCAGCCCCTGCACGGCGCGGAGCCACAGCAGGTTGCCGTAGGCCCCTACCACGGTGAACCCGAGCGTGCAGGCTGCCATCAACACCAGGCCCACAAGGATGAGCGGCTTGCGGCGCCCGATCCGGTCCGACAGCGCCCCCGCGATCGGCTGGCCGATGGCGGAGACGAGGCCGTAGAGCGACAGCGCCAGGCCTACGCGGGTGGCCACCGGAAGGCCGAGCACGGGCGCCGGGAGCTTCGCCACGTACAGCGGGATGATGACGAACAGGATGCTGTTGCCGATGGCATCGCCGAGGCGAGCGACCGACAGCGCCAGCACCTGGCGGTTGAGGCGGGCGGTTGGGGCTCCGCGCCCGCGCCCCTATGCACCGCCTCATTGGTGGGGTAATCCCGGTGGGCCGGGGCGGCGGGGGGCGCGCCCGGGCGCGCCGCCGGCGTGTCAACGAACGGACGCTAGCACGGAGCCGGAGGGCTTTGCGTCGGCCAGGCCGCACGTTTGACAGGAAGGGGAACGGGCGCTATGCTTTTTTCGGCTTGCCTAACTCTCGGCTTCGTCGAGCCGAGGGCCGGCACCCGAGAACCGGGCAGGCTGCCGCCGGCAACGACCGGTGGCTCGAGGGAGAGGAACCGACACGTGAGCACGGACCGGCTTGCCGAACCGGAGCAGATCGGCGCCAGCAGCATCCGGCCGATGGATCGCAGGGTGAACCAGCGGGCGCAGCAGGCGCTCGACCTGGGATCCGGGCGCGGTCGCGGCGTGCGTCGGCTGCTGCCGTTCCTGGGTCCGGCCTTCATCGCGTCCGTGGCCTACATCGACCCCGGCAACTTCGCTACCAACATCCAGGGTGGCGCCGAGTTCGGCTATCGCTTGCTGTGGGTGGTGCTGTGGGCCAACCTCATGGCCATGCTGGTGCAGACCATGTCGGCCAAGCTGGGGATCGCCACCGGGAAGAACCTGCCGGAGGTCATCCGCGAGCGCTACCCGCGGCCACTGGTCTGGTTCTACTGGGTCCAGGCCGAGCTCATCGCCATGGCGACCGACCTCGCGGAGTTCCTCGGTGCCGCCCTCGGGTTCCAGCTTCTGTTCGGACTGCCGCTGGTGTGGGGCGCCGTGCTGGCCGGCCTGGCCACCTTCGCGATCCTGACCATCGAGAGCTATGGGTTCCGACCCCTCGAGGCTGTGATCACCGTGCTGGTCGGTGTGATCGCGCTGGCGTACGTGCTCGAGCTGTTGCTGAGCCGACCCGCCGTGGGGGCGGTTGCGACGGGCATGCTGCTCCCCGGCTTCCGAGGGAGCCAGAGCGTCTACCTCGCCACCGGCATCCTCGGCGCCACCGTCATGCCCCACGTGATCTACCTGCACTCGGCGCTGACGCAGGGCCGGATCCGGCCGAAGTCCCAGGACCAGGCCAAGCGCATCTACCGCTTCGCCAAGTGGGACGTCGTCATCGCCATGGGCATCGCCGGCTTCGTCAACATGGCCATGCTGGCGATGTCGGCTGCGACCTTCCACTTCACCGGCAACCAGCACGTGGCGGACATCACCACTGCCTGGCGCACCCTGACGCCGTTGCTCGGGTCGGCGGCCAGCGCCGTCTTCGCCGTGTCGCTCCTGGCCAGCGGGATCTCGTCCTCGGTGGTCGGCACCATGGCCGGTCAGACGGTCATGCAGGGCTTCATCGGCTTCACGATCCCGGTGTGGGTCCGGAGGCTGGTCACGCTCCTGCCCTCGTTCCTCGTCATCCTCCTGGGGCTCAACCCGACGAGCATCCTCGTGCTCAGCCAGGTGATCTTGAGCTTCGGCATCGCTCTGGCGCTGGTGCCGCTGCTGCTGTTCCTGCAAGACCGCACCGTCGTCGGCGCCTTCGTCAATCGTCCACTCACGCGCTGGGCGAGCTGGGGCGTCACCGCGATGATCGTGGTCCTGAACGTCTACTTGCTGACGACGCTGGTCTGAGCCGTTCAGTCGGTACCCGGGGGCTACCCGACGCCCCCGCCGGCGCCGCCCGGCACGTCCGTCACCGAACCGGGCGCCGCCGCGGCGCCGGCAGTCCGTGCCGGGCCAAGGCTGCTCGCTCGCGGAAGTGCGGTTCCCACTCGAGGCAGTCGTCGAAGCTGCCGATGAGCTCCGCGAGGCCCCCGGTGACGATCCATTCGAAGTCGTCCTCCGGCAACTCGAGCACCACGGTGCGCTCGCGCCGTTCCACCCGGACCACGCACCCGTAGGCGCACAACGTCTCCACCAGGCGGACCAGGCGGGCGCGATCCGCTCCGGGTCGGATGCTGGCGTGCGTTGCGTAGGGCATGCCGGTCACCTCCCGGGCCCGTCGCACGCGCCCCCTCCGTCGCGCCTCACCGATGCGAGGTTGATGGGGTGGGCGAAGCAAAGAACAACCCGGGCGCACGCGTGGGCGGGCCCCAGGCTCAGGCTAGGCCGGTTCCGCCGGGTTGCAGGCTGTCTACAGCGGTGGTCGCGAAGGGCTCACGCCAGCCCTCGCCACGCAGGCGGCGCCGGCGCCGGCGCCGCCTGTGTACTGCCGACGGGCACGCGCTACTTGCTCAGATACTCGCGCAGTCGGGTGATGGCGTCGTTGCTGCCGATCATCACGATGCGGTCGCCGCGCTTCAGCTCGAAGTCGGCGCGTGGGCTGATCTCGAGGTTGCCGCCGCGGTTGACCGCGATGACCTGGATGCCGAACCGGTTGGGCAGGCGGAGCTCGGACAATCGTCCGCATAGCGCCTCCTCCGCCTCGATCTCGACCACGCCGTGGTTCTCCCCCAGCTTGAAGGCGTCGACGATGCTCGGCGTGGCGAGCTGCCGCGCCAGGCGCACGCCCATGTCGTGCTCGGGCCGTACGACCTCGTCGGCGCCGACACGGGACAGGACACGCGCTGCGAGCAAGCTGACGCCCTTGCTGATGACGCGGGTGGCACCCGCACTCTTGGCGGCGACCGTGGCGAGGATGTTGGCCTCGAGGTTGTCCCCGATGGCCACGACAACGGCGTCGAAGTTGCTGCAGCCGAGCTTGCGGAGCGTGTCCTCATCGGTGCCGTCGACGATCGCGGTATGGGTCACCTGGTTCATGATCGCCTCGATGGCGTTCTCGTCCTTGTCGATCACCACCACCTCGTGTCCGAGCTGGTAGAGGGTGGTGGCTAGGGCGGAACCGAACCGCCCCGCGCCGATGACCATGAACTGCCGTTCCTTCATTGCCGCTCCTCGTGCGATCGTCGACCCGGGCTAGCCGATGACGACATCGTCCTCAGGGTACTTGATGCGACGTTCCGGTTGTCGCTCCATCAGCGCCAGGGCCAGCGTCAGGGGCCCCAGGCGCCCCAGGTACATCAGCGCGACGATGATCAGCTTCCCGGCCGAGCTCAGCGCGGCGGTGATGCCGGTCGACAGGCCCACGGTTCCGAAGGCCGAGATGCTTTCGAAGCTCAGTTGAAGCAGCGACTTGTGGGGATCGGTCAGGGTCAACGCCGTCACGGCGGCGCCTACCAGGAGCATCCCCAGCAGGGCGATGGCACTGGCCTTGACGGCGGTCTCCGAGGCGATCCGGCGCTCGAACAGCGTGAGCTCGCCGTGGCCGCGACTGATGCTCCAGGCGCTGCCGACGAGCACCAGGAAGGTCACCGTCTTGATGCCACCCGCGGTAGACCCCGGGTTGCCGCCGATGAACATCAACAGCATCGTGAACAGCAGCGTCGCCGGGCGGAGCTGGTTGAAGTTCAAGGTGTTGAATCCCGCCGTGCGCGGGGTCACGGATTGGAACAGCGCCGCCATCAGCTTGTCGGGGAACGACAGCGGGGCCAGGGTGGCCGGGTTCGTCCACTCGAGCCCGAGGATGACGAGCGCGCCGATCGCGATCAGCAAGGCGGTGCCGGCGAGCACCACCTTGCTGTGGAGCGTCAGCGGCGTGCGGCGGCCGTGCCGGAAGTGGGACGCCACGTTGATGATGACCATGAATCCGAGGCCGCCGAGCACGATCAGGACCATGATCGTCACGTTGACCAGCGGGTCGTGCAGGAAGCGCGTGAGGCTGTCGCCGTAGAAGCCGAAGCCCGCGTTGTTGAAGGCGCTGATGCTGTGGAAGACGGCGAAGAAGGCGCCCCGACCCGCACCCTCGAGCCTGGCGAAGGGCAGGTAGAGCAGCACGGCCCCGACGAACTCGACGCCGAAGACGACCAGGAAGATCCGTCGCACCAGCCGCACGACGCCTCCTACCTGGCCGATGTTGACCTGCGCCTGCAGGCCGAGCCGCTCCCGGAAGCCGATGCGGCGCCCGCTCGCCAGCGCGACCAGCGTGCCGAGCGTGAGGATGCCGAGCCCGCCGGCCTGGATCAACAGCATGATGACGATCTTGCCGAACAGGCTGAAGGCCGTGCCGGTCCCCACCACGACCAGGCCGGTGACGCATACGGCGCTCGTGGAGGTGAACAGCGCGTCGAGCAGGGTCACCTGCTGGCCGGAGACGTGCGCCATCGGCAGGGCGAGCAACACCGTCCCGATGGCGATGGTCACCGCGAAGGACAGGGCGATCAGCTGTGCCGGGGTCGAACGCCGCCGACGAAGACGCGGAGGGGGCCATTGCGTGTCGCTGGGCTCGTCCATAACGAGCTCCCATCGGCGGAGCAAGCGCATTGTACGTACAGGAGGGGGCCGTGTCAAAGCCCGGTGCCGCGGGGTGATATCGGCTGGCCCTCAACGCAGCCATGACGGCGTCCTGCCGGGGTCGCGCGCCAGCGCCGGCCATATCACGAGCGCACGAGCATGTAGTTCGTGATAGACCTCACGAGGTGGGCGGGGATACGCCGGGGCGCTCGCGCGAGCGCCGGCGCCCCTCGGTGAAGGTGTCGACGTGCGGCATGCCCGAGGCCCGGTAGTCGGCGATGACGGCGTCGTTGTCGAGCGGCACCCGACGCCATGACAGCTCGAGGGCCGCATCGTCCCACCGGAGCGTCAGGTACTCGGCCCACGGAGGGGTCCTGGTGATGCGGCCGGGATCGACCCGCTCGAAGGGGACGCCGACGCTGCCGGGGTTGAGCAGCATGCGATCGCGGTGCCGCCTGAGCAGGGGCTGGTGGGAATGGCCGCCGGCGAGGAGCTTCGCTGTCGTGCCCTGCAGCGCAGCGTCCAGGTCTTCGGCGGAGGTGGTGGCCACGAGCAGCTCGTTGAACGAGCGCGGCGAACCGTGGAAGCACAACAGCCCACCGAGCTCGTCCAGGTCGACGCGCAGCGTCCTGGGAAGGCTTCGCAGGTAGGCGCGGTCGTCCTTGTCGAGCCGATCGGCGCACCAGCGATCGAGATCGCGGACCTGCTCCAGGAAGCGGTCGCGCTCGTCGTCGGAAGCCGGCTCGCGCGGATCGAGCATCCAGGCGTCGGCGTTGCCGAGCAGCACGGGCCACGCGCGCTCGCGGAGGCGGGCCAGCGTCTCGTGCGGACGTGGCCCGGTCGCGGCCACGTCGCCGAGGCAGATCACGGCGTCGGGAGCCTGGCGGTCGAGGTCGGCGATCACCGCATCGAGGGCGAGCAGGTTGCCGTGGATGTCGGAAAGCAGGGCGAGCGAACCGGCGCGACCGAGCTCCATGCCGTCATCATCGCATGGGGTGCGCCGGGCGGTCGGGTCGGTTGTGGGCTCCCGGAGCGCGTTCGGTGCCGCATGCCGCGCTCTGCACCCGGCGTCGTCGGCCCGCGGGAGCGGCATGACGAACGGCCCTCGCTCGAGCTGCAAGGGCCGCGCATCGTGGATGCCGGGTCGTAGGTCCCCTCTCGATGACCGGCGGAGCGGCGTTCGCTCCGGGATGTTCCCCTGTGGGGCGCCAGCCACCCGGCGTAGCGAGCTGGCACGCCTCACGGTCGAGGCTAGGTCGCTCGGGGTTTCAAGGGGGTTGCATGCGAGGCGCGCCGAGCCCGCGACGCCGTCTGCAACGTCCCGCGCCGCCATGGAGGCATCGCGAGACCGGGTGGGACGGGGGTGCGAGTGGAGCGTCGATCAGTCGCTGGCCGACGTGGTCGTCGAGGAGGACGCTGCGGAGGACGTCGCCGCCGCCGGGACCTCGCGGGAGCGGCCCCGCATCCCGATCGACAGCGCGGCTAGTGCGGCGGTGAGCAGCCCGATCACCAGGAGCGCCGTGCGGTACCCCATGGCGCCGCCACCCTGCGAGGCCGCCACGGCGCCGACCAGGGCTCCCCCCAGGAGCTGACCGCTGCCGCTGAACACCTTCAGCACGCCCTGGGCCGCGCCGCGCTCCTCCGCCCCGGCTTCGTCCAGCATGACGTACCGCAGGGGGGCGCCGAGCAGGGAGGACAGGCCGAGGCCCACGAGGGCGCCCGCGGCGATGAACAGCAGCAGGCTGGAGCCGGTGACGTGGAACAGCATCAGTCCCGCGGCGGTGAGGACCAGTCCCGCCTGGATCACTGGTTTCGCGCCCAGGCTGTCGAGCATCCGCCCGGCGATGGGGGCGCCGACGCCGGAGAGCACCACGACCGGCAGCAGCAGGAAGCTCGCGGTGGCGGCCTTCACGTGGAGGGCGGACACGGCCAGCGACGGGAGGAAGACCAGGGACGTCTCGGCCAGCCCCGTACCGAGGGCGAAGGCGCTCACCAGGGCCACCTGCCGGCGGCGCAGCAGGCCGGGCCGCACGAGAGGGTCTTCGGCACGCAGCTCGAGCCGCCAGAACAGCGGCACGAACAGCGCGGCCACGACGAGGTAGGGGAGGACGCCGAGACTCCTGAGGCTGGTGCCGAGATCGGCGCTGTCGATGTGGTTCACGCCGAGCGCCAGCGCCGCCAGCAGCAACGAGAGCACGGCCGTCCCCCGCCAGTCGAACGGGGTGCTTCGCTCCGGTCGGTTCGTGGGCAGCAGTCGGGCGGCGGCCACGATCAGCCAGGCCGCGACCGGCAGGTTGATCAGGAACAGCCAGTGCCAGCTGAGCTGGAGCAGCAGGCCTCCCAGTAGCGGTCCCAGCAGGAACGCCACGCCGAACACGGCCCCGATGAGCCCGAGCGCGCGTCCGCGTCGCTCGGCGGGGAAGGTGTCACCGATGACGGCCGACGCGACGGGGAAGATGCCGCCGGAGCCCACGGCCTGGATGGCACGTCCGACCAGGAGCACGGTGAAGCTGGGGGAGGCCGCCACCACCAGTGAGCCGACGCCGAACAACGCCACGTCCAGAAGATAGATGCTACGCCGGCCGAAGCGGTCGGAGAGCTTGGCCATGAGCGGCGTGCCGACCAGGTTGAACAGTACGTAGATGTTGAAGATCCACGCGACCGCCCGGCTTCCCACGCCCAGGCCGGCCTGGATGGCCGGCAGCGCGGGGCCCACGATGGCGATGTCGAGCGCCCCCATCAGGACGCCGACGAACAGCACGCCGAGCATGCGATTGCGAGTCTTGTCGTCCACGACGTCCACCACCTCGGGCCGGAGCCGCCCGCGCGGCTCGCCGCCTACCGACCGACCGGTCGGTCACTGCCGGCCATTGTGATGTGCCGACAGCTCGAACGTCAAGGCGTCGCACGACACGCGTCCCGCAGACGTGTGCCGGCCACGTGCAAGGTGGCCACCCCCGGCCCCGAAACGTGACAGAGTAGGGCATGGGTCGCGAACGCCGAGTGGTTGGTCCGTCCGCCGCCATGCCACCGCACCGGTTCGAGGTCGACCTGACGAGCGTGTGCGTGCGCAGAGGTGCCGTGCAGCTCCCCTTCCGCCTCCAGGGAGCCTTCTCCGAAGGTCCGGTCGCCGCCGTCGACAACGACGGGGGTGCGACGCTCGACCTGCGGTTCCGGCCCCCGCGCGAGCTCCTGGGGCTGCAACCGTTCTTCGAGGCGCACGGACTGCGCGCCAACGACCGGATGGGTCTCGTCTTCACCGATGCAGGGCTTCGTGTCGAGGCGATCAAGCGGGAGCGCAAGGCGCCGGCCAGCGGAGTGGAGCGGCCCCAGGCATCGTCGCCGCGTGGCCAGCGTACGCCGCCTCCCGGCTCGCGCGATCGATCACGCCGGGTGCCCGAGGACGCCCGGCGCGACGCCGGATCGGCGGCGCCGCCCGATCGCGCTCCTTCGAGCTCCCCGTCCTCGGCGGCGCCCTCGGCGCCGCCGTCGCTGCGTATGGCGCCACCGCCCCCCTCCGTCCCCGCCGAGGAACCTCGCGGCGAGGGCGCTCGCAACGGTGGACGGGCCACCACCCCGCATTGGGAGCCTCTGGACGTGACGGCCTCACCCGCGTCCGCCGCCGAAGCCGAGCGCGAGCCGACCGGAAGCGCCCCACCTTCGCACGAGAGGGACGAAGCGCCGCTGGCCGACGATGGGACGCCGCATGTGCGGGAGATCCGGCGTGGCGCGCTGCTCGGTGCACAACCCGCGCGCACTCCGGCCTCGGCCGGCACGCGGGCGCCCGAGCGCGACGTCTCGTACGCGTCGGAGGAGGATCCGCGAGGGGATCTTGGCCGGCCCGACGACGAGCGCTCGTACGGCACCCACCGGGGCCGTGGCGCGGGGCTGTTCGGGCTCCGGCGCCGTTTCGGCTTCGGACGTTCCGAGCGGTGGCGCGCCGACGAGGATCGGGCCGCTGCTCCACGGCAAGGCGTGCCTACGCGAGACCTTCCGCAGGCGCCCGGCGCCCGCTCGGTGCCCGTCGAGATCGAGCCGAGAGACCCGCTGGACGTCGCCCGATCGCAACCCGAGGAGGCGGCACCGCGCGACACGATCGTCGGCGTCGCCGACGAGGTCGTTGAGGCGCCGTCCGCGACACCGAGCCGTGAGGACATCGCTGCGGTAGCGGCCTACCTGGCCCGCCCCGATGTCCCGGCCATCGTGCGGGCCGAACGGGTCGCCGAGGAGCTCGCGCTGAGCTACGAGCGCGTGGATGCGGCCCTGGACCGCATCTCGGAGGAGTCGGACCAGCTGAGTCCCATCCGCGCGGGTGCCTACATGCTTCGGCGCGGCGCGACGCGCTAGGGCGGAGCCCGGGCATACGGGTCCCGCGGGTCCGGTCCCGCGTCGATGGAGGCTGCCGGGAAAGGGATCACCATGCATCAACGGATCGGATGGATCGGGCTGGGGGCCATGGGCGCGCCCATGGCGCACCGGCTGGCGGAGCGTGACCGCCTCGACGCCGTCTTCAACCGCAGCCCCGAGCGAACGGCCCCCTTCAAGGTACTGGGGGCGGCCGCCTACGATGCGCCACGTCGCCTCGCAACCGCCAGCGACGTGGTGTTCGTCATGGTGACGGACGATGCCGCTCTCGAGGCCGTGCTCTTCGAGCGCGACGGCGTGGTCGGCGGGCTCCGTCCGGGGGCCACGGTGGTCAACATGAGCACGGTATCGGTGGCCGCAACGCTGGAGGCCGCGGACGCGATCGGGGCAGCCGGCGGGCGCTTCGTCGATGCTCCGGTGTCGGGAACGGTCGGTCCTGCGCAGCAGGGCACCCTGCTGGTCTTGGCGTCGGGCGAGGACGGGGCACTGGACGACGTGGCGTCGTTGCTCGAGACGTTCGGGCCGGTCCTGCGCCTGGGCGAGGTGGGTGCCGGGACGCGCGCCAAGCTCTTCACCAACCAGCTGCTCGGGGCCATGATGGAGTCGTTCGCCGAGGCGCTGGTGTTCGGCCGCAGCCAGGGGCTGTCGTTGGACACGATGCTGGAGATCGTGGGCGGCGGGGCGCTCGCAACCCCGATGTTTCAGGTGAAGGGCGCGATGATCGGCCGTCGCGACTTCGCCAAGCAGTTCCCCGTGGACCTGCTCCTCAAGGACCTCGACCTCGCCCAGGCGGAGGCGCACGAAGCGGGAGTGTATCTGCCCGCGCTGGCTGCGGTGCGCGAGGCGGTGGCGGGGGCCCGGGGTCGAGGCTACGGCGACCAGGACATGGCCGCCGTGGTTCGCCTCCTCGAGGACATCAACGGAATCCGGGTCGGCGGCGGCGAGGGCTGAGCTCAGCCCGCCCGCTTGGTGGCGTACATGCGGCGGTCGGCCTCGGCCAGGATCTCGGCCAGCGCGATGCCGGGCCGCCATGACATGACGCCGACGTCGGCCCCGACCTCGAAGACGCCTTCCTTGGTGACGATGGGGCTGTCGAACGCCGCCAGCAACCGCGGCTCGACCCGGTCCGCCTCGCTGGCGACCACGAACTCGTCGCCGCCGTAGCGAATCACGGCGTCGTCCGGCCGCAACGCGTGGCGCAGGCGCTTGCCGATCACGCGGAGCGCCTGGTCGCCTGCGGCGTGGCCGTAAGCGTCGTTGATGCGCTTGAAGTCGCGGACGTCGACCACGGCCACCGAGAAGGGGAGAGCGCGCTCGAGCCGTCGCTCAAGCTCCACCAGCCCCGCCCGCCGCGTCATCGCGCCGGTCAGCGGATCCAGCTCGTTCTCACGCCGCTCCTGCAACAAGGTGTGGCCCACACCGACGAAGAGGGCCAGCGCGATGGTGTTGCCCGCCATGTAGGCGAGGGGATGCCCCATATGGAGCGAAGCCAGGGCCAGCGTGACCCATGCGGCCGCGGCGTAGCACGCGAGCGTGCGCTGCCGAAGCGGCGAGCGCTCGACCACGGCCTGACCGGCCAGCCATACGTAGGCCAGGGCGCCCCACGACTGCGGTGCGGGGGTGTACGCCACCAGCACGTAGAGCAGCCCGAGGTCGAGGAGAGGGGTCCAGAGCCGCAGGCCGCGCCGGGCGTCGATCCGTCCCAGCGCCATGGCAGCGTAGAGGCCCAGCCCCAGAGCCGCCAGCGCGAGCAACGCGTGGCTCGGGAGCGGGAGCAGGTGGGCCAAGGAGAGCACCGCGAGGCCAACCAGGAAGGCGCTGCGTACCACCAAGCGCCGAAAGGGAACGCGCTCCGGGATCGGGAGTGAACGCGTCGGTGGATCGAACGACAAGGACTCGGGCATAGGCGCTTCTCCACGCGGGGCGCGGTGGGCGCCATCATACCGGCACGGCCGGGTGGCGGCGCCTCGCGGGCCGGGGCCCGGTGCGGCGATCAAGGACCGCCGGGTGCCGGGTTGCTGCCGTTGGGGCCAGCGAGGAGGTCTTGCTTGAGCCGCCACAGGGCGTCGCTCAGAGAGACGTGGTAGATGTGCGGGTTGATCAGGCGGCGAACGCCGGGGTCCAGGCGCTCCTCGTCGGCGTGGCGCCGCTGGCGCAACGTTTCCAGGTCGGGGGGCGGCGACGCACGCCGGCCGTCCTCCCAGGCTACCTCCAAGAGCGGCTCGATGCCGCCGATGGCGGCCGGCTGCAGGGTTCGGCTGGTGCGCTCGACGGGGTGCCGCAGGCGCAGCGGTGCCCGGATGGACGGCTCCTCGTCGGCGAGCGTCACCAGATCGGCCGTGGCCATGCCGCGTTCGTCGTAGACGCGGAAGACCCGCTTCGGGCCGGGCGTTGTGGCCTTGCTGATCGTGTCGGAGCGCTTGATGGTGGGAGCCCAGCGTCCACCGTGGTGCAGGGCGACCAGCTTGTAGACGCCGTCGAGGGCCGGCGCACCGTGGCTGGTCAACAGGCGCGTGCCTACCCCGTAACTGAGACGCCCGATGAGCGGCCCGGGGTCGACGCCGTAGCGCGGCGCCTCGTCCTCGATCTGCTCCAGGATCTGCCAGATGGTCAGCTCGTCGAGCTGGTTGGACAGCGTGATCGTCAGCTCGGCGAAGCCGGCCTGGTCGAGCGCCTTGGCCACCTGGATGGCGAGGTAGGCCAGGTCCCCTGAGTCGAGCCGCACGCCTCGCGGCTCGTGGCCCGCGCGCCGCAGCTCCTCGAACACCGTGATGGCGTTGGGGAGGCCACTGTGGAGGGTATCGACGGTATCGAGCAGGAGCAGGCAATCGTCGGGAAAGGTCTCCGCGTACGCGCGGAACGCATCCAGCTCGTCCATGCCGGCTGCCATGAAGGCCTGGACGAGGCTGTGGGCGTGGGTGCCGCGCGGCGCCGAGCCCAGGGTGAGAGCCTCTCCGGTGTTCGAGGTGCCGTCCAGGCCACCGATGAGGGCTGCCCGCGAGCCCGCGTTGACGCCGCGGGCGTGCCCCCGGCGCATCCCGAAGTCGGTGACGGGGGCGCCGCGGGCAGCCTGCTTGATCCGCGTGGCGCGGGTCGCGATCAGGGTGGGGTAGTTGAGGTGGTTGAGGAGTGCCGTCTCGAGGAGTTGCGCCGCGGCCAACGGTCCTTCCACGACGGCGAACGGCGCGTGGGGGTGGACGACCCGCCCCTCGGCGGGAGTCAGCACGCGCACGCCCGGGAAGCCACCCTGGTTCCCCAGCCAGGCCAGGAACACGTCGTCGAACAGGCGGCCGCCCTTGCCGTTGCGCAGGCTTCCGAGAGCATCCAGGTCCTGCTGGCTCGGCTGCGCCCGCTCCATCCAGGCGAGCAGGTCTTCGAGGCCGGCCGTGACGCAGTACCCCGCCTGATGGCCGCCGAAGTCGGGGTTGTGACGGTAGAAGGCGTTGAACTGAGCGGGCGTGTCGTGCATCCCCGTCCGCAGGTAGAGCTGCGCCATGGTCAGCTCGTACAGGTCTGCGAAGAGGATGCCTTCGTTGACGGGCGGGTGCAGCTGGCTGGGCATGACCGTCCTTTCCCGCGAAGCGGCGCGCGGAGCCGCGTGCTGCCACTGCCTCGCGGCCGTCACGATGATACCGGCCGGCGGGAGGCGCAACGGTAGAGTGATCCGCGCGCCGCCGAACGGCGGCGGAGCCCCGTGCCGGGAGGAACCGCTCATGCCCATCCGCTCCATTCCCCACGACCGCCTCCGAATCGATGCAGCCGCGCTGGAGCGCACGCTGGTGACGTTTCTCGCCGACACCGCCCGCCGACTGGGCGTCGAGACGCTGGTCCTGCCGGTGTCGGGTGGCGTCGATAGCGCGACGGTGGCGCATTTGGCGACACGCGCCATGGGCCCCGACGGGGTCGTGGCGTTGCGGCTGCCCTACCGGGACCTCGGCGTGTCCCCCCTGGAGGATGCGCAGCGCGTCATCGGTCAGCTCGGCGTGCGCGCCGAGACCATCGACATCAGCGCCATGGTCGACGGCTACGCCGATGCCCAGGACGGCATGAACTGGCGTCGCCGCGGAAACCTGCAGGCGCGGGCGAGGATGATCGTGGCCTTCGACAAGATGAAGGCCTACGACGCGCTGCCGCTCGGGACGGGCAACCGTACCGAGCTCCTCTTCGGCTACTTCACCGAGCACGGCGACGACGCAGCCCAGATCCAGCCGCTGCTCGACGTGTTCAAGACGCAGGTGTGGCAGCTCGCCGAGCACCTGGGAGTGCCCGAGGAGATCATCGCGAAGTCGCCGAGCGCCGGGCTCGAGCCCGGCCAGACCGACGAGGGCGACTTCGGCCTCAGCTACGCGACCGCTGACCTGGTGCTGGTCCATCTGGAGGCCGGCTTCGATGACGCGGCGATCCGCGCGCTGGGCGTGAGCCAGAAGGACATCGATGCGGTTCGGGAGCGCGTGCGGGCGAGTCACCGCAAGCGTCTGGGCACCCTGGTTCCGATGGTCCAGCCCGGCCATGCCGATGCCACCATCTTCTGTCGGCCGCGCGGAGCCGTCAGCCCGTAGGCCGGACGCTTAGTCGAACCGCACGCCCGCTCCGGTCGTGACCCGCCCGTTGTAGAGGAAGCTGACCTGTCGGAGCGTCGAGGCCTTGTCGAAGGGCGTGAGCGCGGCGACACCGTCCTCGGGGACGACCACATCGTAGAAGCGCAGCGCGGCCGACCCGGCGGTATGCAGCACGCAGATGTTGGCGACCGTGCCGACGATCACGACGTGCCGTACGCCGCGCAAGCGAAGCCGGTGATCGAGCGAGGTGCCGTAGAAGGCGTCGTAGCGCAGTTTGGTGACGCGCAGGTCCTCGGGGTGCGGCGCGAGCTCGTCGACGATCCGGGCGCCCCACGTGTCCGCCCGGGCGTGCGGCCCCCAGATGGCGAACTCCGGATCGTCGGCTTCGTGCCAGTCCTGGGTGAACACGACGGGCACCCCGGCCGAGTGCGCGCGCTCGACGAGGCCCGCGATGACGGGAAGAGCGGTGCGGGCGTCCTCGCCGTAGAGTGCGCCTTCGGGGTGGGCGAAATCGTTCTGCATGTCGACGACGATCACCGCGGTGGCGTCGGAAGGAAGGTCCACGCGCGCGGTGCGCGCGACATCGGGAACTTCGACGAGGCTCATGGCTCCTCCTTGGGCGATCGGGGCTGGATCGGGGCCGACTCGCGTAGGGTGCCGCCCCGCCAGCCTAGCAGCCGTGGCCGTGTCGCCGCTCGACCAGGAGGATGGAACGGTCGATCCACTACATCGAAGATCGGATCGACCGATCTGGCCATAGCCTCCGAGCCCGCGTCCTGCTCGCTACAGGCCGATGGCCTGTCCCTCGCGGCGCGGATCGCTGGCACCGAGGTAACCGCCTCCACGCAGCCGCCAGATCGCCTGCCCGCCGCCGAAGAAGCGGTCGCCGGAGGCTACCCGCGGGTCGCGCAACACCACGTGCCCGCGATCCTCGAGCTCCTGGTAGACGCTCCCTTCGAAGCCGCGTTCGATGGCGATGGTTTCGCCGTCCGGCAGGACCTGCCAGCGCGGAGCGTCGATGGCGGCCTGGGGGTTCTGCCCGTAGAGCAGGGTACGCAGCATGACCTGGAGGTGGCCCTGCGCCTGCATGGCGCCACCCATCACGCCGAAGGCGGCGAGCGGCTCCCCGTCCTGCGTCACGAAACCGGGGATGATGGTGTGGAAGGGGCGTTTGCCGCCGCCCACGCGGTTGGGATGGTCGGGGTCGAGCACGAAGCCGGCGCCGCGATTCTGCAGGCTGATGCCGGTGCCGGGGACCACCACGCCCGAGCCGAACCCCATGAAGTTCGATTGGATGTAGGAGACCATGCGGCCGCCGGCGTCGGCGGCGCACAGGTAGACCGTGCCGCCCCGCCCGGGAACGCCCGGCCGGGGTGAGGCCGCCCGGTTCGGATCGAGCAGGCCTGCCCGCTCTTCCAGGTACGCCGGATCGAGGAGGTCCTGGGCCGTGAGGCGCATGCTCGCGGGATCGGCTACGTGGCCGTACAGGTCGGCGAAGGCCAGCTTCATGGCCTCGATCTCCAGATGCAGGGCGTCGGCGGAGTCGGGCTCTAAGTCCGCGATCTCCGTGTGGCGCAAGATCCCCAGTGCCAGGAGGGTGGCGATGCCTTGTCCGTTGGGTGGGATCTCGTGGACCTCGGCGCCCGCCAGCGTTTGGCTGATGGGGTCGACCCATAGCGGCTCGTGCTCGGCCAGGTCGCGTTCGGTGAGCAGGCCCCCGGTCTCGCCCGCGAAGGCGGCGATGCGCTCGGCCAGATCGCCCCGGTAGAACGCCTCGCCCTCGGTCTCGACGATCCGCTCGAGCGTGGCCGCGGCGCCGGGAAGGCGGAAGCGCTCGCCGGCGAGCGGCGCCCGGCCGTCGACCAGGAAGGCCTCCGCGTAGCCAGGCTGGTCGGCCATCACCTCGACGGCCCGGGCCCAGCTCCGTGCGGTCAAGGGCCCGACGCGGAAGCCGCGCTCCGCATAGTGCACGGCGGGCTCGGCGATCGTCGATAGCTCGAGCGAGCCGTAGCGGCGCCACAGCGCGATCCATGCAGAGACCGCGCCGGGCACGGTGACTGCGTCCCAGCCGCGCTCCGGAACGGCTTCGAGCCCAGCGAAGCGCTCGGCCGTCAGGCCCCGGGGGGAGCGCCCGGAGGCGTTCAGCCCTTGCAGGCGGGATCCGTCCCACACCAGGGCGAAGGCGTCGGAGCCGATGCCGTTGGCGGTCGGCTCGACCACGGTGAGCGTCATGGCGGCGGCGACGGTGGCGTCGATGGCATTGCCCCCGCGCTCGAGCATGCGCAGGCCGGCCTGGGCCGCGAGAGGCTGGGAGGTGGCGACCACGGCGTCCGCAAGCACCGGATGCCGGACGGATGGGTAGGGGAGGCGTGGGTCGAACAGCGGCTCCATGGGAGTCCCTTCTACTGGCTTCGGGGATCGAGAGCGTCCCGCAAGCTGTCTCCAAGGAGGTTGAAGGCCAGGACGGTCATGAAGATGGCGACGCCCGGTTCGATGGAAAGGTAGGGCGCCGAATACAGATAGGTTCGTGCCTGATTGATCATGGCCCCCCACTCGGGGCTGGGTGGCTGTGCGCCCAGGCCCAGGAAGCTCAGCGTCGCTGCTGTCAGGATACTGGTCGCGAGCCGCAGCGACGAGTAGACGATGAGGGGGGAGAGGATGTTGGGCAGGATGGTGCGGAGCATGATGCGCGTGTGGCTCGAGCCCACCGCTCGGGCCGACGATACGTAGTCGGCTTCGCGCACGTTGAGCACGGCGCCGCGCGTGATCCGGGCGAAGGTGGGCACCGAGAAGATCGCCACGGCCACGATCACGTTGAGCAGACTCGTTCCCAGGGCGGCCACGATGGAGATCGCCAGCAAGATGCCGGGAAAGGCGATGAGCACGTCGTTGACCATCATGATGGGCCGGTCCAGGCGACGGAAGTAGCCGGCCAGCAGTCCCAGCAAGACACCGACAGCGAGCCCGAGCACCACCGACGTCGCGCCGACCGTGAGGGAGATGCGTGCCCCATAGAGCATGCGGCTCAGCTGATCGCGCCCGAAGGCGTCCGTGCCCAGCAGGTGGCCGGGCGTGCCGGGGGGTTGCAGCACCGCCGCGTAGTCCTGGTAGTAGGGATCGACGGGGGACAGGAGCGGCGCGAAGAGGGCGCCCAGGACCACGATGAGCGCGAGCACCGAGCCGACCATGAAGTGCGGGCTGCGCCGAAGATGGCCGAAGACCTTGGAGCCCCGGCGCATGGTGGCTTCGACGTTGGCGGCCGAGGTGCTCATGCGTACCGGATGGTCGGGTTGAGGAGCGCGTAGGACAGGTCGACCAGGAGATTGACCAGCACGAAGGTCGTAGCGATGAGCACGACGCTGCCCTGCACCACGGCGTAGTCGCGAGCGAGGATGCTGTCGACCGCCAGCCGGCCCACGCCGTTGATCGCGAACACGGACTCGGTCACCACCGCACCCCCGAGCAGGGCCCCGAAGTTCAGCCCGAGGACCGTGATGACGGGGATCATCGTGTTTCGAAGCGCGTGCCGGAAGAGCACGCCGCGCTCCGGAAGGCCCTTCGCCCTGGCCGTCCGGATGTAGTCCTGTCCCATGACATCGAGCATGCCGCTGCGGGTCAGGCGCGCCACGAGCGCCATCCCGCCCGTGCCCAGCGTGATGGCGGGCAAGACCAGCGACTTGATGCCCTCGATGGTGAGGAAGGGGTGGTGATAACCCGCCACCGGGAACCAGCCGAGCCCCACCGAGAACCAGATGATGAGGAGGATGCCCAGCCAGAAGTTGGGGATGGACACGCCCAGCAACGACACGTTCATCAACAGCAGGTCCATCAGGCTGTTCGGCCGTGTCGCCGCGAGCACACCCAGAGGGATGCCCAGGAGGGTGACCAGCATGCTGGTCACGGCGAGCACGGCGGTGTTGGGGAACCGCACCTCGAGCATGTGGAGCACGGTCTCACGCCGTTGGATGGACTCCCCGAGGTTCCCGTGCACGAGGTCCCAGAGGAACGTTCCGTACTGCACGTAGAGCGGGCGGTCGAGATGGAGCCGTTGGCGGATGTTCGCGATCTCCTGCGCCGTGGCGGTCGGGCCGCCGATGAGCTGCGCGGGGTCGCCCGGCGCGAGGTGGAGGATCAGGAACGTGAGGACGGTGACGCCGAGCAAGACCGGAACGGCCTCGAGCAGACGCCTCAAGCTGTAGATGAGCACGTTACGACGTCACCCGTCTCTCACTGTGGACGCGAAGGTAGGGCCCGGGGGCCGTCTACTTCATCGTGGCGTTCGCGATCGACCAGTCGCCGGTCGGGAGCAGGGTGATCCCCGTGACGTTGGTGCGGTGCGCGATGAGCGCTACCCCATCGTAGAGCGTCACCCATGCGACGTCCTTCAGCAGCAGCGCGTTGGCCTGGTTCAACAGATCCAGCCGCTTCTGCTGGTCGGTGGTCGCCCGGCTCGCCTCGATCAGCTTGTTGGCGGCGGGGTTGTCGTAGGCCGACCGGTTCGCAGCGCCGATGTTGGCGGAGTCCAGGTTGGGGTAGAGCAGCTCGGACCCGTCCGCCGTCTGGTTGGTCCAGCCCAGCAAGTAGAGGTCTTGCTCGTACTTCTGCGTGGCCGAGAGGTAGGCGCCCCACTCGACCGTCTTGATGGTGGTCGGGATGCCGGCCTGGCTGAGCTGGCCCTGGATGATCTGGCCGACGCGCGGGTAGTCGCCGATCTGAGGCACCCACAGCGTCACCGGACGCGCGTCCTTGACCTGCGACCAGAGCTGCTTGGCCTTGGCGGGATCGTACGGGGTGCAGTTCGACTCCACGCCCTTCACGTATCCGAAGACCTGCGGACCGATGATGCTGCAGTCCTTGTTGGCCAGCGGTTGGAGCAGCCGCGCGATGACGTCGATGTTGATGGCGGAGGCAACGGCCTCGCGCGCCGTCTTGTTCTGCCACAGCGGCTTCTTGTAGTTGAAGCCGAGGTAGAAGACCGGCGTGCCGGCCTTGGTGACCACATCGATGTTCTTGTTCTTCTGGAGGCGACTCACCAGCTCGGGCGGAACGGTGTCGATGAGCTGGACGTCACCACGCTCGAGCAGCGCGACCTGCGTGTTGGCGTCGGGAACGACCCGGATCACGAAGGTATCGATCGACGGCTCCTTGCCCCAGTAGTTCGGATTGCGCACCAGCGTGATGTGGTCGCCCGAGACCCAGTCCTTGAGCATGTAGGGGCCGGTGCCGACCGGGTGCTTCATCAGGTCGCCGTACTTCTTGACCGCCGTGGGGCTCACGATCTCCGCATTGGGATGGGCGAGGGCTGCGAGGAACGCGCCGTAGGGAGCCTTCGTCGTGATCTTCACGGTGTAGTCGTCGATCACGTCGATGCTCTTGATGGGGGTCAGCAGGCTCGCGCGCGGCGCCCCGACCTTGGGGTCCATGATCCGCTCGAAGGTGAACTTCACGGCCTCGGCGTTGAATGGCGTCCCGTCCTGGAACGTCACACCGTGACGAAGGTGGAAGATCCAGGTGGTTGCATCGGGCGTATCCCACGACGTGGCGAGCCAGGGGATCAGCTTGTTCGTGGCCGGGTCGCGCTTGACCAGGTTCTCGTAGATGTGGCGCTCGGCGACGGCGGACACGCTGTCGTTGGTGAGGATGGGGGACAGGCCCACGGCGTCCGCCTGCGCCGCATACGTGAACGTTGCGGCACTCGCGGACGCGCCGAGCAGCGCGATGAGCGCTACGGCGAGGAGTCGTGCAAGACGGGTCATGACTCGGGAACCTCCCTCGGGCTTGCGCCCCGGTCGCGAACGATGCTTCGCTCGACGGCCTCGAGATGAACGTGGGCGGCCCGGCGCGCTGCGCCGGGATCGCCGTCGATGATGGCATTGGCGATATCCGTGTGTTGCCTCAGAGCGAGCTCCGGCTGGTCGCCGGTCAGCATGCGGGAGCGCAACTCGTGGAGCATGGCCTGCAACGTGTTGAGCACGTGGAGGACGGTGGTGTTCCCCGCCACGCGAGCGATGAGGCGATG
The DNA here is from genome assembly GCA_964536935.1 of uncultured bacterium. Classification (GTDB taxonomy): domain Bacteria; phylum Deinococcota; class Deinococci; order Deinococcales; family Trueperaceae; genus JASBRS01. Next base: position 62,157 of record CAZIBD010000002.1, on the reverse strand, counting down.
GAACCCCACGTCCTCGGCCAGCAGGCGCCGGCCGGCATGCACGAGCTTGCGCTGCCGCTCGAGGGCGCTCCTGAGCTCGGCCGCGTCCTCTTCGGAACAGCGTGTGGCGGCCAGTGCGGCCACCTCGGGCTCCAGCATGTGGCGAAACTGCAACAGGTCCTCCGCGAGGTGTGGCTGGTCACGGAGCAGCGTGCGGAACGGCGTCGCCAGCGTCTCGCCGCCGGGATTTCGCACGGCCGTCCCGCCGCCCTGGCGAACGGCGAGGTAGCCCAGCAGCTCCAGCTCGCGAATGGCGTCCCGCAAGGTCGTGCGCGATACCCCGAACTGGTTGGCGAGGTCGCGCTCGGGCGGGAGCCGGTCGCCTTCGCTGAGCTCACCGTCGCGAATCATGGCCAGGATCGCGTCCCTGACCTCGTCGGACACCTTTCGGCGCTTGATCGTCTGGCGAGCGTCGATGCTGGACCTCCTCACGTTGCATCCGGTCGTGCGGCTCGACCCGGGCGGGGGCCGTGCGCGGCTGGTAGCAGAGGCGCCGGATGAATGCCGACGCCTCGACGCGAAAGGTCCGCCCAGGAGTTGCCGGATGCCGGATTGGGGGGAAGCCGACACCATGGGGCGAGTGGTTGTATGGTCGGACCTATCGAGCAGTCTAGGGGGCGGCGCCGGCCGTGTCAAGGCCGCCCGGCGGCCGCAGACGTCGCGGGCGCCAGGCGCTCCGATCGCGCGCTAGCATGAGAGCGGACAGGGAAGAGAGGTGGGGCCTCGTGAAGCGGATCACGGTGTCATCGGGATCGCCGTTTGAAGCGAGCATCGGGTTCTCGCGCGCCGTGCGCGTCGGTGACCGGGTATCGGTGTCCGGGACGGCGCCGATCGCGGAGGACGGCTCGGTGGCCGCGCCCGGTGACGCCTACCTTCAGATGCGCCGCTGTCTCCACATCGTGGAGCGCGCTCTGACGGAGGCCGGAGCGAGCCTGCGCGACGTCCAGCGAACGAGGATCTACCTTGCGGACGCGGACGCCTGGGAAGGCGCCGCTCGCGCCCATGCCGAGGCGTTCGCCGAGATCCGTCCCGCCAGTACGTTCGTCGTGGTCGCTGCGCTCCTCGACCCGGGCTGGCTGGTGGAGATCGAGGCGGAGGCGATCGTGGAGGGGCCGCCGTGAGGCGCACGCGCTGGCACGTTCCGCCTTCGGAGATCCTGGCGGCGCTTCCAGGGCCGGACGGCGCGCGATCGGCGGCGGTCTTCGATCGAGGGGATGTCCGCGTCGAGCTGTACGCCCCGCGCGGCAAGGACGAGCAACGGCCGCACGAGCGGGACGAGCTCTACATCGTGGTGGCCGGAGAAGGTCACTTCCGGTGCGCCGGCGCCGACGTTCCGTTCGCGCCCGGCGACCTGCTGTTCGTCCCGGCCGGAATGGAGCACCGCTTCGAGGAGTTCGGCGACGACCTCGTCGTCTGGGTCATCCTGTTCGGGCCGCACGGCGGGTACGGCGTGGGCTGAGTCCGGCGCGCGCTGGCTGGCCCTCGCTGCTCGATCGACGCTGCCCGGTCGTCCGGGATCCTTCGTCGGCGGTCCTTGATGGGCGGTCGGCGGTCCAGCGCGAGCTCCGCTCGCGAGCCGCGTTATCAAATCCTCGTCGCCGTCCCCAGCCTCGCTCCACCGCGCCTGCCCGTCGTCCTCCGGACTCACGCCAACCCCTGACGACCGAAGGCCTTCCTCCGAAGGCGAGAAGGTGGAGAGACTGGGGGAGTGTGCCGAGAGGGGCGGCGGTGCTCTGTGGTGGTTGTTGTGGGGAGGAACCAGAATATTTGATAAGTAGTCTTATCAAACAGATATTTCTAGCGCAGTACGGGACCTTGGCGCCCTCTGAACTGCCCGCGACCAGGCCTATGCGCCAACCCGGGTGGGCGCGTTTCACACTCGAGGAGCGGTACGCACTGCGCTCGCCGCGGACCCCCAGCTCGGCACGCCGACAGCCTGCAGTTGACAAGCCCCCACGGCGCCGGTAGGGTAGCGACAACAGACAGTGTGAATGTCTCGCGTCTGCAACACATGGTGGAGCCGGCTCCGGTCGCTCCGCCCCCAAGGAGGTCGTCGATGCGTCGCTGGAAGTGGCTAGTCATCCTCGTGTTGGTGCTGCTCGTGGGGGCGGCAAGCGCCAAGAAGCTGTCCTTCGTGCTGGACACGACAGCCAACCGTGCGGACGAGGCGCAGGCCATCGCCGCCCAGCTGCAGAAGATCGGGGTCGACGTGCAGGTGCGGGTCTGGAAGAGCGGCGTACTGAGCGCTGCCATCAAGGCCGGCAGCCGGCAGGCCTACACGACCGATTGGGGCAGCGCCTACTTCGATCCCTTCGACCTCGGCATCCCGAAGCTGACCACGGGGGGACGCGGCAATTATTCCTTCTACAGCAACGCTCAGGTCGACAAGGACTTCAAGATCGCATCCACTACCACCTCGGACGCACCGCGGGCCGCGGCCTACGAGGACGCGCAGCAGCAGGTGTTCAAGGACGCGCCGTGGATCTTCGGCTATGTGCTGAAGAACATCGAAGCGTCCAGCACGGCCGTCCAGGGCTGGGGTCCGGCCGCCGACAACAGCGAGTCCCTGGTAGGCGCCAGCGTGCAGGGCGGCAACAGCCTGGTGGTCGGCATGCGCACCGACCAGATCATCACCTTCGACCCGGCCATGTACCGCGATCGCGACACCGAAGCCGTGTTGCGCAACATGTTCGACTCGCTCGTGACACACACCCTCGCCGGGAAGGTCGTGCCGCAGCTCGCGACCTCCTGGACCAAGGTGAACGACAAGACCTACGACTTCACGCTCCACAGCGGCGTCACCTTCCAGAACGGTGATCCGCTCACGGCGGCGGATGTGGTCTTTACGTTCAGTCGCATCCTTACCCCCGGCGCCGTGAACGGCCAGACCAGCCCGCGCGCCGGCCTGCTCGGCCCGATCGATCACGTGGAGGCCCTCGACGCCACCCACGTCCGCTTCGTCTACAAGGAGCCCTTCCCCGAATCGCTCCTGCTCCAGGCACTGGTGCACTTCCAGATCGTCCCGAAGGCGTACATGGAGAAGGTGGGCGTCGAAGGCTTCAAGAAGGCGCCCATCGGCAGCGGACCCTTCCAGTACGAGCGCGGCAGCCTCGACTCGCAGATCGTCCTCAAGCGGTACGACGGGTACTGGGGAGGCCCAGCCAAGCTCAGCCAGATCGTGTTCCGCATGATGCCCGAGCCCTCCACCCGCGTGGCCGCCCTCTTGTCCGGCGAGGTCCAGATTATCCAGGCCGTCCCGCCGGACCTGGTCTCCCGCCTCCAGAGCACCTCGAGCGTCTCCGTGAAGACCGCCGAGGGCACCCGCGCCTACCAGATCGAGCTCAACAACAAGGTCGCGCCCTTCAACGACGTCCGCGTGCGTCAGGCCCTCAACTACGCCGTGGACTGGAACAGCATCCTCAAGAACATCTATCACGGCTACGGCCAGCGGCTGGCCACCGCCTTCCTCCCGAGCGGCTTCGGCTACGACAGCTCGCTCAAGCCCTACCCCTACGACCCGGCCAAGGCCAAGGAGCTGCTGAAACAGGCAGGTTACGACGTCAACAACTGAGCTAACCACCCTCGTAGAGGCGCGCCGGTGCTGTGCCGGCGCGCCCGATCCAATGACTGCGCTCCCGCGGGCACGGACACGAATCGAGGAGACGGCATGCGGCTGCTGAAGATCCTCGAACGCATGCTGGCTGCGATACCGGTCGCGCTCGGGGTAGCCGTGCTCGCCTTCCTCTTCCTGCGTTTCCTGCCGGGAGACCCGGTTCAGATCATGCTCGGCGACACGAAGGTGAGCCAGCAGCAGGTTACGGCGCTCCGCCACGAGCTCAACCTCGACGAGCCGATCGGGAGCCAGCTCGTCCACTTCTTTGGGCAGCTCCTCCACGGGCAACTCGGCACCTCGATCATCAAGGACCAGTCGGTCTCCTCGCTGATCGGTGGGGCCCTCCCCGCCACCATCGAGCTCACCCTCGCCACGGTCTTCGTCGCGCTGTTGATCGCGCTTCCGGTCGGGATCCTCAGCGCCCTGTACCAGGGTTCGTGGCTCGATCGTGTCGTGCTCTCCGGCGCGCTGCTCGGCGTCAGCATGCCGTCGTTCTGGTTCGGCCTCCTGCTCATCCTGCTGTTCGCCGTCGAAGCCCACCTCCTCCCCACCTCGGGGCGCATCAGTCCCACGCTGCTGGTCGAGCGCCATACCGGCTTCATGCTGATCGACACCCTCCTCGCCGGCAATGTGCGCGCCTTCGTCGATGCCCTCAAGCATCTCGTTCTTCCCGCGCTGACGCTGGGCGTGGTCTTCGCCGCGGTCCTGGCACGGGTGATCCGTTCCTCCATGATCGAGGCGCTGCATCGTCAATACGTGACGACCGCACGCGCCAAGGGAGTCCGCGAGCGCGTCGTCATCATCAAGCACGCCCTGCGCAACGCCCTCATCCCGGCCGTCACCGTGGCCGGCCTCCAGGTGGGCGAGCTCCTCGGCGGGAACATGATCGTCGAGACCATCTTCGCGTGGCCCGGCGTCGGGCGCCTGGTCGTCAACTCGATCTTCGCGCGGGACTACGTGGTGGTGCAGGCCGCGGTGATGCTCTACGCCATCACCTACGTCGGGGTCAACCTTCTCGTGGACGTGCTCTACACCGTGCTGAACCCGAGGATCGTCCTTTGAGGCCCCTCTCGATCGCGACGGTGGCGCGGTGAGCACTCGGCGCCTGGTTCCGGCCCAGCGGCTGGCGGCCGGCCCCCTGAAGCCCATCGCCGCCGCGTGGAGCGTCGTGCGCCGCGTCCTGCGCCGTCCCGTGGGCTGGGTGGCCACCGGAACGGTCGCCGGCTACATCGTGCTGGCGGTGCTGGCTCCGCTCCTTGCCCCGTACGCGTCGGACGCGACCGACCTCGCAGCCAGGTTGGCGCCTCCCGGCGCCCACCACTGGTTCGGAACCGACGCGCTCGGCCGCGACATCTTCTCGCGCGTGCTCTACGGCGCTCGGGTGAGCCTGCTGGTCGGCTTCCTGACCGTCACGATCACCTCCGTGTTCGGCACGCTGCTCGGAGCTTTCGCCGGATTCGTGCGTGGGCCCTTCGACACCGTGACCGCTCGCTTCACGGAGATCCTTCAGGCGTTCCCCTATCTCATCTTCGCGATCGGGATGATGGCGTTCCTCGGACCCGGCTTCTGGAACCTCATCTGGGCGCTCTCGCTCAAGGGCTGGGTCGAGTTCTACCGCCTGGCGCGTGGAGAAGCCCTCGCACAGAGCGAGACGGAGTACGTGGAGGCGGCGCGCGCGCTGGGACAGCGCAGGGTGCGAACGCTGTTCCGCGAGATGCTTCCCAACATCGTGCCGTCGATCCTCGTGCTCGGTACGCTGCGCATCGGCTACTTCATGGTGCTCGAAGCGTCGCTCTCCTTCCTGGGGGTCGGCATCCCACCCAGCATCCCAGCCTGGGGATCGATGGTCGCCGAAGGGCGCGACGTGCTCTTCATCGCATGGTGGGTGAGCACCATCCCGGGCATCGCGCTGCTCGTGCTGGTCCTCGCCATCAACCTCCTGGGCGAACGGCTCCAGGAGGTGCTCGACCCCCACCGCAAGGTGGTCTCGTGAACACGAAGGGAGGACGGGCAAGGGCATGAGACCCCGCATCGGCATCACGGTCCACACGTTCGAGGATGAAACCCGCCAGGGGCACGTCGAGGCTCGCTACCAGATCACCGCGCAGTACATCCGCGCCGTCAGCCGCAGTGGAGGGCTACCCCTCCTGGTGCCGACCCGATCGGGCTACGCGGACCCGCCCGAGGAGCTGGTGCCCGCCCTCGACGGGCTCCTGTTCAGCGGGGGCGGCAACCTCCCGGCACGAACCTTCGAAGGGAACGTCTCCCCCAGCCTTCGCGAGACCAACCCCGACCGATACGACTACGAGGTGGCCCTCGCGCGCGCCGCCCGGGAGGCGTCCCTTCCCATGCTCGGGATCTGCCGCGGCCTCCAGACGCTGGCGGAAGCCTCGGGCGGCCGCCTGCTCCCGAACCTCGAGCGCCTCGACACCTACCGCGGACGCCACTACCAGACGGCGCCGCCCGAGGTCACCACGCACGGGCTGCACCTCGAGGGGACGAGCGTGCTGGGACAGGCTCTGCCCCCCGCCATCGGCGTCAACAGCTTCCATCGCCAGGCCATCGAGATCGTGCCAGCCGGCTTCCGAGCCATCGCGTTCTCCGACGACGGGCTCATCGAGGCGATCCAGTCCGACGACGGACGCGTGCTCGGCACGCAGTTCCACCCAGAGTGGCTGATGGATGCCGAGCCGGGCTTCGCCGCGCCCTTCCTCTGGCTCGTCGATTGCGCCGAGCGTCGGCAATCCCGCCCGCACGGCTAGGCGGACGAGCCCGTTTGGGCTAATCGCGATGAAACCCGCGCCACGCCCGCTCCGCCTCCGCGAGACGCCCTTCCGCGCCGGGAAGCGCGGCTGCGACCAGGCTCAGTAGCGCGTGGCCGACGCTGGTGAGCGCCGTGTAGGAGTCGAGGACACCGGCTCCACCGATATGGGCACGGAGGACGCGCGCCGCATCGGGGAAGTCGTGGGTGGGGCTCGTATCCGTCAGAAGCGAGTGCGGGACGCTGCGCCCAGCGAGGAGGCGGAGGGTCCGCTGAACGTCCGGGGAGTAGCGCCGCATCGACACGACGAGCGCGTAGTCGTCGGCTCCAAGGTCGAACAGCACGTCGATCGACGTGCCCCCCGGCTCGGGAGCCAGCTCCACCCCTGGACGCATGCTGCGCAGGGCGAGACTCAGGTACAGGGCGATGGGATGGGAGAAGCGGCGGCCGTACACCATGACGCGGCGGGCCGACGCCAGCCCGCTCGCCGTGCCCTCCAGCGCCGGCACGGAGAGGTTGCGATACGTCTCCTGGAGGTTCGCCAGCTCGCGCTGGAAGATGTCGCTGATCAGCGCGCCCTCGCCGGCCGGAGCGTCGGTGAGGACGAGCGCCGGCGACGAGGACACCGAGCTCAGGTACGCGGCCCTGGCGGCGGCCTGCAACTCGTGGAAGCCGGCGAAGCCAGCCCGCTGGGCGAAACGCACGATGGTCGAGCGATGGACCTCGAGCCGATCGGCCAGCTGCGTGCTGGGTAGGTACCCCCACTGGTCCGGGTGCTCGACGAGGTCGGATGCGAGCCGGATCTCCGAGGGCGAGAACACTCCAGAGAGCCGCTCCAGGTGTGTGCGCATCTCAGCCAAGCCGTCCATGCCGCCCCATCCTATCCGCCTCTCAGACGTCCGGCACCTCGATATCCAGGAGGGGAGCATACTGCTGCGCCCCGAAGATGTCGCCATCGCCGGGGCTCCCGCTCGGCTGCGTCCGGTAGATCGTGAATTTGATGGCGAGGGCGGGATCGAACGTCACGAAGTCCGAGATGCGGTCCTCACGGATGCCATAGAGGGCGGCCACCGCGTCCGGGGTGAGCACGCCGCTCCGCTTCACGCGCTCGTAGGTCTCCCGCTCTCGGAAGATGACGTCGAAGGTGATCTTGTCGACGCCTGCGTTCTTGCTGCGCACGGTCTTGGCAAGCTCTCCCAGGGTCTGCCTGCTGGCGCCGCTCACGGGCGTACCTCGTCCAGGTGAAGCGGGAAGAGCTCGAGCGGGTCGTCGACCCGCATCGTGTGATTCAGCGTCCAACGGTAGGCGGCGCTGGCGGGAACGACCTCGTCGAGCGGGAAGGCCACGCCGCCTGCCGTCCCCTTGACGTCGGGAAGGCGGGCGTAGAACATCTGCCGGGTGCCGGTCATCGCCACCTCCTCCGCCATCGCCCGCGTGGGCGCCACGCCGAAGACCATCACTCCCAGCTCGTGCCCGGGCCGGTCCCTGAGCGGCTCCATCTCCCCCATCACGCCGTCGCGTCCGTACACCTTGTAGTACAGCTCGTACCCTTCTTCTCCGAACCGTTCGCGGACCTGCTGACGGGCCCACCCGATCACTTCATCGACGTGCGCCACCGTGTACGGGTCCCGGATACCGACGAACCCTACGAAGCGCTCCCCGACCTTCCCGGAACCCTCGAGCTTGACCCGCACGACATCCGACGGGGTGAAGCAGGGGCCCGTGATCCGAGTCGTCTTCTCGTCGACCTGCTCGTACACGCACGACCGCATGTCGAGCGTGCCGCCCGCCACGTGTTCGAAGAAGGGGTTCGAACGCTCGTACATCGCGTGACCCGCCACGGACGCCACCGTGCACCGTTGCGCCGGGTGCATGGCGGTCACCTTGACATCCGTGGCGGAGATCTCGCCGATCACCGTCTCCTTGCCACCGTACGGCTCGGCATTGAACGACGCACACTCCAGGACCTTCCCCAGGTAGTACGCCAACGACTCGGGGAACCCGGCACGGATGGCGGGAGCCGCAAAGATCACGCTGTCGCTGCTCCGCCCTCCGATGATGACGTCGGCACCCTGGTCGAGCAGCGCCTTGTAGGGGTGGATTCCGGCGACCGCGACGATGCGGTCGGTTCGGTCGAGCTCCTCCAAGGAGAGCTCGGAGCGTCCGTCCAAGCCGGCGATGACGTCGCCGGAGACGATCCTGTCGCGCACCACCGAGGGCGCCACCTCCGAGTAGAACCATCCCACCCGGAACGGCGCCAACTCGTGCTGGTGCGCGATGTCCCGGATCATCGAGACGTAAAGGTCGACGCGGCTGTTGGTGCCCGTGTCGCCCGCCGAGCCGATGATCATGGGGACGCCGAGCTTCCGCGCCCCCAGCAACATGTGCTCCAGATCGTGTCGCTGCCAGTCCGGTGGGCTGGTCGAGGTGTCGCTGCCCAGAGGGCCCGGGCCGATGTCGTCGCTACCGGAATCGGCAAGGATGAAGTCAGGCTGCGACGCCAGTCCCAGGTAGAAGCTCTCGGTCTTCAAGGGGGCGAACCCGAGGTGGCCGTTCGGACAGAGGAACCGTAGGGTCTGGGCTGGCATGGGGTCTCCTCGAGGGGGCGGCACGCTCTCGCGCCGGATGTTGCTCCCATCTAGTGTGCGCATCATCTGTTGCAATCACGCTAACAAAACGCCGGCAACGCGTCAAGCGCCGACGGCGTCCCTCTGCTCCATTCCCCGCCGACCGGGCGACGCCCGCTACAGCGTCTGGCCGCCCTACGCGTCGGCAGGAGCGGGTTGCCCGCGGTAGGCCGAGATCAGGACGTTGAGCGGCAGCACGAAGAACCCGACTCCGAAGAGGAAGCCGTTGATCGAGGTGAACACGTTCAGGCTGATGAGGTCCGGCAGGTACGTCGCGATGCGGCGGTTCATGCCCTCCAGCCCCAAGACGGACATGGTGAAGATCATGTCCGCCGCAAGCTCCGGATCATGGGGCCCACCATTCACGCGTGCTCTGGGCCGTTGCGGGCGGGGCGTCCCCGACGGCCGAGGAATCCCTCTGAGAGCGTTATCCACTGTGTATCGGCCGAGGCTAGCGTACGGCCAGGAGGTGAGCTCGATGAAGAGACGGACTCTCTGGTTGGCCGCGGTGCTCGGAGCGGGCATGCTGGCGCTCGCGTGGGCGGGTTCCCCCGGCGGCACGCGAAGTGGGCAGGACGGTGCCGCCCAGGCGCAGGCTCACACCCAGACCCAGGTGCAGAGTCAGGTCCAGAGTCAGGTTCAGACCCAATCCCAGGAGCAGGCCCAGGCCAAGGCGACCGACTGCTCGTGCGAAGGACCCGACCGCCTGCGGCCGCGGGATGGTTCGTGCCAGGACGCCACGGCAGCGATCGAGACCCTGACGGCGGACCTACTGCAGGACCGGATCCGCGATCGATTGCAGGATGGCTCCTGCCTGGTCGATGGCAGCTGTCAGGACTACGACTACGATTACGGCTTCGACTATGACTTCAACCACGGGTACGACTACGACCACGACGGTCCCGCTCCGGATGGAGGCTTCGGCGCCGGCCCCTCGTGACGTCGACTCCCTGGCACCCATGGAACGGGCCCGGCAAGAGCGCCGGGCCCGTTCCATGGGACCCGGCACGCACGGCACCCCACGCAAGACCGTGCCGCGGACCGATGGACCGCGATCGATCCCCCCGTCGCCGCGGCACCCAGATATTGGCTTCAGGACCGCGTTCTCGAGCCCGGCCAGAGCCCCCCGGGAGGTCGCGACGAGGCGTGGGGCCCGTCCACCACGTACGGTATCGGCAGAAACCCCTTGCGCATGCGCTATACTCCCGCTGAAGACCTTGAAAGGAGCCCCTCATGGCCAAGAGCAAGACCATCAGCAAGGCCGACCTCGTCGACATGGTGGCCGACGAGACCGGCCTCTCCAAGAAGAGCGTCAAGGAAACGATGGACGCCCTGCTGGAAACGATGTCCTCGCAGATCGGCAAGGGTGTGAAGGTCACGCTCACCGGCTTCGGCACGTTCGAGGTGCGCAAGCGCAAGGCCCGCACCGGCGTGAAGCCCGGCACCACCGAGAAGATCAAGATCCCTGCCAGCAAGTACCCTGCCTTCAAGGCCGGCAAGAGCCTCAAGGACGTCGTTTCTGACAAGCGCTGACGCGCCGCGGACAAGACCTGCCGACGGGGCCGGCTGCGTGCCGGCCCCGTTCGTCGTGGAATCGGGATCTCGAACGGCCAGGGTCAGCCGGAGCCGGGCACGGAGGGTCGCGCGTGGCCGCCGGAGGCCTTCGCGCACTCCCGACAGAGCCCGAACAGGACCAGCTCGTGGCCGGTCACCTGCAGGCCGCCCGGTAGGGTCACATCCTCGAGCAGAGCCAGAGGGCACCCAACGTCGAGCTCGAAGACGGTATCGCACCGGACGCACCGGAAGTGATGGTGATGGCCGCGCCCCGAAGGTTCGTAGCGCGTCGCATCGCCCGGGAGGTGGACCGATACCACCTGCCCGCTGCGCTCGAGCTCGTTGAGGTTCCGGTACACGGTCGCCAGACCGAGGCCCTCCACCGCCTCCCGGGCTCGACCGTGGAGCTCCTGGGCGGTGAGGGGGCCGGGAGCCTCGTGAAGCGCTTCGAGGATCGCTCGCCTCTGGGCGGTGCCCCGTTGCATGGTCGCATCGTACCAGAGCTGCCCCGATACGAGAGTCCGTTCTCGATCCTGCTGTGTGTGGCGTTGACAGTACGCGTGGTTGAGGGTAGATTCGATCCATAATGAGAAGGCTTTCTCATTCTCTCGCTCCGTCACGACTCCACACCGCCTGGAAGGGGTCGCGTCTCCTCCTCACGCTCGCCATGGTGCTGCTTGGAACGACGGCGTGGGCGCGCCCGACGGTCGTCGCCACCCTTCACCCCTATGCCAACCTGATCGAGCAGATCGTCGGGAACCGAATGAACGTCGTGCAACTGCTCCCCAGTGGTGCCTCGCCCCACACCTTCGATCCCACCCCGTCGCAGGCGGCCTCCATCGCGGGCGCTTCCCTCATCGTGATGAACGGCGGGGTCGACGACTGGGCGAGGCGGCTGGTGACGGCAGCGGCAGCGGGAACGCCTCTGGTCGTGGTGACGGAACGGCTGCACTACCAGCCCATTCAGGGCTCCGACGGGGTCGGCACCAATCCGCACATCTGGCTCGACCCGAGCCTGATGGCATCGACCGTGCCGCTGCTGGTTGTCGCGCTCGTCTCGGTCGATCCCCAGGATGCAGCGACCTTCCGGACAAACGGTGCGACCCTGGTGCGTTCGCTGACGAGCCTGGACGAAGCCTTGCGCCAGGAGCTCGCACCCCTCCACGGCGCGCCGTTCGTGCCGTTCCACGACGCCTGGCCCTACTTCGCGCGCCACTTCGGCCTCGATCTGGTCGCGTCGATCGAGCCGACGCCGGGTCGGGAGCCCAGCCCCCGCACCATCGCCGAGGCCGTAGCCACCATCCGCAGGGTGCACGCCAAGGCGGTCTTCGACGAGCGTCAGCTCAACCCGCGCCCCGCCCAGGTGGTGGCCGAGGCCGCAAACGTGCCGCTGGTGACGCTCGATCCACTAGGGAACACGGGGCAGAGCTACCAGGAACTCATGCGAGCCAACGTGAAGGCGATCGCGAAGGCGCTCGGGGACTGAGGAAGTACCCCTCGGCCGTGCGCTACGCTTCCCACGTGGACGCGCATCGTCCCGCGAACCCGGTGCTGGGTGCCGGGCTGGTCGAGGCCTGGGCGCAGTGCGAGCGACGGGCATGGCTCCAGGTCCATGCCTCGTCGGAGCGGGAGGAGCCCGACGGCCTCGCCCGCTACCTGGCCGCGCAACGCGGCGACCTGCACCGGCTCCTCCGCGCAACGTTCCTCCCGGAGACGGGGGGCGCACCGAACACGGCTCGAGCCCCGGGCGACAACCCCGGAACCACGTCTCCCCCGATCGGCACGCGCCGCTTGGGCGCGACGTTCGAAGCCCCGCTGTCGGCGCTCGGCGCTTCGCTCGGCCGAGGAAGCGACCTCCGCGTGCAGAGCTCGGTCGACATGGTGGAGGGCGCGGTAGGCGGACCCGTTCTCACGAAGCTGGCGATGGGCACACGTGTACGCGACCACCATGTGCGCCGCCTGGCATTGGCCAGCCTCGTCGCCGCGGCCGCAGGATCGCCCGCGGGCAGCATGCGTGTGCTCCATGTAGACCGGGACAGGCGCTCGGGAGACCCCTCCGAGTCTTGGACGTCGGTCGACGTCACCGCGCGGTGCCTCGAGCAGCACCCCCGGTTACCGCGGCGCCTCGAGGCCGTCGCCGCGACCCTGTTGGCGAGCCGCGAACCGGACACGGCCGTAGGGCCCCACTGCTTCCGTCCACGTCGCTGCCCCTTCGCCGACCGCTGCTGGAAGCGGCTGGGAGGGCACAGCATCGACCGGGTCTGGGGACTGCGCACGGCGACCCGGCGGGCCTGGCGTAGCGCAGGGTGGCTCTTGCTCGAGCACGTACCCGACGCTGCGCCGGGCCTCACCGCCCTGGAGCGCCGTGCCGTCGGAGACGCCCGCGAGGGCCGGATTCGCCTGGATCGCGCCGCCCTCGCCGCCGCGCTGGCGCGCCTGCGCTTCCCGATCGCCTACCTGGACATGGAGTTCGCCACCCCTGCGGTGCCGCTCGTCGAGGACACCGCTCCCTTCGAGCCGCTCCCGTTTCAGTTCAGCATCCATCTGGAAGAGGAGGACGGCAGCGTCGAAGCTCTGGCGTGCCTCCGGTTCGATCCGCCCGCAGACCCGAGACCGCCCCTCGCCGAGGCTCTGGCCGCTGCCCTCGAACGCGCCTCCAGCGTGGTCGTCTACGATGCGGCTTCCGAGCGTCGCCTGCTCGCCGCCCTGGCCGCGGCGGCACCCGGCGTGGCGCCGCCCCTCCACTCGGCCGGCGAGCGCCTGTGGGATCTCCTGCCGGTGATACAGTCCTCGCTGCACCACCCCGGCTTCGGCGCGCGGTGGGACCTGAAGAAGGTGGCGACGACGTTGGCCCCCGGCAGCTACCGCGGCGTGCACCTCGCCGACGGCCTGGCGGCCCAGGCGGCGTGGCGTGGGCTGCTGCACGCTCCAGACCCGGACCACGAGCGGGCCCTCAGGCGCTACTGCGATGCGGACAGCCGGGCGATGCTCGAGATCATCCGCGTGTTGCGAGCATGGCTGCGACCGGAAGCGGGTGCGCCTGCCTAGGCGAGCCTCAGTTCGCCGCGTCACCCTCCACCGTGACCCGGCCGGTCGCCTTCGCGAGGAACATGCGGCCGTCGGCAACCCGAACCAGGCTGTCCACGTCGGTGCCGTCGTCCGGGACGCAGGCGACCCCGATGTTGACGCCGAGAGGCCCCACGGGCGTGACGACGTCCTCGACGGCACGCGCCATGCGCGCCGCCGCCTGGCGGGCGGCCGCGGCATCGGCATGGGATAGCAGCGCCGCGAACTCGTCGCCACCCCAGCGGAAGAGCCGATCACCTGAGCGCGCGGCCCCCCGAAGCGCGTGGGCCACGTCCCTCAGAGCGTCGTCGCCGGCGTCGTGGCCGCGGCGGTCGTTCACCTGCTTGAAGCCCGAGAGATCGAGCACGAGGAGCGACAGCGGCTCGCCGTAGCGGACCGACCGGGCGACCTCCTGGCCGGCCTGCTCGTTGAACGCGCGGCGGTTGGCGAGGCCGGTCAGCTCGTCGGTCCGGGCCGCGGTGGCCAGCTGCGCGCGTGCGTCGCTCTCGTGCAGGAGGAAGCCGATGAAGGGTGCCAGGCTGGCGGCCGCCTCGACGGCGGCGGGCGGGAAGGCATCGGGATCGTGCATCGCATCGAGGTTCAAGATGGCGAGCACATCGCCCCGGTAGAACACCGGCAGGCACAGGTCGGCTACGATCTCGTCCACGCGTCCCGCACGCCGAAGCTCCTCGCTGGAATCGGTCAGCGCGCTGATGTTGCTCACCCTGCGCTCTCGACCCGAGACCAACACCCTCGGCTCGCCGTTCGACCATCCGGGGTCGTCGGCGCCGTACCAGAACTCCATCGACTCCAACGTGAAGCGGATCGACCGGAGCCCTTCGCCATCGAACCCGACCACGGCGGCGTACCGGAACAGATCGTCGTCGCCTCGGACGAGTAGGCTGGCCGCCTCCGAACCGGGCACCAGCCGCATCGCCGCTTCGAGGAGCCGCGGGTACATCTCGTTGACCGGCGTCGCCAGGAGCTCTCGTTGCAGGCGAGCCAGCTCGGCCAGCCGCAGCTCGGAGTCGCGCTGCGCGAGCGACGCGCGGAGCACCGAGGTCAGATCGCCCAGGAGGTCCCGCTCGTTGGCAAGCCAGGGACGGCGGCGGTCGTGGAACAGGGCGACCATCGCCTGACTGGAGCGTCCGGCCTCGATCGGCACGACCGCCAGCGCCTTGACCCGGAACGCGGCCAGCTCGCCGTCCGCTGCTGCCTGGGCCGCGAAGTCTTCGACGAACAGCGGCGTGCCGACACGGTACGCCTCCCAGAGAACCCCTTCGTTGTACACCAGGCCACGCCGGAGCCGGTCCACGAGCCCGGCAGGAAGCCGCCCGCCCACGACCTCGGCGCTGAAGCGCCCTGCACGGTACCGCAGCACCGCACCCCCCCAGAGCCGGAGCTCCGGTACCACCAGATCCAGGAACACCTGGGACGCCGAAGGGACGTCCTTCGCTGCGTCGTCGACCTGGGCGAGCTGCAACACGAGGTCGCCGCTGCGCTCCTCGTTGAGTCTGGTCAGGACGTGGCCGAGGGTCTCGGTGAACTCGCGGACGACGGTCTGCTCCACCGGCAGCATCGGCTCGCTCCGGAAGGCCGTGAACACGGCGACCACGTCGCCGCGCTCGAAGACGGGGACCGCGCTCAGGTGCCGGACCCGCCGGCCCGTCCTGTGCTGATCGTGCAGCTCGTCCTTCTCGTGGACGACGCGGCGCACTGCCTCTGCCACGGGCCCCATGTCGGCGGCCTCCGCGGCTCCGGCCACGGCCTCCGGCTCGCCGTAGGTCGTGCGCCAGACCAGAAGACCCTCGGCGCGCCGATCCTGCAGCAGCCCGGGTAGCGTGGCCTCCGCATCGCGAGCGCCGGGTGCCTCGGCCACTCGGTGAAGCGCAGAGATCAGCACCGAGAGCAGCGCCAGGCTCCCGTCGGCCCGCGCGCCGTGGCGCCGCAAGCCGTCCGCCACCCGGCTCGCCAGGGCCACCATGGCGGCGACGACGATCGCGGCGTAGGCATCGATCGGCCCTATGCCGTGCCTCACGGCGATCGCCGCTACGGCGAGGAAGGCTGCGAGCACCCCGCTCAGCCCGCCTCCGAGGATGGTGGTACCCGCCACGGCGATCATGGCTGGAGGCAGGAAGGCGGCCGCCCCCGCATCGACCCCGAGGAAGACAAGCGTCAGCAACGCCGTTGCGACGACGACTGCTCGAAGCCAGACGCGCAGGCTCATCCCGACCCGTCCCCACACACCCGTCGCGTGCGCGAGCCCTTGCGACAGGGCCCGGCGCGCTTCCAGAGGGCTGACACAGCCCATTGTACGGAACCGCGCCCAGCGCGCACCGCCGAGAAGGCCTCACGTGTCGGCCTCGGCGCCCGGTCAGCGGCCGCCCGCGCCTGCGAGCGCCCTCGCCGCCGTCTCCCGCAACCAGTCCCGGCGCGCTTCCGTGGTGCTGCCGCGCACCGGAGCGAACACGAGCCGCTCCACGACGGCAACTCCTGCGGGCGATAAGACGCACTCCCGCCAGAAGGTGCCGAGCGGGTCGTTCAGCGCCTCGGCCTCGTATGCGTGGGGAGCGTTCGCCGTCGTCACCACCAGGGCCCGCTCGGCCCGGAGGTGACCCTCGATCCCGTGCACGCCCCTCGAGAAAGCGATCCCCTCGCGCAGCACGCGGTCCACCCACCCCTTCAGGATGGCGGGGGCATGGAAGAACCAGCTCGGGTGGACGACCACGATCCGATCGGCATCCACGATCTCCAGGGCATGCCGCTCTGCGAGAGCATCCGCGAACACGGTCGTTTCGACCTCCTCGGCATGGAGACACGGATCGAACGCCTCGGCGTAGAGGTCGTGCAGGTGGACCACGAAGCCCGCTCCCTCCAGGGCACGGGCCGCCGCATCCGCAAGCGCGTGGTTCAGCGAGCCTGCCCGCGGATGGGCCAGGATGATGCTGGCGTTCAAGCCACGCTCCCATCGGAACGGAACGGATGCATCAGCACCGAGACACCGGCCAGGACGAGGGCGACCGCGGCGCTTCCCAGCAAGACCGGCGCGTACGATCCTCCCGACCCCCGGCCCAGCGCGAACAGAAGCGGCCCGGCGGCGGTTCCGAGCACGCCGATCGTCGACGCGGTGCCCTTGACGGCTCCCAGGTACCTGCGACCGAAGTAGTAGGCGAAGACTGCGCCCTGGACACCCCCTTTGATGCCCATGGTGGCCCCGAGCAAGGCCCCGTAGAGGTAGACGAGGCCCGGGGCCACGAAGGCGGCGAGGACGAGCGCGGCCGCCTGGGCCGCAAGCATGGCGGCCAGCAGGAACCTCGGAGGCAGGCGGTCCATCAGAGCGCCCGCTGCGAGGTTCGCGGCTGCCGTCATGGCGCCGAACGGAACGAAGACGCGAGCGGCCAGCGCGCGATCCAGGCCTCCCGCCGCCATGATCGAGAAGTGCTGGAAGACCAGGCCGGTGGTGAGCGCCGAGACCAGGGCGTTGCCGGCGACGAAGAGCCAGAAGGTACGGGTCCGCCGGGCCTCGGCAAGGGTGTAGTCGACCTCGCGAATCCGCACGGCCCGCTCCGGTGCCCCGGCGTGCTCCGGGAGTCCGTCAGGCGCGAGCCCGAAGCTCTCCGGCCGCGCCCGGAACAGCAACGCGCCCACCGGGAGGATGGTGACCGCCACCAGCAGGCCCAGCAAGGCGTACGCCTCCCGCCAGCCGTACGAGGCGATCATCCACTGGATGACCATGGGGAAGAACGCCGTGGCGGCCGCCATCCCCAGCCCCGTCAACCCCACCGCCAGCCCCCGCCTGCGAACGAACCAGAGGTTGACCACGTGCTGGCTCACGAGGCTGAGCGAGCCCTGCCCCAGCCCCCGCACCAGAACGAAGCCGACCAGGAGCATGGCGAGATTGCGAACGAGGCCCATGTAGCCGCAGGCGAGCGCGAAGAGGGCGGCGATCAGGATGACCGCCAGTCGTGGCCCGCGGCGGTCGATGAAGCGGCCCACGAACGGAAGGACGAACGATCCTGTGACGGTGCCCACGGTGTAGAGCAACGACACCAGGGGACGGGACACGCCAAGGTCGGCGATGATGCGGTCGAGGAACACCGACACGCCGAGCGTCTGCCCGGGCGTGGTCATCATCATCCCGAAGGTCCCGGCCGCCAGAACGAGCCAGCCGTAGAAGAACGGCGTTCGCTCGATCACCCGGCTGCGCAGGGGCGCGCCGCCAGCCGCATAGGCATCGCTCGGTGGTCGCATCGTCTCCCGTCCCTATCGCGGCCAGGGGCCGCGCCAGGCCTCCCAGCCTAACGGACGTTGCCGTCTGGAGCGTCGGGCGGGCGTCATGCGATGGCGCGCACCAGGCAGCCGCAACGGCGACGGGGTTCGCGCGCCGTGCGACTCAGCGACGCGACGACCTGGCACGGGGTCGGTCGGGGGCGTGACCCACCCGTCCCTCGCGCTCGGCGAGCACGCCCAGCCGGTCGCAGAAAGAGCTGAGGAAGGCCTCGTCGTCCGCGGAGAAGGCGCCGAGTCGATCGCTGTCGATATCGATCTCCCCGTAGACGCGCCGTTGCGTGCGGATGGGCACCACCAGCTCCGAGCGCGTCCCGAGGAAGCACTGGAGGTAGCGGTCGTCCTGGCTCACGTCCGGCACGTTCGCCAGATCGCCGGTCGAGGCCGCGAAGCCGCACACGCCCTGATCGAGGGGGATATCGACGTGCTCGGTGGCGGCGGGACCGTCCCACGACCAGAGCCGCAGGCGATCGCCCTCCACCATGTAGATCCCGACCCAGTGGTAGTGCGCGAAGGTGGTGCGCAGATGGGTGACCACCTCGTCGCAGACCTGCCCGAGCGTCCGGCCGGCGACGAGCTTCCGGTCCAGCCAGGCCAGGCTGCTCTCGTGACGCTTCTGCACGGGACGACCTCCTTGTGGATGGGCCGTCGTGGTGCTCGCGACCCCGTACTAGCGTACCGTGACGGGGCGCTCCGATCGCTGGTGGCATTTGATAATTCACATCGACGGGCCAGGACGGGGCGTAGACTCGGGCCACCATGACGCGACCCGTGACCTCGCTGGAGCTGTCGAGCGCCACCCGGCTGCAGCGGGTCGAGCGGCTGCAGAGCCTGGGGGACGAGGTCCTGCGACGCTACGCCGTGAGGGCCGCCAGCGAGCGCGATGTCGACGCGCTGTGGGAGCTGGTCGAGGCACACCTCACCCTCCACGGCAGCTCGGGCGTAGGCACGAGCGCACATACCCTGCGGGCCTACCGGCGCGGCATCGCCGATCTGGTGGCTCTGTGGCAAGGCGAGAACCTGCTTCGTCCCGGGCGCGACGCCGGCCCGCTCTACGTCCAGCGGCTGCGCTCGGGCGATCGCGACCCGCTCCTGGAAGGCGAGCCCCGTGCGCACCGACGGGGTCGCCGCCCCAAGCGCGGACCGCTGGCGCCCGCCACCGTGCAACTGAAGGTAGCCGCCGCGCGCGCCCTCTACGACGCCCTGGGCTGGGCGGGCGCGACCGACGCCGATCCCTTTCGGGACATCCGCATGGGCCGGCAGACGACGCGTGCGGAGGACGTGCAGGCGGCACGCTCCTACACGGACTTCGAGCTCATCGGCATGCTGGCTGCGGCGCGCGATCAGCAGGAACGAGTGATCCTCCTGCTCGGTGCCCATGGCGGGTTGCGTGTCAGCGAGATGATCCGCCTCCGTTGGGACGACGTGAGCCTGGCGCGCCGGGAGCTGATGGTGCGGGGCGGCAAGGGCGGCAAGACCGCGCTGGTGACGTTGACCCCCAAGCTGGCCGAAGCCCTCCTCACCTACGGCCGGGCCCGCAAGGCGGCCGGCGCCGCGAAGGAGACCGTGCTCGAGCTGCGCTCCCAGTACGGGATCTTCAACCGCCTGAGGCGACTCTGCGAGCGCGCCGAGGTGGACTTCAAGGGCGTGCACGCGTTGCGGCACTCGGCCGGAACACGTCTGTACCGCCAGACCGGCGACCTCGGACAGGTGCAGGACCATCTCCGCCACGCCACGCTCGACATGGCCCGTCGCTACGCGAAGTCCGATCGGCGACGCCTCCGCCGCAGCCTGGACGGCTGGGATTGATGCCACGGGCCGCCCACCGACCGGAGGGGCGACCCACGTGAGCCTGCCATTCTCCGCCTGCATCGATGTGCTGTTCTCCGAGGCGGGCCCAAGGGCCGCCGATCGCGTGCGCGCGGCCGCGGCCGCCGGCTTCTCCACCGTCGAGATGTGGCAGTGGAGCAACAAGGACCTGGACGCGGTTGAAGCTGCCCTTGCGGAAACCGGCGTGCGCCTGGCGGCGATGGTCTGCGAACCGCTCGCGCGCATCGTCGACCCCTCCAGTCACGAGCGGTGGCTCGATGGCGTATCGACTTCGCTGGCGGTGGCACGCCGGCTGGGAGCCACGGCGATGATCGTGCAGTCGGGCGAGGCGCGGCTCGGCATCCCGCGGGAGGACCAACGCGACGCCCTGGTGCAGGCGTTGACGGCCGGGGCGAAGCGTGTCGAGGATCAGGGGGTGCGGCTCTTGATCGAGCCCCTGAACACGCGCATCGACCACCCCGGCACCTTCCTCGACCACACGCCCGAGGCGCTGGAGGTCGTCGACGCCGTGGGGCGGGACGAGGTCGGTCTCCTCTACGACATCTACCACTCGGTCACCATGGGCGAGACGCCCCAACGCGTGCTTTCCGGCCATGTCGGCCGCGTCGGCCACCTTCACCTGGCCGACGTACCGGGCCGCCACGAGCCGGGCAGCGGGGGTCTCCCCTGGCGCGGGATCCTGACCTGGCTCGAAGCCCAGGGGTATCGCGGCCATGTAGGCCTGGAATTCTGGCCTACAGACGACACACACGATTCCTTGCGCAGGATCGACGAGTCGCTCTAGGACGCAACGCCAGCACTCAGCATGACAAGATATTGCGTATGGCACGCAATATTCGTGCACATTGTCCGGGCCTCGACGGTTTATCATACACCCCCCATGGGTATTGGAGTACCCTGGGGGAGTCACCGGCGGGGCCGCCATCCGAGCCCCGCCAACAGGTGAGGACGGGACATGGTGACCCAACGGTGAGCAAGAAGCGTCAGCAGATGCGAGACCATCGAAAGCAGCAACGCGCGCGGTCGCGCCGGCAGTTCGCCCTCTTCGCCGCCCTCGCGGTCGTGGTCGTGGTCGGAGGAGTCGTGGCGGTCCGGGCCTCCGGCGGAGGGGGCGGCGGCTCGCGCATCCACCTCTACCAGGGCCAGGCCGCCCTCGGCGGCGCCTCCGTGACCCTGACCGATGTGATCGGAAAGGGCGAGCCGACGATCATCAACTTCTGGGCGTCGAACTGTCCGCCCTGCCGCATGGAGATGCCCGGCTTCCAGCAGGTGTACGCCGAGCACGACGGCCGCGGCTACCGGATGCTGGGTGTCGACGTCGGTCCGCAAACGGGGCTCGGGACGCATGAAGGCGCCAAGGCCCTGATCCAGAGGGAAGGCATCCGGTACCCGGTGGGCTACGTGGATGGGAACGGGCTCGTCAACCGATACGGACTGCGCGGCATGCCGACCACCCTCTTCTTCAATGCCTCAGGAAGACAGGTGGGGCGTGTCGTGGGCTACCTCAACGAGGCCCAGTTGCGCCAGCGCCTCGCCTCCTTGCTGAAGGGCGGCTAGCGGACGCATTTGCGCGAGCGCGACGAGATCGCTAGGCTGACAGCGTGAGATGCATCGCCTGGCCCCGCGTGGCCGCGGCCGCTCTCGCGGTGGGGCTCGTGACCGGCGTAGCGCTGCCGTTGGCGCTGCGCGGTGCGAGCAGCTCGGTCGAGGGGGCCATCGTCGACGCCGCGCAGGTGACCGCCGCCGTCGTGGCCGGCTTCCTCGTGTCCTCCCGGCAACGCTGGCTCCACGCCTGGGTGACCTTCTTCGTCAGCGTGATCCTGGCCGGTGTCCTGGCCGCAGCCGTCGGCACGCTCAGCTGAGACATCCCCGGACGGTATAGTGCAGGACGCTCGATGTGGGCTCGTACCCGGCGCGTCCGGCGGGCCGTCCGGGAGGTGCGATGACAGGGACACACGGCATGCTGAGCCTGGAGGACCTCCACGAGGAGGTCCGGCAGGGGGTGATCGACACCGTTCTCGTGGCCTTCGCCGATCCCTACGGCCGGCTCATGGGCAAGCGCTTCGACGCCGAGTACTTCCTGAGCCACGGCGCCTCCCGAGGCACCCATGCCTGTGACTACCTGCTGACCGCCGACATGGAGATGGAGCCGGTCCAGGGATACGCCTTCGCCAACTGGCAGCTCGGCTACGGCGACGTCTTGTTGCGACCCGACCTCGCCACGCTGCGGCATGCGACCTGGCTCGAGCGCAGCGCTCTGGTGCTCTGCGACGTCGCCTCGGCCGACGGCGAGGCCCGCGTCGAGATCGCCCCCCGGAGCATGCTCCGCCGCCAGCTCGACCGCGCGGAAGCGCTGGGGTTCCGGGCAGAGGCGGCATCGGAGCTCGAGTACTACGTGTTCGAGGACGCCTACCGGGACGCCGCCGAGCTCGGCTACCGCGACCTCACGCCGATGGGCTGGTACCTCGAGGACTACCACCTCCTGCAGGGCACCCGCGAGGAGCGCTTCACGGCCGAGGCGCGCCGTCACCTGCGGAGCTCCGGCATCCCCGTCGAGAACTCCAAGGGCGAATGGGGGCGCGGCCAGCACGAGGTGAACGTGCGGCATGCCGACCTGCTCACCATGGCCGACCGCCATGCGGTGTTCAAGCAGGCGTTCAAGGAGATCGCCGAGCGCCTCGGCGTCAGCGTGACCTTCATGGCGAAGCCAGCGGCCGGCCAGGCCGGCTCGAGCTGCCACCTCCACCTGAGCCTGTGGCAGGGCGACGCCAACGCCTTCACCGGCGACACGCCGCTGGGGCCGGTGCGCGGCTCGGACGCGTTCCGGCACTTCCTCGCCGGATGGATGGCACACGCCGACGAGCTCATGGTGTTCTACGCGCCCACCGTGAACAGCTACAAGCGTTTCGAGGCCGGCTCGTGGGCTCCGACCCGCGCCGCCTGGAGCTACGACAACCGCACCGCCGGCTTCCGGGTGGTCGGGCAGGGCGAGAGCCTGCGCATCGAGTGTCGGATCCCGGGCGCCGACGTGAACCCCTACCTGGCGTTCACGGCAGCCCTGGCCTCGGGACTGGACGGGATCGAGCGCCGGCTCGAGCCTCCCGCTCTCTACCAGGGCGACGTCTACGGCGCCTCCGACCTGCCCCGGCTGCCGCGCAACCTGGACGAGGCCGTCCAGCGTTTCGAAGCGAGCACCTTCGCCCGCGAGACGCTCGGCGTCGAGGTGGTGGAGCACTACCTGCACTTCTACCGGAGCGAGCTGGCGGCCTTCGAGCGCGCCGTGACCGACTGGGAGCGGGAGCGCTACTTCGAGCGGATCTGACCGGCCCAGCGGGGCCGTGTACGGGGTGAGAACATGCGACTGAAGGACAAGGTGGCCCTGATCACCGGAGCGGGCAGCGGCATCGGTCGCGAGAGCGCGCTGCTGTTCGCGAGCGAGGGCGCGACGGTGGTGGCCGTCGACGTTCGGGAGGACGCCGTGGCCGAGACCGTCGAGGCGATCCACGGCGCCGGCGGCCGCGGCAGCTTCTTCCGAGCCGACGTCTCGGTGGCCGCCGATTGCGAGGCGATGGTGGCCCACGCCGAGGCGACGCACGGCAGGCTCGATGTGCTGTTCAACAATGCAGGCATCATGGACGCTCGCGACGACGACGCCGCCACGACCGACGAGGCCGTCTGGGACCTGACGATGGCCATCAACGCCAAGGGCGTCTTCCTGGGCTGCAAGTACGGGATCCCGGCGTTGAAGCGCGCGGGGGGTGGCTCCGTCATCAACACGGCGTCCTTCGTCGCCCTCGTCGGAGCCGCCACGCCGCAGGTCGCCTACACCGCCAGCAAGGGCGCCGTGCTGGCCCTGACGCGCGAGCTGGCGGTCGTTCACGCGCGCGAGAACGTGCGTGTCAATGCGCTCTGTCCGGGCCCGCTGCGCACCGAGCTGCTGATGAAGTTCCTCGACACCGAGGCGAAGAAGCAACGCCGGCTGGTCCACGTACCGATGGGGCGCTTCGGCGAGGCGAGGGAGATGGCGCAGGCCGCTCTCTACCTGGCCAGCGACGAGTCCTCGTACGTCACGGGCAGCGAGTTCGTCGTCGACGGCGGCATCACCGCCGCCTACGTCACGCCGGAGTAGCCGTGGCCGCCCGACTGCAACGCACCATCAGCCCGATCGACGGATCGGTCGCCGTCACCCGCGAGCTCGCCGACGCCGCCGCCATCGATCGCATCCTGCGCGCCGCGGACGAGGCGCAGGCCCAGTGGCGGGATCGCCCGCTGGAGGACCGCACCGAGGTCGTGCGTCGCATGGTCGCCGCCATCGTGTCGCACGCCGACGCCATCGCACAGGAACTCGCCGTCCAGATGGGGCGGCCCGTGCGCGACGGCCCGAAGGAGATCCGCAGTGGCTACGCCGAGCGGGCGCTGGCGATGGCCACGCTCGCCCCCGAAGCGCTGGGCGATCTCGACGTCGGGGGCGCCGCGGGTGCGCGGCGCATCATCCGCCGCCAGCCTCTCGGCGTGGTGCTGGTCCTGGCACCCTGGAACTACCCCTTCCTCACGGCCGTCAACGCCGTGGTGCCGGCGATCCTGGCCGGCAACGCGGTCGTGCTCAAGCACTCCGATCAGACCCCGCTCGCCGGTGAGCGCATGGCCGAGGCGTTCACCGAGGCGGGTCTGCCGGACGGTGTCTTGCAGGCCGTGCACATGGACCACGCCACGGTCGCCGACGTCATCTCCGACGAGCGCATCGGCTACGTCCACTTCACCGGCTCAGTGGAGGGTGGGCGCGCGGTGAAGCGCGCCGCCGCCGAGCGCTTCATCGGGGTGGGGCTCGAGCTGGGCGGCAAGGACCCGGCGTACGTTCGGGCCGACGCCGATCTCGAGCAGGCCGTGGCCGGGCTCGTCGACGGGACGCTCTTCAACGCCGGTCAGTCGTGCTGCGGCGTCGAGCGCATCTACGTCCATCGCGACCTCTTCGACCCCTTCGTCGAGGCCTTCGCGGAAGCGACGCGGAGGTACCGGCTGGGCGACCCCCTCGACCCCGAGACCACGCTGGGCCCCATGGTGCGGACCGCCAACGCCGAGCTGGCACGGGACCACGTACGCGCCGCGGTCGCGCGGGGAGCCGTGCCGCTCATCGACGCCCGCGACTTCCCCGCCGCCGCCGACGGAACCCCTTACATGGCGCCTCAGGTGCTCATCAACGTGCGGCAGTCGATGCGCGTGATGCAGGAGGAGACGTTCGGACCCGTCGTCGGGATCATGCCCGTGGCGAACGACGAAGAGGCCGTCCAGCTCATGAACGACAGCCGCTACGGACTCACCGCGAGCCTGTGGACCCGCGATCTCGAGGCGGCTGCACGCCTCGGCGGACGGCTTCGGACGGGAACGTGCTACGCCAACCGGTGCGACTACCTCGACCCGCTGCTGCCGTGGACAGGGGTCAAGGACTCGGGGCACGGCGTGTCGCTCTCCCGCCTCGGCTTCGAGCCGTTCACGCGGCCGATGTCGTTCCTGCTGACCGAGCCGGGCTGACGGAGCCGCCGGCCCGGACGGCCCGGGGCATGGGCGGTAGCATGCCGCATGGTCACCGACGTATTCGACGTTCCCGGCATGCACGTCACGGACCACGCCTTCGAGCTTCCGCTCGACCACGCGCGGCCGGACGGCCCGGCCATCACCGTGTTCGCGCGCGAGCTGGTCGCCTCCGAGCGACGCAACGACGACGGGCCGGTCCTCGTGTACTTCCAGGGCGGGCCCGGCTTTTCGTCGCCACGCCCCACCGACGCCAGTGGCTGGATCGGCGCGGCCCTCAAGGAGTTCCGCGTCCTCCTGCTCGACCAGCGGGGCACCGGCAAGAGCTCCCCCATCACCGCCCAGACCATCGGCGAGATCGGTGACGATGCGCTTCAGGCCGCGTACCTGAGCCACTTCCGCGCCGACGCCATTGTCTCGGACGCGGAGGCGATCCGCCGCGAGCTGCTGGGGGACGAGAGGCGCTGGAGCATCCTCGGGCAGAGTTTCGGCGGGTTCTGCGCCCTGCGGTACCTGTCGGCCGCGCCGGAGGGGCTCGGGCGCGTCCTCATCACGGGCGGGCTCGCCACCCTCGAGCGGCCCGCCGACGACGTGTACCGCGCCACCTATCGGCGTTTGCGAGCGCGCAACGACGCCTACTACGCCCGCTATCCACGGGACCGGCAGGGCTGGACGGACGTCGCCGCGTACCTGGCCGAGCACGACGTGCGCTTCCCGGATGGAGAGCGCCTCACGGTCGAGCGACTCCAGTTCCTGGGCATGGACCTCGGCCGCTCCGACGGCTTCGAGTCGCTCCACTTCCTGCTGGAGGGCGCCTTCGTGACGCTCCGTGGCGGGCGCCGGCTGGCCGAGCCGTTCGTGCGCGAGGTGTACCGGCGGCAGGACTTCGTCGCGAGCCCGCTGTTCGCTGTGCTGCACGAGCCCATCTACGCCCAGGAGCGGGCCACCCGCTGGGCCGCGCAGCGCCTGCTCGAGGAGGCCCCGGAGGTGCCGTACGTGCCCGGCAAGGCGCTGAGGTTCACCGGCGAGATGATCTATCCCTGGATGTTCGAGCAATACCCCGGGCTGCGCCCGTTCGCCGGTGCCGCCGACCGGGTCGCGGCCAAGGACGACTGGCCGCGCCTGTACGACCCCGAACGTCTCGCCGCCAACGAGGTGCCGGTCGCTGCTCTGGCCTACCTGGACGACATGTACGTCGACTACGACTACAGCCGCGAGACGGCCGCCGCGGTGCGCGGCCTGCGCCTGTGGTCGACCGACGAGTACCAGCACAACGGCTTGCTGGCGGACGGCGAGCGCATCCTGGAGCGCCTGCTGGCGATGACGCGGGGACCGGTCTAGCGTTCGGGCCCGCGCCGATAGCGCGGGCCCGAACCGGTGGCGCATGCACCAGCGCTCAGGGCGTCGACGAGGTGATCACTCCGAGCGGAGCGGCCGTAGCAAGCAGAGCGTCCTGCCCCAGCCCGAACGAGCCAGGAGCGCCGGCCGGATCGGTGAAGGCATCCATGTCGGCGTACATGCCCCAGCCCACCACGGTCCACGAGTAGTGCGTCGTTGCAGGCAAGTTCAGAGCTGGCGGCGCGGGCAGTGTCGCGTTCGACGCGGCCGTGTACACGAACACGCTCGGTCCCCCCGGCGATGCAAGCCACAGCACGCTGATGGTGCCGGGCACCGGCGTCCAGCCGAAGGTGGTGGTGTGGTCGAAGGTGGAGGTCCCGGGCGCGCCCAGCACGGGCGGAGCCGGCAGGGTCAAGTCGACGACCTGGCTGGCGTCGAGGTTGGCACGGTACAGGATGGTGGAGGCGGTTCCCAGCACCGCCTCGGCCTCCACGCCCAGCGGGAGCCCCACCTGGGGCGTTGCGAACGTGAAGGTCGCGTCGTTGTCAGCCACGATGCCGAGCAGCATGCCGGTCATCGGTCCCGGCGTCATCCACAGGTCCTTGGCGCTGATGGTGTAGCCCGGAGGAGGCGAGACCGTCCCCGACAGGTAGCTGGTGGCGACGGCCCCGAACTGCAGGTCCGCACCGGTCGCGCTCTGCTGGTTGCTGAGGGAGAGCGCCGCCTTCGCGAAGCCCAGGTACTGGTCGGGAAGGCCCGTCGGACCCACGCTCCACTTCAGCGCGTACAGGTTCCCCTGGGTAGAGCTGGGGCCCGACCAGGTAACGTTGAACGGACCGAAGCTCGGGCCGTCGCCCCCCCACAGCACGCCAGTGCCGTGCGCCTCGGGCGAGGCGAAGGCGACTTCGGCCAGCTGCGAGGAGGTGTTGGCTGCGGCGTTGGTGATGGTGCCGGACACGCTCGCGCTGTCGGGAGGCGTCACCACCTGGTCGAGGAGCGGCAGCACAGGGTTGGTCCGGTCCAGACCCACGAAATCGTGGACTTCGTTCTTCCCGGGCAGCGTGACGATCACGTTGTACGGCCGCGTCACGCCGGGGACCGTGAAGCTTCCGTCGGCAGCGGCGGTGGTCCTGGTGCCGGCGATGGTGACCTGTGCTCCGGCGACCGGTTCGTGGAACAGGTCGACGACGCTGCCTTGCACGTCGAAGCTGGTGGCGTCCCCGACGGTGGCGGCGAACTTCGCGCTCTCCGTCTCGATGCCGGCCGCTCCGTCGATCGACAGGTCGTAGGTGAGCGGGTCGAGCGTCGAGACGGCCGACAATGCGATGTCGCTGGCGTCGGGCGTTCCGGAGACGGGGGTGAAGGTGGCCGTGAGCCCGGTGGGCGCGCCGTTGAGCGACAGCGTTACGGCCCCGGTGAAGCCCGCGTCGCGCGTCACGGTGGCGGTGAGATGCACGGTGGCCCCGGCCGCGAAGCTGACCTGCGACGTCGAGAGCTTGATGGAGAACCGGGTTGGCGGTGTCACGGGGCCGGGAGCCGCCGGTGTCGAGGGGGTGCTGCTACAGGCTGTCAGCAGCCACAGCCCGAGAGCGACCGCAGGCGCGAGTCGCGCTGCCGAGCGCCGGGCGAAGCGGCGCAGGGTCATCGCGGGATGTACGTGCATGAGATCGTCCTCTCGTCCATTTTCGTGGTCGTGCCGTCGGAGGCAACCAGCCACAGCGTGTAGGGCACGTTGGTCTGCGTGCAGCCGAGGCCCGGGTAGGTGTCGCTGATCGGCACGCCCTGGGGGTAGGCGGCCGAAACGTTATTCGCCGTCCCCGACGCGATGACGGTTCCGGCTGGCGGGCTGCTCCCGGCGTACAGCCCCTTGTACAGGTACCACTGGTAGGTCACGGTCGACGAGTCGGAGTCTTCGATTTCGCCGGTCAGCGCGACCGGTTCACTGTCCCCGTAGGACGCTCCCTGCTTCGGGTACTCGATGGTGGGGCTAGGCGGGTAGCTTGCAGGCTGCGGCAAGACGGTGATGGTGGCGGTCTTCTGATCGGTCTTGCCTTGCGGATCGGTGGCCGTGACCGTCACCTTGTATTGGCCGGTCGAGTGGAAGGTCGCGAGCTGCACGTCCGTAGAGGAGCCGGCGGCCGGGCAACCGTTGGCGGGGAGGTCGGCGTCCGACGGAACCGAGGACCACGTCAGGTGGTCGCACGTCAGCACGCCACCGGGTTCGTTGGCGTCCACCGCCGACGCCAGGAGCTTGGGCTCGGTGTGATCGATGTACATCGTCGCGCCGTAGTGCGGGCTGCTGAGGGTCGCCACCGGCGGCGTGTCGAGCACGTGGATGGTGATCTGGGTGCTGGCCGTGGCACCAGCGGAATCCTTGACGGTCACGCTGATGGTGTGATCACCGGAGGTCTGGAACGTGTGGCGCCCGTTGGCGTCCAGCGTGAACGGGCTGCCATTGGACGTCCACGTGCCCTTCGTGATCAGCCCATCCTCGACATCTCGCGCGGCCACGTTGAACTGCACGGGAACGCCCAGCTGGACGCTGGATCCGTCGGTGGGACTGACATCGCTCGGCGCCAGCTCGGGAGGCGTGTTGGTCGTTTCCTGCGCGATCAACACCGACTTGTCGAAGATCGTCTTGCTCCAGTTGGCGTTGAGAACGGGCACGTCCAACCCGAGCTGGCCTTTGATGCCGGCGTAGACCTGCCAGGCCGGGTTGCCCGGGATCTGCCCCTTGAACAGCACATAGGCGTCCAGCTCGGCATCCGGTCCCGCCAGGTCGTACAGCAGCAGATCGTAGCGCGCACCGAGTTCGGGCTGCATGGTGAAGGTCAGGCCCGGGTAATCGAAGTGCAGCGAGCTGGCGTTGGACGTGCCGGTGAGGCTGGCCGTGCTGATGTCGTGGAAGCCCTGGCCGTACGGCTTGTCGGTTCCCGCCACGAGTTTCAGGTCCTCGCTGGCGGTGAACGTCAGTTTGGCGCTCAGCTGTCCGTCGAACGCGGCGAAGATGACGAGCTTCGGCACGAACACCAGCGGCACCGGCCCGATCCAGATCGTGAATGGCGTGAACGTCATCGACGCCAGCTGCGTCTGCTTGTGCACCTTCTGTTGGAGGTCTGCGGTCAGGTTGATGTCGGCGTGCTGGTTGAGCCCGATGGCGAAGTGGAAGCGCGTCGAGATGGTGGCCGGGAACGTGTAGTGCATCCCGCCGGAAACGTCGAGCACGGGATTGAGCGTGAAGCTCCCGTTGGCCACGACCTGGTCGCCGGTGGTCTTGGTGTTGCCGTCGGCATCGAAGACGACGACGTTGGTCATCTTGAGGGTGAACTGCGGAGACAGCGACGTCGACTGCAGGCTCACCCCCTGGGCCATCGGCTTGAAGCCGGACAACATCACCGGTGTCAGCGTCTGCTTGAGCTGGAAGTTGCCCTGGTAGACCGCCTCGGTCAGCTTGGCGGGGACCGTCTGCACCACCGTGTCCTGACCGACGGTGGCGACGGAGACCACCTTGCGCAGGAAGCCGTAGGGCGCCAGCGGAGGCAGCGGCTGGGTGACCAGCACGTCTCCGGCCTTGAGCGCCCCGAAGTCCGCCTGGGGCCCGAAGCGCAGCTCGCCAGTGGTCGGGTCGTAGCTCTGCAGGCTGGTCCTCGACGCGTCGCTGAGAACCTTGGTGGTCTTCGGAACGATGACCGGCGACTCCGCCGGTCCGGGTGGTGCGCCCGTCCCACAGGCGACCAGCACGGTAGCGAGAAGTGCCGCCAGGAGCGGCAGGATCCAACGTTTACGACGCACGGTGACCCCTCCCTAGGCATCCGGGGCGGGGCGCATGCTCGCAGCCGACCTCGCCGGGTCCGAGCGGCCGGCGTAGCCGTCCACTGCGATTGCTCGGCCCGCACCGCGATCCGCACCGACCGCATTCGTGCGGTCGACGGTCGCCGGCGGGTCCCCACCCCAGCCGAAGCGCTGGCTGGACGGTAACGCCACGCCGTCTAGAATGCGTCCAATCCACTCCTGGTCGGCACTTGCGGGGCAAGAGACGCCGGCAACGCGAGGCATGGAAAGCGGGCGGCCCACCAAGATGGCCGGGCCGCCCGCGTGGATCGCCGGGGTCGTACGGCTACCCGAAGATCCCCTTCGCCAGGTGCGCCGAGACCACCCAGTTGGGCGCGTCGACGATCTCGCTGATGCGAAGGTCGACCGCCACGCTGCACAGCGCGTAGGCGAGCTGCGGCTCGAGGCCGTACTGCCTTCCCAGGTGATCGATCATCGCCCGGACGGCGTCCCGGGCGGCGTCCATCAGGTCCGGGCCCACGCCGGTGGTGGCGTAGAAGCCCTTGTCGGCGGGCGCGAAGCGGTAGGTCGGCCGCGCCATCTCGAACTGGGGCGCTGCCAGGTTCGCACCCTTGCGCAGGCCGAAACGCAAGCGGGTGCGCATCGGGGTCTCGATGGCGGTCCCGCAGACCTCGCCGTCCCCTTGCGCAGCGTGCGTGTCCCCGACCGAGAAGAGCGCGCCGGCCACCTCGACGGGCAGGTAGAGCACGCTCCCCCGTGTGAGGTCATGGACGTCCATGTTGCCGCCCACCCGCCGAGGCGGCACCACCGAGTGGTTGCCGGGATCGGCCAGCGCCACGCCGATGGTGCCCGGGAAGGGTACCGTCGGCAGCGTGATCTCCGGCGTGAAGCGCACATGCTCTCCGTCGTAGTGGGAGATGTGCAGGTAGGGCTCGGGAAACTCGTCGGTGAGCAACCCGAAGCCGGGGATCAGGGCGGTCCAGCCCCAGCCGCTCTCCTCGAAGTCGAGGATCTCCACGACGAGGGCATCGCCCGGCTCCGCCCCGTCCACGAACACGGGGCCGGTCACCGGGTTGACCTTCTCGAAGTCGAGCGCGCCGACGGCGGCCGCGTCCGACGAGGCGTCCAGCTGGCCTCCCGACGCGTCGACGATGTCGAACTCGACGGTGCTTCCGGGTGCAATCGTCAGGACGGGCTCGAGGCCGTGGTCCCAGCCGAAGTGGTGATGCGCGCTATGGATGGTCTGGATGCTGCTGCCTCTGGACACTACTGCCCTCCGACGATCTCGATCTCCTTGTAGTTGACCGGCGTGTAGATGCCGGCCACCTGGAAGCCGATGCCGCCCATGCGTGGAGAGTGCATCACGTAGCTGCGCGCGTTGAACAGCGGAATCCAGGGCGCCTCGTTGGAGGCCTTGGTGAAGACGTCACGCCACAGGGCCAGGCGGGCGTCCTTCTGGCTGGGCTGCACCATCGCGTCGGCCTTCTGCCCCTCGGCATCGAGCTGCTTGTTGCAGTAGCGCGGCCAGTTCCAGCCGCCGGGTACGGCGCTGCTACAAGCCAGGATGGGCCACCAGAAGTCGTTGGGGTCGGGGTAGTCGTCGAGCCAGGCCATGCCGCCCGACCACACCATCGGCGTCTTTCCCTGGCTGGCGGCGTCGATCACGGCGCTCGGCGAGAGGGAACGGATGTCCACCTTGACGCCGATCTGGGCGAGCTGCTGCTGGATGACCTGGGCGATGCGCGGGTTGGGATCGACGTTGCTGGTGTAGAGCACCGAGCTGAAGCCGTCCGGATAACCGGCAGCGGCCAGCATCTGCTTGGCCTTGGCGGGGTCGTAGGAGAAGCCCTTGTAGTCCTTGTTGTAGCCGGGCATGGCAGGCGGGAGGATCTGATTCGCCGCCACGTCGCGGTTGTTGTTCACGCGCAGGACCTGCGCCTTGTCGATGGCCATGTTGAGCGCTTGGCGCACCTGCAGGTTGTCGAACGGCTTGATGGTGGTGTTGAGCGCCACGTAGCTCGTCTCGATCTGGTCGGACGAGACCACCAGCTGCTTCAGTTTGGGGTCGCTCATCACCTTGGCGAACTGCGAGGACGGGATGCCGTCGCCGAGGATATCGACCTCGCCGCGCTGGAGACGCAGGAAGGCCACGTTCGGGTCGACACCGAACTGGAAGTCGAGCTCATCGACCTTGGGCTCGCTGGGCACGAAGTAGTTGGGGTTCTTGACCAGCACCAGCTTCTGGCCGGGCACCCACTCCTTCATCGAGAAGCCGCCGGTCCCCACCGGGTGGTGGCCGAAGTCCTTGCCCCACTTCGCGACCGCCTTCGGCGGCACCGCGAAGGCGAAGTTGAGTGCCAGCTTGTTGAGGAACGTTGCGTCGGGTTGCGTGAGGGTGAACTGGACCTGGGTCGGCGAGAGCACCTGGATGCCGCTCACGTCCTTGGCCTTGCCGTCGATGTAGGCCTGCGCGCCCTTGATGCCCGTGAAGAAGCCGACGCCGGGGCTTTGGGTGGCCGGGTTGAGCATGCGTTCGAAGGAGTACTTCACGTCGGAGGCGTTGAACGGCTCTCCGTCCGTGAAGGTGACCCCCTGGCGCAGGTCGAAGGTGTAGGTGAGGCCGTCCTGGGAGACCTTGTAGGAGGTCGCCAGTGCCGGCTCGAGCTCGGTCGTGCCCGGCTTGTAGGTCATGAGGCCGTCGAAGATGGCCTGGATCATCGACCAGTTGTCCCAGTTGTAGCCGATGGCCGGGTCCAGCGTGGAGATGTCGTTCTGGAAGGTCAGCACCACGGTGCTGTTGGCCGCGAAGCCGACGCCGGCCGAAGCCAGCACGATCGCGAACGTGATCGCCCATTTTCGCATCGTCGAGTCACTCTCCTTCTGTCACGGATGGTGGGGTGGATGCCGGATGCGTCGCTGCTCCCAAGGTGCGTCTCGCCAGGGGCTGCCTCCCTCTCAGTGGTACTGGATCCGCGGGTCGAGCAGGGGGTAGATCATGTCGGCGATGAGGTTGCCGACGACGACGAAGATCGCCGTCATCAGCACGCCGCCCATGATCACGGGGATATCGAGCACTTGGATGGCCTGCCACATCATCTGCCCCAGCCCCGGCAGGGCGAAGACCTGCTCGACCACGATGACGCCGCCCATGAAGACGCCGAGGTCCAGGCCTACCAGGGAGATGACGGGGAGGAGGGCGTTGCGAAGGGCGTGCCGGAACACCTGGGCGCGCGGCTTGACGCCCTTGGCCCGCGCCGTGCGCAGGTAGTCCTGGCGGAGCACGTCGACAAGCGACGAGCGCAGCACCCGGGCGTACCACCCGGCCCCCGCGAACCCTACCGACAGCGCGGGAAGGATGTAGTGCGTGAGGTCGCCGTTGCCATACCCCCCGAGCGGAAGCCACGGCACCAGGTAGCCGAACACGTAGAGCAGGATGAGGCCGACCACGAACTGCGGCGTGGAGACGCCCACGAACGCGAACAACGTGAAGCCGCGGTCCCACCAGCTCCCCTGCGCCACCGAGGAGAGGATGCCGATGGGGATGCCGAGCAGGAGCTCGCAGGCGATCCCCGTGAGCATGAGCTTGAGCGTGACGGGCAGGTGCGTGGCCACCAGCGTGCTCACCTGCGTCCGCTGCGCGTAGGACCGTCCCAGGTCGAGGTGAACCAGGTTCCAGAGGTAGTGCACGTAGCGCACGGGAAGGGGCTGGTCCAGCCCGAGCTGGTGCCCGATGCGCGCCACCACCTCGGGGGTGGCGCTCGGCCCCGCAATCATCTGCGCAGGGTTGACGGGCACGATGTAGGTGAGGATGAAGGTCACGGTGATCACGCCGAGGATGGCGCCGAGCCCCTGGACGAGGCGACGGAGGACGTAGGCGGTCACCGCCGGCCACCCACGTCGAGCGCGTCGCGCAGGGCCTCGCCGAAGAGGTTGAAGCCCACCGAGGTGAGGATGATCGCGAGCCCCGGGAAGAGCACCAGCCACGGGGCCGTCGTCAGGTACGACTGGCTGGCGTTGATGATGCCGCCCCACGAGGGGGTGGGGGGCTGCACACCGACGCCCAGGTAGGAGAGCGAGGCCTCGAGCAGCACGCTGGTGGAGATCCCGAGAGTCGCGAACACCAGCAGGCTCAGCGTGAGCTGAGGCAGGATGTGCCGCAGCAGCACCCCCGGGGTCGGAACGCCCAGGGCCGTGGTGGCTTCGATGTACTGCTGCTCACGGATGGCCAGCACCTGGGAGTAGATCGCCCGCGCCACGTACACCCAGTTGACCAGCGCGATGACCAGGGCCACGATCCAAAGGCTCGGTCGCAGGATCGAGGCCAGCGCGATCGCCAGCACCAGCGCCGGAAACGCCGTCATGACGTCGGTGAAGCGCATCAGAACGGTGCCGAGCCACCCACGGAAGTAGCCGGCGACGATGCCCACGGCCGCGCCGATCGTCACCGCCACGCCGTTGGCGACCAGGCCGATGACGAGGCTGACGCGCGCGCCGTACAGGATGCGGGACAGCAGGTCCCGGCCGAGCAGGTCGGTGCCCAGCAGGTAGGTGGCGCCCGGGGGACGCGGCATCCCGTACTGGCTGAGCCCGTTGCTGAACTGCTTGTTGGGGTCGAAGGGCGCGAGAACGGGGGCGAGCAGAGCCGCGCCGACCACGATCACCACCAGCACGAAGCCGAGCATGCCGGTCCGGTCGGCAAGCAGGCGCTGCCACCAGGCCCTCCGACCACGGCGCGGCGTCGCCCCCGAAACGACTTCGCTCTGCGACTCCACCATGTCGGTCACGTCGCCTCCCGTGCGGGTCGTGCTCTGCTGGTTGTCCTGGGCCTCAACGCTGCGCCCCGGGGCCCCACCGGGAGTTGCAGGACACGAAACCGGTGCGGCTCACCAGACCTGAATAATGCTCAGGATTCTAACACGCGGTCAAATCGTCGGACCAATCCTCCGGCGGC
Organism: uncultured bacterium; assembly: GCA_964536935.1. GTDB lineage: Bacteria > Deinococcota > Deinococci > Deinococcales > Trueperaceae > JASBRS01. Next base: position 26,770 of record CAZIBD010000002.1, on the reverse strand, counting down.
CCGGCGCTCCACGGCGCCCGCCGGGCCGCTCAACGGAGCAGAAAGCCGCCGCCGACCACGTCCTCCGGGTCGACCCACCAGGTGTTGGTGCCGATGATGGACGCCCCCCCACCGATCTCCGGGACCACGCCCTCGAAGGGACCGATCGTAATCGCCCGCAGCGCACGACCGGTGAAGAGCGTGCCGGCAATGCTCTCGTTGGCGAGCACCTGGCCGATCCCCAACGAGCCCCGCGCAACGAGCTGGGCCACGCGGCCCGCGGTGCCGGTGCCGGTCGGCGAGCGGTCCACCTGACGGTCGGCGAACACGCACACGTTGGCCTGGTCGGCGTCCTCGCGGGTCGGCGGGCCCGCGAAGATGGTGCCGTAGATGCCGCGAAGCTCGGGCTCCAACGGATGCACGACGTCGACCGCCTCCATCACCGCGTGCTTGATCTCGTCACCGACCTGCTGGAAGCGCTGGAGCGGGTCACCGTGCAGCGTCAGGCCCGCTTCGGCAGCGTCCAGATACGCGTAGAACGCGCCACCGAAGGCCACGTCCACCCGCACCGTCCCGGCGGTCGACGTCGGCACCGTGAGGTCTCGGTACGCCAGAAACGACGGCACGTTGGTGAACCGCACCTGGCCGACCCGCCTTCCGTCCCAGGCCACGAAGGCCTCGACGAACCCCGCGGGCGTATCGACCCCAACGCGCGTTTCCGGCTGCCGGCGGGGGACCATCCCCTGCGCCACGACCACCGTGGTCAGCGCGATGATGCCGTGTCCGCACATGTCGCTGTAGCCCTCGTTGTGCATGAAGATGACGCCGATATCGGCGTCCGGCGTCACAGGCGGTGTCAAGTGGCAACCGTACATATCGGCATGCCCCCGCGGCTCCCACATCAGGGCACGCCGGACGTCGTCGAGGTGCTCACGTACCCACCGACGCTTCTCCAGGATGGTGCTGCCCGGGATCGAGGGGACCCCGCCGGTGACGATACGCAGAGGCTCCCCCGCGGCATGCGCGTCGATGGTCGTAAAGCTTCGCGAGAACTCCACAGGGCCTCCTCGGGGCCGGCACGCCGGCGCACGCCCATCCATAGCACGGGTCGAGGCAACCCAGTCGGAGCGCCCGGCAAGCGAAGCCTTTCATGGAGCTCATGAACCGATGAATGGTGCAATGGCGCGTGCGTCTTCCCGAGCGGCACCCGCCGAAGGTGCAGGACTCGACGGTCCGTCCTCTTCCCCGTCCGTTGACGCCCTGCAGGCGGCCCGGCGGGTCGGCCCTGCTCACGGGCGCCACCATCGTTCTGCTGCTGCTAAGCTTCGGCTCCATCGCCGCGGCCCAGGACGCCCGTAGCCTGGGCATGGGAGGCGTGACCGTTGCCGGACCGGGCGCCGCCACCGTCAACCCGGCTTTCGCGGCCATCCCGGGCCGAGGCCGTACCAGCCTCACCCTTCCGCTCGGCGTGCTCAGCGCCGTGACGCGTGACTACTGGGACCCGAGCAGTCAGGGGTTCGACGCGCTCTCGACGCTCGACCAGGCCAGCAACCTCGGGATGTACCTGCTCGACCCGGCGGTCAGCCCCGATCACGTCACGATAGGCATCGATGCCCGGGGTCTGAGCGTCACGTTCCAGGGGGGCGCCACCCTTCGGCTCGCCGCGCCGGCCACCTTCACCACCCGCCTCGACCTCCCCATCGGAGGCCAGATCGGGCCGGTGAACCTCGCCGTTCGGCCGTTCACGACTTTCCACGCAAGCTTCGCGCCTGGCCCCGACACGAAGAGGATCTTCGGCTCCGGTAGTCCCAGCGCCTCCGGCACCCTGACGGCCGACGCCGAGGCCGGCGTAGCCGTCGACATCGGCACCGCCTTCCCGCTCCCGGTATCCGCCGCGGCCCTCGGAGGGGCCCGCGTGTTCGCCGGCATACGCGGCTCGGCGCTGGCGGGGCTGGCCAAGGCGAGCGTCGACCTGCAGGGACGGGCCCAGGCGGAGCAGGACAGCAGCGGCGCCTACACCGGCAAGGTGCTGTACAGCCTGCAGGGCACCTACGGATGGGGCGGAATCCCCGTCGGCACGATCGGCTACGGGGCCCAGGTCGCCCTGGGGTTGGCCGCGTCGATCCCCAGCGGCGCTGGCACGGTGACCGCCGGCGTCGCCGTCCGGCACCTCGGCATCATGGTGTGGAACCTCGACCAGACGCAGGTCCGCAGCGACCAGAGCAGCTCTTCGAGCACGGATCTCGGCCTCGTGCGGCAGGTGGAGGTGGCCAGACACGTCGACCTCGATGCCAACCTGGCGCTCGCCATCCCCCAGGGCGACCTCGGCGTACCGGGGATGGGCGTCGTGCTTGCCGCGGACGGCAACGTCGACCTGTCGGGCGGCTTCGCCACCCACGCAGGCGCCGAGGTCCGCTTCGGACCCTTCGCGGTGCGCGGCGGGGCGGGTTACGACGGCGGCCTTCGTCTCGGGGTCGGCGTCGGCCTCCAGGCCGGCCCCATCGGCCTGGACGTCGCGCTGACCTCGCACCGCTCCCTGTTCACCGATCACCAGGCCTACGGCGTCGCCGCCTCGCTGGACTTCGGGCTGTGAGGAGGACCAGGATGATCCCACGGCAAACGCGCACGCTCGGCCTGCTGGCGCTCGCCCCGACGCTGGCGCTCCTGCTGGCCGGCTGCTCCCGCCACACCGCGCTCACCGTTCAGGCGGACCTCGTCGCCTTCCTCGATCCCGCTTCCAAACAGGCGACGGTCACCTACACGGGCGGATCGCCCACCATCGACCTGCCGCCCAACAGCGCCGAACCGCAGGCCGGCACGCTGGTCGATCTCCAGAAGCTGGGCGTCCCTTCCAACGCCCTGCAGAGCATCAGCGGCCTCGACCTCGACCTCGCCGCGACCGTGCAGCCGGACAGCGCCATCAGCGCCGGCAGCACCACCCTCTACGTTGCCGACGCGACCGCCACCAACGTGTTCCAGAGCCGGTACGCCGTGGGAACGGTGTCGATCCCGCCACTGCCGGCGAGCCGGGCCAGCCCCGTCGTCGGATCGTTCCAGCTCGACGCGCAGCAGCATCCGGCGGCCCTCACCCTGGTCCAGGGCGGCTCGTTCCGTCTCGGCATCCAGCTGCAGGGCACCTCCCCGAGCGGTGGCCAGGCGAAGATCGACATCACGAAGCTGCTGGTGTCGGTGTCGCTGCCTCCCGGATGGGGCCTGCCGTAGCGCAGCGCGCGCGACCTGGACCCCCTGCCCGCCGACTCGACGCAGCCGCGTCGCTGGCGTGCGGGTCCCGTACGCCGGGGAAGGTGACGAATCCGCCGCGCGCCGCTGCAGGCGACGCCCGGCAGCGCTACCATGCCTTCGGATTGCCTCGCGGCACCGGAAGGAAGGCACCATGGCACGACCCGTCACGCTGTTCACCGGCCAGTGGGCCGACATGCCGATCGCCGAGCTCGCCCCTCTCGCCAAGGAGATGGGCTACGACGGCCTCGAGCTGTGCACCTGGGGCGACCACTTCGACGTCGCCAGCGCGCTCGAGGACGACCGCTACGTCCGCCGGCGGCTCGAGCTCCTGGAGAAGCACGAGCTGCGCTGCTACGCCATCGGCGCGCACATGGTCGGTCAGGCCGTATGCGACCGCATCGACGAACGACATCGCGACGTCCTCCCCGCTCACGTGTGGGGCGACGGGGACCCCGAAGGCGTCCGGAGGCGCGCGGCCCAGGAGCTGATCGACACCGGCCGCGCCGCCCACAGGTTCGGCGTCGACGTGGTCACCGGCTTCACCGGCAGCTCGATCTGGCACAGCCTCTACGCCTTCCCTCCCACCAGCCAGGACTACTGGCAGCGCGGCTTCGTCGACTTCGCGCAGCGTTTCGAGCCGATCCTGGCGGCCTTCGAGGCCGAGAACGTGACGTTCGCGTTGGAAGTGCACCCGACCGAGATCGCGTTCGACATCGCGAGTGCGGAGCGCGCTCTGGAAGCCGTCCGCCACCACCCCAACTTCGCCTTCAACTACGACCCCAGCCACCTCGGCTACCAGGGCGTGGACTACGTGACGTTCCTGAGGCGCTTCCCGGACCGCATCGCGCACGTCCACGTCAAGGACGCCTGGTGGGGCCGCGGGGACGGCACCGTGGGCGTCTTCGGAGGGCACACCACCTTCGGCGATGCCCGCCGGTCCTGGGATTTCCGCAGCGTCGGCCGGGGCGACATCGACTTCGAAGAGATCATCGTCGCGCTGAACGACATCGGCTACCGCGGGCCGCTCTCCGTGGAGTGGGAGGACGCCCGCATGGAACGCGTCCACGGAGCCGCCGAGAGCGCGGCCTACGTGAGGGCGCTCGACTTCGAGCCGGCCTCCGCCGCCTTCGACGCTGCCTTCAGCAGCACGTCGACCGAGACCTAGGAGGTCCGGGGATGCGAGAACCTGCCAATCCGATACGGCTGGGCATGGTCGGCGGTGGGCGCGACGCCTTCATCGGCGCCGTCCACCGCACCGCCGCACGACTGGACAACACCTTCGTGCTGCTGGCGGGCGCGCTCTCCAGTACCCGCGAGAAGGCTCTTGCCAGCGCCGCCGACCTCGGCCTGGCACGCGGCTACGGGAGCTGGCCGGAGATGCTCGAAGGCGAGCTCGCGCTTCCCGAAGCCGAGCGCATCGAGGCCGTCAGCATCGTCACCCCCAACCATCTGCATCACCCGGTGGCGAAGGCCTTCGCCGAGGCGGGGTTCCACGTCATCTGCGACAAGCCGCTCGTCCATACCCGGGAGCAGGCCGCGGAGCTGGTGCGCATCGCCCGTGAGCGAGGGGTCGTCTTCGGAGTGACCTACAACTACACCGGCTACCCCATGGTTCGCGAGGCGCGCCGCCTCGTTCGGGACGGCGCTCTCGGCGCCGTTCGCAAGGTGATCGTCGAGTACGACCAGGGCTGGCTGGCGACCCGCGAGGAGGAAGGTGGCGCGAACAAGCAGGCGACCTGGCGCACCGACCCCGCGCGCTCGGGAGCCGGCGGAGCCATCGGGGACATCGGAAGCCACGCCGAGAATCTCGTCAGCACCGTCACCGGCCTCGAGATCGAGGCGCTGTGCGCGGAGCTCACGAGCTTCGTCGAGGGCCGCGTGCTGGATGACGACGCCAACGTGTTGCTCCGGTTCGCGAACGGCGCTCGGGGGATCCTGAGCGTCAGCCAGGTCGCGGTAGGCGAGGAGAACGACCTCCGTCTGCGGGTCTACGGGGAGCGCGGCAGTCTTGCCTGGCGTCAGGAGGATCCGAACCGTCTGATCTACAAGACGCTGGAAGGACCCGCCCAGGTCCTCACGCGCGGCAACAGTTACCTGGGGGCGGCGGCCGCCGCCGCCAGTCGCATCCCGCCCGGACACCCCGAGGCCTTCCTCGAGGCCTTCGCCAACGTCTACGCCGGCGCCGCGGACGCCATTCGCGGGCAGCCGCAGGCGGACTACCCGACGGTCGTCGACGGCGCCCGCGGCGTCGCCTTCATCGATACCGTGGTCGCCAGCGCACGCGGCGGCGCCGTATGGATGCCCTTCCGTTTCGACTCCCCCACCTGAGGTGATGCACGTGAGCGACCTGAATCCCCAACCCGAGCACAAGTTCTCCTTCGGTCTGTGGACCGTGGGCAACGTCGGCCGCGACCCGTTCGGCATGCCGACGCGAGCGGTGCGCGAGCCCACCGAAACGGTGCGCAAGCTCGCCGAGATCGGCGCCTGGGGCGTCAACCTCCACGACAACGATCTCGTCCCGCCAGACGCGACGCCCGGCGAGCGCGACCGCATCGTTCGGGAGTTCAAGCAGGCGCTCGAAGACCACGGCCTGGTGGTTCCCATGGCCACCACCAACCTCTTCAGCGATCCAGCGTTCAAGGACGGCGCGCTCAGCTCGGCCGACTCCCGCGTCCGGGGCTTCGCGGTGCAGAAGGTCATGCAGGCGATGGACCTCGGCGCCGAGCTCGGCGCCGGCATCTTCGTCTTCTGGGGCGGCCGCGAAGGCAGCGAGGTCGACGCCACGCTCGACGCCCTCGACGCGCTAACCCGCTACCGCGAATCGCTCAACTTCCTCGCCGCCTACGCCGAAGACCAGGGCTACACCTTCCGCTTCGCCCTCGAGCCCAAACCCAACGAGCCACGCGGCGACCTCTACCTCCCCGTCGTAGGATCGATGCTCGGCTTCATCCAAACCCTCGACAAGCCCGAACGCTTCGGCGTCAACCCCGAGTTCGCCCACGACACCATGGCCGGCCTCAACTTCGTCCACGCCGTAGCCCAGGCCATCGACGCCGGCAAGCTCTTCCACATCGACCTCAACGACCAGAAGATGGGACGCTTCGACCAGGACCTGCGCTTCGGCGCGGAGAACCTGAAGACGGCCTTCTTCCTGGTGAAGTTGCTGGAGGACGCGGGTTACGACGGCCCGCGCCACTTCGACGCCCACGCCCTGCGCACCGAAGACGAGGACGGCGTCTGGGACTTCGCGCGGGGCTGCATGCACAACTACCTGCTGCTCAAGGAGAAGGCCGCGCGCTTCGACGCCGACGAGGAGATCCAGGCGCTGGTCCAGGCGCATCGCGTGGCCGATGAACGCCTGGACGGCTACCTCGCAACCTACACCCCAGAATCGGCCGAACGCGTGGCCAGGCGCAACTTCGACCTGGACACCCTGCGCCATCGCCCCACCTGGCTCGAACGCCTCGACCAGCTGACCATCGAGTTGCTCCTCGGCGCCCGCTGACGGGCTTCCGGCGCCCCGATAGCGTCGCGGTCCCCCACCCGCGGCGCTATCCGTGCAAGGACATCTGCTTCAGTGCGCGGTCTGGCCGCGCCGCCTCACCACCACGTCGACCGTGATCGACGCCAGCAGCACGATGGCGGTGGCGATGAGCTGGATGGCGGCACTGAGTCCGAGCAACGCCATGCCGTTGACGATCGCCGCGATCACGACCCCGCCGAGGACGGCGTGGAGGGGGTGGCCCCGCCCGCCGAACAGGCTGGTGCCGCCGATCACCGCGGTGGCTACGACGTACAGCACGATGGTGCCGCCGTCGAAGCTGGTCGAGATCGACTGCAGCCGTGACGCGTAGACGATGCCGCCCAGCCCGGCCGACAGGGCACCGAGGGTGAACCCGACCGTGCGGACCCACGAGAGGTTGATCCCGGCCCGTCGCGCGGCCTCGGCGTTGCCGCCGATGGCGTAGATGTAGCGTCCGAACCGGGTGCGGCCGAGCAGGAAGCTCCACAGCACCAGCACGCCGAAGACGACGGGGAATACCCACGGCATCCCCTGCACGTGGTACGGACCCACGCCTCGGTCGACGTTGCTCAACAGGACCACTCCCACACCGGCGACGGCCACCACCAAGATCTTCAGGTAGGTGATGATCCGACCCGGTGCCGCCAGCCCGCTCCGCCTGCGCAGACCGTCCTGGCGCAGGGTGAGGAAGGCGAACAGCACGACCACGACACCGATGAGGATCCAACCCCCGAGCCGGCTCATGGTGCCGTTCGCGATGCTGTTGACGACCTTGTTCTGGATCGGGATGGTGCCGCCCGTACCCAGCAGCTTGATCATCACGCCCTGCCATCCGAGCAGGCCAGCCAGGGTGACGACGAACGAAGGCAATCGCAGTCGCGTCACCAGCGAGCCCTGCAGAGCACCGATGGCAGCGGTCACCACCAGGGCCGCGAGGATGGCCAGGTACCACGGCCAGTTCGTTCCCGGCTGAACGAGCTCGGTCACCACCACGGCTCCGATGCCGGCGACGTAGCCGAGCGAGAGGTCGATCTCGCCGAGGAGAAGGACGAACACCTCTCCCATGCCGATAAGCATGTACACCGCGCCCTGTACGAGGAGGTTGACGAGGTTGCCGGGCGAAAGGAACTTGGCGTTCTGTGTCTGGAAGATAATGCCGATCAAGATGACGCCGAGCACGACCGGGAGAACCCCGCTCTGCCCGGCCCGGATCTGCGTCCACCAGCCCCGTAGATAGGCACGGAACGACCGCTCGTCGTCGCCCTCCTCGAGCGGTGCTCCATCGTCGTCCTCGAGCTCATCGGCCTGCTCGACCGCGTCGAGCTGGCGTTTGCGCTCCGCCGCCTCTTCGCCGGAGGCGCGGTCGTTCTCCTGGGCGTCCTGGCCGGACGTCACAACGTCACCTCCCGTCCTCGGCGGGCGTCGGCGCGCCGTGGTTCGACCCGCCGGAGTACCGCCCCGTCGTCATGAGCTCCACGGCCCTCTGGGAATCGAACTCCGAGGCAGGGCCAGCCCCCACCATCTCACCGAGGCGGAGCACGGCCAGGCGGTCGGCGACGCGGAACACATCGTTCAGGTTGTGCGAGATCATGATGACGGCCAGCCCACGGTCCGCGAGGCGCTCCACGAGGTCGAGCACCTGTCGCGTCTGCGCCACCCCGAGCGCTGCCGTGGGCTCGTCCAGGATGACGAGCTTGGAGTTCCACATGACCGCCTTGGCCACCGCCACCGACTGGCGCTGCCCACCCGACAAGTTCTCGACCTGCTGGCGCACCGACCGGACGGTACGTACACGGAGGTCGGCCAGGGTCTTGCGGGCCGCCCGCTCCATGGCGTCCTCGTCGAGCAGGCCGCGCCGCAAATCCTCGCGGCCCAGGAACATGTTCTGAACCACGTCGAGGTTGTCGCAAAGAGCCAGGTCCTGGTACACGACCTCGATGCCGAGCGCGGCGGAATCGTGCGGGCTGCGGATCCGGACGTGCCGGCCCTCGAAGTAGATCTCGCCGGCATCCGGCTCGTGGATGCCGGCAACCGTCTTGACGAGCACGGACTTGCCGGCGCCGTTGTCGCCCACGAGGGCGGTGACCTGCCCAGCCGGAACGTCCAGGTCGACGCCAGCGAGAGCCTCGACCGCACCGAAGCTCTTCTTGATCCCCCTCAGTTGAAGAAGCGGCTCGGTCCCGGAGGACCGAGACCGAGCCGTGGATGTCGTCATGCGAAGCCTATTGTGAGATGCCAGCCGCCTGGCACTGCTGCGCCAAGCCGCCCGCACACAGCTTCGAGGGTTCGACGAAGCCGTCCTTCACGACCGTAGCGTTCATGTTCGAGGGCGTGACCCAGATGGGCGTCATCAGCACGGAGGGAACCGCGACGTTGGCCTTGGTGTCCTGGGTCGTGCCGTTCACGAGGCCCTGCGGGGGCGTCATGCCGGCGCGCAGGTAGAGGGCCAGCGCGGCGGCGCCTTGCGCTTCGAGGTAGATCGGCTTGTAGACGGTGCCGCACTGGTACCCGGAGAGGATGTTCTGCAGCCCCGTCAGGGTCGCATCCTGACCGGTCGTGGGGAACGTCTTGGCAGGTACGTTGAGCGACTTGAGGTAGGAGATGACCGCGTTGGCGTTGTCATCGTTCGGCGTCACCACGGCATTGATGTTGGGGTGCGCCGTGTACTGCTCTTCGAACGTGGTCCGCGCCGTCGCCGGGTCCCACGTGCCGGCCGGCTCGCCGACCTTGACGTACTGGCCGGAGTCGAAGTACGGCTTCAGCACGCCGTCGTAGCCTTCGGCGAAGAGCGTCGCGTTGTTGTCAGTGGGGGCGCCGCGCATCACCAGGATGTTGGGCTTCTGCACGTTCCAGTCCGAGAGGCACTGGACCATGCCCTGGCCGATGAGCTTGCCGACCTCGACGTTGTTGAAGCTGACGTAGTAGTCCCGCGAGCCACCGAGCGTCAACCGGTCGTAGTCGATGACCGGCACACCGTGGGCCTTCGCGTAGCTCTCGATCGAGGCACCGACCCCCGAGGAGATCGGGTCCATGAGCAGCACCGTGGCGCCGTTGGAGATGTCCGACTGGGCCTGGGTGAGCTCGGTGGACTCGCTGCCCTGCGCGTTCGTGATGATGAACTGGTCCGCGGACAGGCCGGCCGTCTCGAAGGCCTTCTTCAGGTATGGCGCGTCGTACGAGGTGTAGCGGGCCGAGGTCGTCGTCTCCGGAAGCAGCACGCCGATCTTGCCCTGGCCCTGGGACGCGATCTGCTTGAGCTGCGCCATGGCCGAGAAGCTGGCGTCGAACGAGTCGACCGTGAGCGACGAGCTGCTCTGTGCGAAGGCAGCGCCTACCGCGACGAGCAGCATCGCCAAACCGAGGCTCTTCAGCGTTTTCACGTTCACCACCTGATTCCTTTCCTTGGACGTGCTACGAGTCGCGGCCGGGTCAGGCCAAGGACCCTGGCGCCGGCCTGTCGGAACCGAATTGCGGCTCGTTCCTCCCAACCTTGCGTGACCTGGATACCCTGTCCTGCTCGGCTAATCGAATTACGTCGATTGTCGAACTAATGGCGAGTCTACTGCGCACCCATGAGAGCGTCAAGCTCACGTGCGCGGTTCGTCGTCCGCCGCGCGCAGCGCACCCGCACGCTTCGACGCCGCGTGCACCGGCCGGCCCGTCTGACGCCGGAACTGACCGTGCGAGATCCAGCTCGGGAGGGACAGGAACCCCTCCATGGCCAGCGCGACGCCACCCATTGCGACCGCCTCTTCCCCGAGCGCGGACACCAGCACCTCGACCCCCTCACGGGCCGGCCCGAGCGCGTCCCGCGCGATCACGCGGCGGGCCGCGGGCAGGACGTGCTCCGCCACCTGCGCCAGGCCGCCGCCCACCACGACCCGGTGCGGATTCGTCAGGTTGAGGACGGTCGCCAGTGCCGTTCCGAGCTTTTCGCCGGCGTCCTCCAGAACCCGGAGCACCACCGGGTCCTCCGCCTGCGCGAGGCTCGCCGCATCCGAGACGTCGCGGCACGATCGCCCCTCCTCTCGCAGCCGACCGAGGATCGCGCGCTCCGAGGCGTACGCCTCCAGGCATCCGTGGCCACCGCAGCCGCAGATGCGGCCTCCCGGTACCACCTTGACGTGACCGAGTTCGCCCGCGTAGCCGTGCCACCCGCGCTGGAGCATGCCACCCTGGTAGAGGGCGCTGCCGATGCCCGCGTGGGCGATGACGAGCACGAAGTCCATGACGCTGTGGCACGATCCGAACAGGGTCTCGGCCAGTGCCGCGGCCTTGGTGTCGTTGTCCGCGTAGACGGGCACCGGGAGTTCGTTGCGCAGCAGGCTCAGGATGGGCACGTCGTGCCAACCGAGATTGGGTCCGAGCGCCAGGCGCCCCTGCCGGTCCATCAAGCCGGGAACCCCGACCCCGACGCCCCGGATCCCTTCGAGCGCGATCCCCTCCTCGGCCGCGAGCTCGCGAACCATTGCAGCCACCCGCCCGAGGGCAGCGTTGACGTCGGAGCTGCCCGGCGCACGGCGGATGGCTACGGCGCGCGCATCGATGGTGGTGGCGACGACGTGGAGCTCCTGCGGGTCGAGTCGAACCCCGACGAACCAACCCGCCTTCTCCGACAATCGCAGCGCCTTCTCGGGCCGGCCGGCACGGCCACGGCTCGGCCTGGGCGTGCGCTCGAGAAGGTCTTGCTCCTCGAGCTGGGCGACCACCGTCGACACAGTGGCCCGGTCCAGGCCGGTGAGCCGAACGATCTCCCGTTGGGAGCTCCCGGGGTGCTCTCGCAGGGCATGGAACACCCTCGAGATATTGAGCTGGCGGATGATCGCGGTGTTCACGCGGGCCTCGATGGCCGCGCTCGGCATTGCGCGCCGCGCCGAGCGCGGCCCCGCTACGAGCGGTGCCCCAGTATAGCTGCCGTCCATGAGCGCTCGATCCGTCCGCAAAGATGATGAGGCGCGGGTGGGGCGTGGCCGGGCCTACCCCCGATCCGGAACGCCAGCGCGGCCCACCTGCCGGCCTCGAGCTGCTCAGCAGCGCCCGTCGACGCCCCTCCATCGCTCCGCTCCGATCGGCACTTCCCTACCCCGCCTGCAGGCTTCACATCGCCTGCACGCTCAGCGTCGATAATTGAGGTGGAGCGGTACGTTGGCGGCACCTCCCTCGGGGGAGGACCGCGCGGGCACCCGGCATGGGTCCGGAAATGCCCGCGGAGGTGGACATGGCGGTGGACGCCCGTCGCGGCAGCGTGCGCCGCAGGCGGCGCCGGTGGTGGGTCTGGCTGGTCGTCGCCGGTGCGGTCGCGGCGGGGGGCGGCGCGTTCGTGGCGTTGCGCGAGCGCAACGGGGGCGCACCCCCACAGGCGATCGTCACGGCGACGGTGAAGCGCACACCGTTCCAGCTGAAGGTCGACGGGCCCGGCACTCTGTCCCCCATCCGGAGCGTGAGCCTGACGCCTCCGGTGAGCGGAACCCTGGTCGCCATCGCTTCAGTCGGGGACCGCGTGGAGCAGGGAACGAGCCTGGCGCGATTGGACCCCACGCCGTTCCAGCGCGCGGAGACCGACGCCCGGTTCAACCTGGACAAGGCGCAGGCGTCGCTGGCCGCGTTGCAGGCCAACCAGTCGAAGACGGCGGCTTCCCTCGCCTCCCAGGTCGCTTCGGCACGGGCCTCCCTCGTGGCCGCGCAACGGGAGTACGACAGCCTGAGGCAGGCCCTCGATCTCGCGCAGACGCTGTTCGACATGGGCAGCGCGAGCGCCAACGAGCTCCAGGCCGCCAAGGACGCCCTGAGCACCGCGAGCGAGGCGCGCGTCAACGCCCGCACCGAGCTCGACACCCTGCTCGAAACGCAGCGGCTGCAGCGGACAGGGGACGAGCAGGACCTGGCAAGCGGTCGCATCGCCGTCGAGCAGGCAAGGCTGGCCCTGGCCAGTGCTCAACAGGATCTGCTCGACGCTGAGATCGTGGCCCCCTTCGGTGGCGTTGTGAGCGCCGTCAGCGGGGCCGTCGGCGAGTCCACGGGCGGCTCGGATGGCCTACTCAGCGTCGTCGACGACTCGACCGTCGTCCTCGACGCCCAGATCGACGAGACGGACATCGGGGAGGTGGCGGTCGGCCAGGCGGGAACGGTCACGCTCGACGCCGTCCCAGGCCGGACGTTCCCCGGACGGGTCACCCGCATCGCCCCCACCGCGACCCTGGTGTCCAACATCCCCGTGTTCTACGTGGCGGTGGAGATCGGCAACGCCGACCACGCCCTGCGCGCCGGCATGACGGGGCAGGCAAGCCTGGTGGTGCGGGAGGTGCCGGACGCCTTCCAGGTGCCGGCCCGGGCGGTGCACGACGCCGACGCCGGCAGCTTCGTCCTCGTCGCGCAGGAGGATGGCTCCTACCGTCGGGTCCCGGTGACGGTGGTGGCCGCGGCCGGAATCCACAGCGTGCTGACCGGCGACGTCCCCGACGGGGCTGTCGTCCTGGTGAGCGGGGACATGGAGACCTCACCGAACCAGGGCTCGGGCGGCGAGCGCGACCAGCGCCGGCCCGGCGCCGTGCCGTTCGCGAACCCGGGAGGCGGTTTCCGCCGCCCCCGGCGGGCGGGCGGGCCCGCGGGTCGACAACCATGAGCCGGGACGTCGTCGCGCTCGAGACCGTTCGCAAGGCCTATCGCCTGGCCGACCAGCCGTTCTGGGCGCTGAAGGGCGTGAGCTTCGCGGTTGAGCGTGGCGAGATGGTGGCGCTGATGGGGCCATCGGGCTCCGGCAAGACCACCCTGATGAACATCATCGGGCTCCTGGACAGCCCGACCGACGGTCGCTACCTCCTGAACGGCGACGACGTATCCGATCTCAGCGAGTTCGATCGGGCGGTGCTGCGGAACGAGACCATCGGCTTCGTCTTCCAGGCCTTCCACCTGCTGCCACGGCTCACGGCCCTCGAGAACGTCGAGACGCCGCTCACGTACGGCGGCTACGGGCGGCGCAGCCGACGGCAACGTGCCCTGGAGATGCTCGAGCGGGTCGGGCTGCCCGACAAGGCCGACAGCGTGCCGTCCACGCTCTCCGGAGGTCAACGCCAGCGTGTGGCCGTCGCCCGCGCGCTGTCCACCAACCCCGCCTTGCTGTTGGCCGACGAGCCGACCGGCAACCTCGACACACGCACCGGCAACGAGATCCTCGCGCTGTTCCACGAGCTCAACCGCGAGGGCGCCACCATCCTCGTCGTCACCCACGAAGCCGAGATCGCAGCGCAGACGTCGCGGACGGTCCGCGTCCGGGATGGGCTGGTCGAGTCCGACGTAGCGCACCCGCCGGCACCCCGCGGCGCCGGTCCGGCAACAGGAAGCGTCGAGCATGAACCGGCCATCTGAGGCGCGCACCAGGGTTCGCGCCCCGTCCGGCGCCGCACCGCGGCGACGCCGTCGGGGCTCGCTCGATCCCCTCGAGATCGTGGTCATCGCCTGGCGCTCGGTGCGCTCGAACGTGCTGCGCAGCGCGCTCACCACGCTGGGCGTCGTCATCGGCGTAGCAGCGGTCGTCGCGCTCACCGCCGCGGGAAGCGGCGTCAACGCCAGCGTCACGGAGCGCATCACCAGCCTCGGAAGCAACCTCCTCACCATCTCCGGCGGCCGGGACACGCGCGGGAGCCGGGTGCGTGGCGCGCCGCGCGACACCATCACGCTCGGTGACGCCGAGGCCGTCCGCGCGCTCGACGACCCGCGGATCACGGGCATCGCCCCACAGGCGCAGACCAGCCTGGCCGTGAAGTATGGCGGCAACACCAGCTACGCCACCGTGGTCGGCACCTGGCCCGCCTACGAGAGCGTTCGGAACGCGCACGTAGCCGAAGGCGCGTTCTTCACCCAGGCCGACGACATGGCGGCCCGCCGGGTCGCCGTCGTCGGGTACCAGGTCGCCCAGGACCTGTTCGGAAGCCCGCTACGCGCCCTCGGACAGTCCATCCTGCTCAACAACCTCAGCTTCGACGTCCTCGGAGTGCTTCCGGACAAGGGCGACAGCGGGTTCTTCAACCCCAACTCGCAGATCCTGGTGCCGCTCGAGACCTTCGTCCGGCGGCTGCATCGCAGCAGCCCCACCGGTGATCCCACCCTGAACAGCGTCTACGTGCAGGGTGCCGACGCCAGGAACCTCACCGCTCTGCAGCAGGACCTGACGACGCTGGTGGCGGTCCGGCACGGCAAGACCGACCCGGCCGACTACGACTTCCAGATCCGGAACCAGGCCGACCAGCTCGCCACGCTCAACTCGGTGACCGGAACCCTGACCCTGTTCCTCGGTTCGATCGCCGGCATCAGCCTGCTCGTCGGCGGCATCGGCATCATGAACATCATGCTGGTGTCGGTGACCGAGCGGACCCGTGAGATCGGCGTGCGCAAGGCTCTGGGAGCCAAGCCGCGCGACATCCTGGCGCAGTTCCTGCTGGAAGCCACCATGCTCTCGGTGGGGGGAGGGGTCCTCGGCATCGTCGCCGGCATCGCCCTCGGCCGCGTCGCCGGGCACGCCCTCGACGTGACGCCCCGCGTGATGCCGCAGAGCATCCTCATCGCTTTCCTTTTCGCGGCCGTCGTCGGCATCTTCTTCGGCTTCTACCCTGCGCAGCGGGCGGCCCGCCTCGACCCGGTCGAGTCGCTGAGGTACGAATGAAACGCCGGAGAGCGGCCGGGCGCGTCGCAAGGACGCTTCGGCTCGACCTGGGGCTGATCGTGCTGGTTGCCGTCGCGGGAGCGGCTGCGGGTGCACAGCCGGTCCCCGATCCGATCACCTTCTCCGAGGTGCTGAGCCTAGCGCGTCGCGGTCCCAGCGTGCAGGCGGCGGAGCTGGCATTTCAGGCCGCCCGGTCGGCCCGCGACGCCAGCTTCGGCGCCGTGACCGGAAGCCTGCAGGGGGGCTATTCCCAGAGCTGGAGCAACCTGTCCGGCTCCCCGAGCCAGCGTGGAGGCCTGGAGCCGTTCTCGCTGACCGCCACGTTCAACGTGGTGCCCTACGGACCCGGCTTCGACACCCGGCTCGACGCCGAGCGCGCCGTCGTCGACGCACGCCTGGCGGTCGTCGACGCCGAGCGTCAGGCCACCATCGACGCGGCGCGGGCCTACCTCCAGGCGCTGCGTGCGCAGCAGCAGCTCTTGCTCGACCGCCGAGCCGTGGAGCTGGCCTCCGCCCTACGGACCCACCTGCAGGCGCAGCGCGCGTCGGGGGACGCGACCGACGCCCAGCTCGACGACGCCTCGCTCGCCCTCGTACAGGCGCAGACGACGCTGGCCACACACCGACTCACCCTGCAGGCCGCCCTCGCGCAGCTGTCCGACCTAGTCGGCGGGGCGGTCGAGGTCGTGCGGGGCGAGCCGCCGACCAGCCACGACCCCGCCGCCGGCGCCGGCGCCGCGGTGGCGCGGCGCTCCGATGTCCGCCGGGCGCAGCTCGCCCTCGACGCCGCCCGCCGCGGCTACGCAGCCGGCGTGCGCGACGTCCTGCCCAGCGCACGGGCGTCCGCCACGGTGCAGAGCGGCGACGGAAGCACCACCTGGAGTGCCGGGGTGGCGTATGCGACCTCCACCTTCCAGCCAAGCCTGCAGGCAAGCGTGACGCCCGGCGGGGCCACCACCGGCGACACCACCTCTACCCTGAAGGGCACCCGCTTCGCGCTGTCGCTGTCGTTCGACATCCCGCTCGACACCTCCCTGGGCGCACGGCTGGAGTCCGCGCGTGTGGCAGTCACGAGCGCCGAGCGCACGGTCGCGCGAACGACGGCTGTGGCGACGCTCGCGATCGCCACCGCCACCCGAACGCTCGACGCCGATCAGCTCGCTGCTCAGCTCGCGACCAGGCAGCGCGAGCGAGCACGGGCGAGGGCCGACGAGGCGCAACGCCGCCACGAGCTCGGGCTCCTCGCCGGGCCCGAGCTGGCTCAGGCACGGTTCGATGCCTCGGCAGCTGACCTCGACGCCCTGCGCGCCGCCGACGGGGTGCTGCTCGACCGGCTCGAGCTCGCGCTGGCCCTCGGTCGCGACCCGATGGAGGTCTTCTGATGCGCATGCTCACCGCCGCCCTCTTCCTGCTCCTCGTCGCCGGCGGCGTGTCGGCACAGAGGACCCCGTCATCGCCCCTGACGCTCGAGCAGGCGCTCGCCCTGGGGCCCGAGGCCAGCGCCGACGTGCTCTCGGCCCGCGCCGCGCTCGAAGCCGCGCAACGCACCGAATCCCGCGTGACGGCCGATCCCGCTTCCTTGCGCGTCGACCGCATCGCGGCGGAGAACGCACGGGCCGATGCCGAGCGTTCGCTGGCCGCCGCGCTGGCGGCGAATCGGGTCAGCGTGGCGGGCGCCGTCTTCGGCGCGCTCGAGGCCGACACCGCGGTCGACGTCGCGAGGCTCGACTCGGCCATCCAGGAGCAGACCCTGGCCGCGGAGCGCGCGCGCTTCAAGGCCGGAGCGACCACCGACCTCGACGTGGCCAAGGCGGAGAACGCCTACCGCGCCGCCGAGACGACCTTGACCGACGCCACGACCCAGCGCACGTTGGCGACCAACACGCTCGCCAGCCTCATTGGCCGCCAGGTCGCCGCTTTGAGTCCCATCGCCGAGGTGCCGGCCCTTCAGGAAGCGGACGCCTACCGGCAGAAGGCCGACGCGCTCAACGCCGCTCTGCTCGCCGCACGGGCTTCCGAGCGCCTCGCCGAGGCGCAGCTGCAGGCAGCGGACAACGACTTCTCGTCGCGCTCCCAGATCCAGGATGCCCGCGACGCCCTCGCCGACGCGAAGCGGTACGTGGGTGAGGTGGCGCGGACACTCGACCTCGCCGTGCGCGGCGCGCACGCCAACGCCGAGGCCGCGGCCGCCGCCTACCGCAACGCCCAGGCGGCGAACACCACGGCCGAACGCGATCTCGCGGCGGCTCGCGCCCGGCTCGATGCCGGTTCCATCTCCCCCCTGGCCTTCCGCAACAGCGAGCTCACCCGCGCCCAGGCCGCCCAGGCGCTGCAGTCCGCTCGCCACGCGTTGATCCTCCAGATCTACACCCTCGAGCAGGTGGTGGCAGGCGGCTGAGCGACCTCGCCGCGCCGTGGTATAGGTCCGTTGCGGAAGCCGGAGGTCGCCAACTGGCAAGGCGGTGGGGCGACCAGACCGGCCGAAGGGAGCCCCATGCGCGAGAACCCCCTGCGTACCCTCTGGCGGCGCGGCGGCGTCGCCGCCAACGCCTGGCTGGCCCTCCCCGATCCCTTCGCGGCCGAGCTCGTCGCCCGCTGCGGCTTCGACAGCGTCTGTGTCGACCTGCAGCACGGACTCGCGGACGTGGCTCGCCTCCCGGATCTGCTGCGTGCCATCGAGGTGGCCGGGGCGGTCCCGCTGGTGCGTGCCCCCTGGAACGACGCCCCGGCCCTCATGCGCATTCTCGACGCCGGCGCGCTGGGCGTCATCGTCCCCATGATCGGTGGCGTGGAGGATGCGCGGGCCGCCGTCGCCGCCTGCCGCTACCCGCCGGCAGGCATGCGCAGCTACGGCCCGACCCGCGCCGCGGTCGAGCACGGCGCCGACTACGTGGAGCGTGCCGGCGACGAGGTGCTCGTGCTCGCCATGATCGAAACGCGCGGAGCGCTCGACGACCTCGACGCCATCTGCGCCGTCGAGGGGCTGAGTGGCCTGTACATCGGGCCCGCCGACCTCAGCTTCGCGCTCGGGCTCGAGCCCCGCATGGACAACGACCACCCCGACCACGTCGCCGCCGTCGATCGCATCCTGGACGCCTGTCGCCGCCACGGCAAGGTGGCCGCCCTGCACACGGCCGACCCCGTCTTCGCGCGGGCCGCGGCGGAGCGGGGGTTCCAGCTCTTGACGGTGGCGACCGACCACACCTGCCTGAGAGCCGAAGCGAGCCGGCGCCTGCAAGCCTTCCGAACCGCCTCCTGAGGCAACGGGCGCAGCCGCGGCGCAGCGCAGCCCCAGACCGACGGGTCGGTACGCTCCGGACCGGTATCATGCAGCATGAGCATCGACGAGGAGGGCCGGCCCTCCCCTCTCGAGCGCCTTCTGGACGCAGCCTCCAGGCTCTTCTACGCACGCGGCGCCTCCAACGTGGGGATCAACGAGATCATCGACCGCGCGCAGGTGGCGCGGATGACGCTCTACCACCACTTCCCCTCCAAGGACGCCCTGCTGCAGGCGGTGCTCGAGCGCCGCGCGGAGGAGCGGCTCGCCTGGATCCGCCGTGCCGAGGACCGCGCCGAAGCACCGGACGGCCGGCTCCTGGCCGTGTTCGACCTGCTACGCGAGTGGGTCGAGAGCCCGGACTACCGGGGCTGCCCGCTCACCAACGCCACCATCGAGCTCGGCGGACAGCTCAACCCCGCGCGACCCATCGCGCGCGACTACCAGCAGGACGTCCGCAGCTACCTCACGGAGCTGGCGCGCGATGCCGGCGCACATGAGCCCGACGCTCTCGCACGGCAACTCCAGCTGCTCCTCGACGGCGCCACCGTCGACGCCCTGGTGGAGGGCTCGGCCGAGCCAGCCTGGCACGCCCGGCAGGCTGCGGCGACGTTGGTGACGGCAGCCACCGGCTGAAGCCACCGGCCTCAAGCCACCGATTCGGTTCCCACCAAGGGAGGCCAGGGCACGAGGTGCAGCGCCGAGAGCACGCTTCTTCAGCGAATCCGCGAAGCGGTTCCGCGTTCGCCCTCCTACCACGAAATGTCGAAGGGTCAGGTACGAGCGTCACATCGCGCGCGGGACACCAGGACTAGGTTGGTGCGTCGCACCCATCGAGCCACGCCGGCCACCGCCGGCGCGCCAGAGTGAGGAGAGGACGCCTATGAAGCGCATCGGCCTCAGCGTTGCCGTGCTTGCCGTCTTGGTCACACTTGCGGCGTGCAATTCGGGGACCACCAACAGTACGCCGCCGACACCGACCGCCACCTCCGTGAACGGCACGGTGGTCGGCTTTCGCGGGTCACCAATATCGGGCGTGAGCGTGCAGATCGGGAGCGCCACCACCACCACGGACACCTCCGGCCACTTCACCATCGCCAACGTGACGCCGCCATACGACGTGACCGTGTCCGACCCTACCGGAACGCCGCCCTGGGTGCACGCCTTCGAGGGGATGACGAGCGCCAGCCCCACACTCACGCCCCTGACGTCGGCTCTCGTCTCGGCCAGCACGACGAATGCGACGTTCAGCGGCACCATCACGGGGGGGACGACCGTAGACGCCAGCCATCCCGTCTATGTCTGCGCAGAGGCGGTCTCCGGCCGGCCCTTCGGCTGCACCACCACGGCCTCATCGTCGTATTCGCTGACGGTGCGTTGGTTCGGCAGCGGCTCCGTCCAGGTCAAGCTGCATGCCCTGCAGGTCACGCTCGCCGGCACGCCCCCGCTTCCCACCGGCTATCCCGGAAGCTACGTTTCGGCCACCGCGACGACGCTGGCGAGCGGCGACACGCCGACGGAGGCCATCGCACTCTCCGCAGGCCCGACCAGCAGCTCACTCTCGGGTACGGTCACTATCCCGATCGGCTACCCTTCAGGCCAGATCGTCGTGGCCATGCAGGTTGGAAACGCCCTGACGATGCCGCTCGCCCGCATCCCGCTCACCAGTACGAGCACGTCGTACCCTTATGCCATCGCCGTGCCCGATGTGAGCGGCGCGACCTCTACGCTCTATGCCGAGGCGCATAGCAGCTTCACTCAGTTCTCCCAGCAATGGAAGACGGGGCTCACCCCGGGCTCGAACCGTGACATGACGCTTTCGTCGGCGCCGGTGCTGGTGTCGCCCCCGAACGGCTCCCCGCAGGTCCCGACCACCACCGATTTCAGCTTCGTCAACTCGAATGGGGCGCCCGTTACCGCGTACTTCCTCGGGGGGCCCCCCTGGCTGGCGGTCACGACGATGAGTACCTCCGTGAAGCTGCCGACGGCGATCTCGATCCCGTCGAGCACGAACTACAATTGGTCGGTCGTGGCCAATGCAGGAGAGTCCGGCGTCGATGCTGCCGCCTCGGACTGGGCCGCGGGCTACCTGGCGTTTACCAGCGCCCAAGCGGCTCTCCCCGCCCAGAGTGGGGGAGCGGCCTGGGCTTTTTCGCCGTTCGGCGGGGCCAACTTCCAAACGAAGTAGCACACGGACGCGCTCATGTTCGGCGCCCGGGTCGTGGTGACCCGGGCGCCGTCGTCGGGGTCACAGGGCTGGCGGGACACCGGACTCGCCGACGCTGCGCCAAAGCGCTCGAGTCTCTCGAGGAGGGAGGCGCCTCGGTCCCTCATCGCGACCCCCAACCCGGTAGGGGCTGGAGAACCCCCCTACGACGAGCCCGGCCCGAAGGCCAACTGTCCCGTGACACACGCGCTCTCCTGCCCTAGAGTGAGGCGACGCTCACCCTGGCTCTCCACCGCGCGACGCGCGAATCCTGCGCGCCCGTGACCGTTGCGGTCCCGCAACGAGATGGAGGGGGTCCTCCGCTATGGGCGAATCCACCCTCATCCGTCGCCTCGAGACCCTCGGCGTGGACGACGTGCCGCTGGTCGGCGGCAAGAACGCCTCGCTGGGCGAGCTGATCCAGAGCCTGCAGGATCGCGGCATCCGCGTCCCCGAGGGCTTCGCCACCACCGCCGAGGCCTATTGGCTGTTCCTCCGTCACAACGAGCTCGAAAGCACCCTCCGCAGCGAGTGCGAGGCCCTGGCGACGGGGCGAAGCACCCTCGACAAGGTCGGCAACAAGATCCGCCGCTTGATCTCGGGCGCCCAATTCCCGGCCGAACTGGAGCAGGCGCTGCGCGCGCACTACCGTGAGCTGAGCGAACGCTACGGCGTGTCGGAGGTCGACGTGGCCGTGCGCTCGAGCGCCACCGCCGAGGACCTCCCCGACGCCAGCTTCGCGGGCCAGCAGGAGACCTTCCTCAACATCCACGGTGAGGAGGAGCTGCTCGAAGCCACCCGCCGCTGCTACGCCTCGCTCTTCACCGACCGCGCCATCAGCTATCGCACCAGCAAGGGGTTCGATCACATGCAGGTCGCGCTGTCGGTGGGCGTGCAGAAGATGGTGCGCTCGGATCGAGCGGGATCGGGCGTGCTGTTCACGATCGACACCGAGACCGGCTTCCCCGACGCCATCGTCATCAACGCCGCGCACGGCCTGGGCGAGATGGTCGTCAAGGGTGCGGTCAACCCCGACGAGTACGTGGTCTACAAACCCCTGCTCGACCTCGCCAGGAAGCGCCCGATCATCGACAAGCACCTCGGCGAGAAGGAGCGCAAGATGGTGTACGCGACCGGTGGCAGCGCCACCACCAAGATCGAGGACACCACCCAGCAGGAGCGGAGCAGCTTCGTGCTCGACGACGACGAGATCCTGCAGCTGGCGCACTGGGGGCGCGCCATCGAACGGCACTACGGCAGGCCGATGGACATCGAGTGGGCCCTGGACGGTGCCAGCCGTGAGCTCTACATCGTGCAGGCGCGGCCCGAGACGGTCCAGTCGCACAAGGTCGCCAGCGACCTGCAGACCTACGTCCTCAGGGAGAAGGGAACCGTGCTGGTCGAGGGGCTCGCCATCGGCGAGGCCATCGCGAGCGGGAAGGTCCAGGTCATCGAGAGCGCGAGCGAGATCGAGCGCTTCGAGGACGGCTCCATCCTGGTGACGGGCATGACCGACCCGGACTGGGTGCCGATCATGAAGCGCGCCGCCGGCATCGTGACCGATCACGGGGGCCGGACCTGCCACGCAGCCATCGTCAGCCGCGAGCTCGGCATCCCGTCGGTCGTCGGCACGAGCCATGCCACCCAGGTGCTCGTCGACGGGCGGGAGGTGACACTCTCGTGCGCCGAGGGCGACCGCGGGCGCATCTACGACGGAAAGCTCGCCTTCGACGTCGACGACGTGGACGTCAGCAACGTGCCCGACACCCGGACCCGGATCATGATGAACATCGCCAGCCCTGCCGCGGCCTTCCGCTGGTGGAAGCTGCCCAACAAGGGCATCGGGCTGGCGCGCATGGAGTTCATCATCAACAACGTCATCAAGGTGCATCCCATGGCGCTGGTGAAGTACGACCGGCTCCAGGACAAGGCCGCCAGGAGGGCCATCGCGGAGCTGACCCGCGGGTATCCCGACAAGCGCGAGTACTTCGTGCAGCACCTGGCTCTGGGCATCGCGAAGATCGCCGCCTCGCAGTACCCCGAGCCCGTCATCGTGCGCATGAGCGACTTCAAGACCAACGAGTACGCCGACCTGATCGGTGGGCGCGAGCTCGAGCCCACCGAGTCCAACCCGATGCTGGGCTTCCGCGGTGCCTCGCGCTACTACTCCGACGCCTACCGCGAGGCCTTCGCGCTGGAGTGCGCCGCCATCCGCCGGGTTCGCGAGGAGATCGGCCTCGACAACGTCGTGGTGATGATCCCCTTCTGCCGCACGCCAGAGGAGGCCGACAAGGTCCTCGCCGTCATGGCGGGGAACGGCCTGGAGCGGGGCCGTGAAGGGCTCGAGGTCTACGTCATGGCGGAGATCCCGTCCAACATCGTGCTGGTCGACGCCTTCGCCGAGCGCTTCGACGGGTTCTCCATCGGCAGCAACGACCTCACCCAGCTCGTGCTGGGCGTCGATCGCGACAGCGCGGAGCTCTCCGGTCTCTTCGACGAGCGCAACGAGGCGGTCCGGCGCATGATCGCGCAGCTCATCGAGGGGGCGCACCGCGTCGGCCGCAAGGTCGGCATCTGCGGCCAGGCGCCGTCGGACTACCCCGAGTTCACGAGCTTCCTGGTGCACCAGGGGATCGACAGCATCTCCCTCAATCCCGACAGCGTGCTGCCCATGCTGCGACGGGTCGCCGAAGAGGAGGAGCAGGGCCTGCCAGCCTGACCGACCAGGTCGATCGACCGCAGCTCGACGAGGGAGACGGCCCCATGCAAGGCACGCAACCACCTCCGCAGGGACGGGTCACCGCCGTACGCGGTGGCGTCGTCGACGTGCGCTTCGAGGGCGCGTCGGTAGCGCTGGGCACGGCGCTCCGCGCCCGTGCCGACGGGTCCGTCAGACTCGAGGTGGTCGAACAGCGCGATGAGCGCACCGTACGCGCCCTGGCCCTGACCCGAACCGTCGGGCTGGCCAGGGGCGATCCGGTCCGCTCCCTCGGTGGCCCGTTGCGGGTCCCCGTCGGTCGGGCTCTGCTCGGCCGGGTGGTGGACGTCTTCGGCGAGCCACTCGACGGCGCCGGACCGATCGGAGCCGAAAGCGACGAGCCCCAGCTGCGCCCGCCGCCGCCGCTCACACAGCACGCCGTGACGCGCGAAACCCTCCTCACGGGGGTGAAGGCCGTCGACCTGCTCGCGCCCCTCGAACGCGGCGGCAAGACCGGGCTCTTCGGGGGCGCCGGAGTCGGCAAGACCGTGCTCGTGACCGAGCTCATCCACAACGTCGTCGTGCACCATCGCGGCGTCAGTCTCTTCGCCGGTATCGGCGAGCGCTCGCGCGAGGCGCAGGAGCTGGTGGCCGACCTCGAGAAGGCCGGCGTGCTCGCCAGCACGGTGGTGGTGCTCGGTCAGATGGGCGAGCCTCCCGGCGCCCGCTTCCGGGTGGGGCACACCGCCCTCACCATCGCCGAGTCGATGCGCGACGAGCTGAGCCTGGACGTGCTGTTGCTGATCGACAACACCTATCGTTTCGTGCAGGCCGGGGCCGAGATCTCGGGCCTGCTGGGCCGCATGTCGTCACGCCTGGGGTACCAGCCGACCCTAGCCACCGATCTGTCCGAGCTCCAGGAGCGCATCACCAGCACTCCGTCGGGCGCCATCACCTCGGTCCAGGCGGTGTACGTGCCAGCCGACGATTTCAGCGACCCGGCCGTCGTGCACATCTTCGGCCACCTCTCCTCTTCCGTGGTGCTGTCCCGGCAACGCGCCGCACAGGGCCTCTACCCGGCCGTCGATCCCCTGCGCTCCACCTCGTCGATGCTCGCCCCCGACGTGGTGGGCGAGCGTCACGTCCGGATCGCCCGTAGCGTTCGCGAGGCGCTGGCGCTCTACGACGAGCTGCGCGACATCATCGCGATGCTCGGGCTCGAAGAGCTATCGCCGGAGGACCAGCGCACCGTGAAGCGTGCGCGGCGCCTCGAACGCTTTCTCACGCAGCCGCTGTTCGTCACCGAGCCGTTCACCGGCCGGGCCGGCCGCTTCGTCGACCTCGAGGCCACCCTCAGCGGCTGCGAGCGGATCCTGGACGGCGACGCCGACGAGCTCTCGGAGCACGCGCTCTACATGGTGGGCAGCCTCGAGGAGGCGGTGGAGGCATGAGGCTCGTGGTCCTCACCCCCACCGAGACGGTGCTGGCGGCGTCTGCCCGCACCATCACGGCCGAAGGGCTCGAGGGCAGCTTCGGGGTCCGCCCCCACCACATCGGCTACGTCTCCGCCCTGCTGCCCGGCCTGCTGTCGTTCGTGGACGACGACGGCACGGAGACGTTCCTGGCGACGGGCGACGGGGTGCTCGTCAAGGTAGGTGACGAGGTCCGCGTGGCGTGCGCCGCCGCCGCCATCTGCGGCAGCCTGGGTGCAGCCCGCGAGACGCTGCACGCCCGGCTCCGCAGCCGGGACGATCGCGAGCGGCGCGCTCGCCGCGCCCTCGATCGCCTCGAAGCGGAGCTGGTGCGCCGCATGGTCGAGCTGGAGGCGGGCCATGAGCGATGAGGGCCCGGGACGCCGGCGCGATGAACGTGATCTGCTCGACGCGGTCGAGCGGAAGGAAGCGCGGAAGCTGTGGGCCCGGCGCCGCGGCCGCAGGAGCATCGCCTTCGGGCTCGGGCTGTTCGGGGTGGTCGGCTGGTCCGTCGCCATCCCCACGCTGCTGGGCATCGCCCTGGGCCTCTACCTCGACCGCGTGGCACCGCTGGGGTTCTCCTGGACGCTCACCCTGATGATCGTTGGCGTGACGGTGGGCGCGCTGGTGGCCTGGCAGTGGCTTCAGCGCGAGGGCCGCCGAAACGACGACGAGGAGGAGGGGGCGTGAGATGAGCCTGCTCGCCCAGGCCCTGGTGGGAGCCGCCGCCGGCTGCGTGCTCGCGGTGTTGTGGGTCGGCGGCCTCTACCGGTCGCTTCGCCCGATGGCCGCGGGGCGCGCCACGGCGGCGGGAGCGGCCAGCTACGCCCTGCTACGCGGCCTCCTGCTCCTCGCCGGCCTGGCCCCGCTGGCCGCGGTCGGCCTCCCCGCCCTCGTCGCGGCGGCGGTGGCCCTGACGATCCTCCGGCCTGTCCTGGTGCGCTTCCTTGCGCCCCGGCTCGAGCGCGGCGGCGGGAGCGTGGGCCCATGACCCTGACCCCCGACGCCATCGTGGTGTGGCGGGTCGGGCCGCTCGCCATCAACGCCACCGTGGTCGTCACCTGGGCGTTGATGGTGCTGTTGGTCGCGGCCGCCGCGTTGATCGGCCGTCGGCTCCGGAGCGAGCCGCCCTTCGGCCCGGGCCAGCACGTGCTGGAGATCCTCTACGCGTTCCTTCGCGACCATGTGCGAGACATCGCCCGGCAAGACCCGGAGCCCTACCTACCGTTCATCGGCACGCTGTTCGTGTTCATCCTGACCGCCAACGTCGCCGGAGCCGTCCCGGGCGTGCCCGCCCCGACGGCGTCGATCGCCACGACGGCGGCGCTGGCGCTGGCGGTGTTCCTGGCCGTACCGGTGTACGGCGTCCGCCGCCTCGGCCTACGGTCCTACCTGGGCGGTTACCTCCACCCCTCCCCGCTCATGCTCCCTTTCAACGTCATCGGCGAGCTCTCGCGCACCCTGGCGCTGGCCGTCCGCCTGTTCGGCAACCTGCTCAGCACCTCGGTCATCGTGGCGATCCTGCTCACCGTGGCCCAGCATCGGGCCCACCAGAGCGCGGGAGTGAGCCTGCCCGAGAAGATCGCGCGCTGGATGGTCTGGCCGGTGCAGAACCTGATCGTGAACGTCGGCGGAATCGGGCGCAACACCGTCACCGCGATCTTCCTGGGCAGCGCACTGGCCCGCGAGAACCGCGAGCTGCGCCAGCGTGTT
>CAZIBD010000001.1:0-108924 GCA_964536935.1 uncultured bacterium | reverse complement strand
TCCTGCTCCTCGGGCTCGAGCGCAGCGTTCACGTAGCGCTGCACCTGCGAGTCGACGTACTCGGCGATCATGTCCTGCACGTCCTCGCTGATGTCGTGACCGAGCAGGATGTCGCGGCGCTGGGCGTAGACGACCTCGCGCTGCTTGCTCATGACGTTGTCGTAGTCCAGGAGCTGTTTGCGGATGCCGAAGTTGCGGTCCTCGACGCGCTTCTGGGCGCGCTCGATGGCGCCGGTGACCATGCGCGCCTCGATGGGCTGGCTGTCGTCCATGCCCAGCCGGTCCATCATGCCGAGCACCCGCTCGCTGGCGAACAGTCGCATCAGATCGTCTTCGAAGCTGACGTAGAAGCGGCTCGAGCCGGGGTCGCCCTGACGGCCGGAACGGCCACGGAGCTGGTTGTCGATACGGCGCGACTCGTGGCGCTCGGTGCCGATGATGTGCAGGCCCCCCGCATCGACGACCTTGACGTGGTCCTTGCCGGCTTCGTCCCGGATGGCCTCGAGCCGGGGGATGATGTCCTCGGGTAGGCCCTCGAGCTTCTCCGCCTGCTCCTTGGCCTCGTCGGGCTTGTTCATCATCACGGCCTTGATGAACAGCTCGGTGTCGGTGTCGTAGCGCTCGAACCCCTCGCGCTCGAGGAGTTGACGCGCCAGCGCCTCGGGGTTGCCACCGAGCACGATGTCGGTGCCGCGGCCGGCCATGTTGGTCGAGATGGTGACGGCGCTGCTCCGTCCTGCCTGCGCCACGATCTCGGCCTCGCGCGCGTGGTACTTGGCGTTCAGCACCTGGTGCTGGATGCCCTTGCGCTTGAGCATGCGCGACAGACGCTCGCTCGCCTCGATGGTCACGGTGCCGACGAGGATCGGCTGCTCCGTCTGGTTGATCTCGACGATCTCCTCGACGACCGAGTTGAACTTGCCCTCGACGGTGCGGTAGATGACGTCTTCGAAGTCCTTGCGCACCACCGGCTTGTTGGTCGGGATGACCAGGACGTCGGAGTTGTAGATCTCCTGGAACTCCTTCTCCTCGGTCTTGGCGGTGCCCGTCATGCCGGCGATCTTGTCGTAGAGCTTGAAGAAGTTCTGGTACGTGATGGTGGCGAGCGTCTGGTTCTCGCGCTCGATCTTCACGCCCTCCTTGGCCTCGATCGCCTGGTGCAGGCCCTCGCCGAAGCGGCGGCCGGGCATGAGGCGACCGGTGAACTCGTCGACGATGACGATCTGGCCGCCGTCGTCCTTCACGTACTGCTGATCGAGGTGGTAGTGCTCCTTGGCCCTGAGGGCCTGCCGGAGCATGTGGCCGATCTCCATGTTCTGCGGGCTGAAGATGTCGGAGACACCGATGAGCTTCTCGGCCTTGTCGATGCCGGGCTCGGTGAGGTGGATGTCCTTGGACTTCTCGTCGGTGGTGTAGTCGCCGGTGGGCGGCTGCTCGCCCTCGCCGGGCTCGCCGCGCTCGAGCTGCTGTACGATCTTCGCCATCGTGTAGTACCTGTCCGTGGCGAGCTCGGCGGGCCCCGAGATGATGAGCGGGGTGCGTGCCTCGTCGATGAGGATCGAGTCGACCTCGTCGATGATGGCGTAGTGCAGCGGGTTGTCCTCGCGCAGCACGAGCTGATCGGTGCGGAACGCCATGTTGTCGCGCAGGTAGTCGAAGCCCAGCTCCGAATTGGTGACGTAGGTGATGTCCCTGCGGTAGGCGTCACGCCGGTCCTCGGGGGGGCTATCGTGCTCGATCACGCCGACGGTGATGCCGAGGCCGCGGTAGACGGGCCCCATCCACTCGGCACCGGTGCGCGCCAGGTAGTCGTTGGGCGTCACCAGGTGGGAGCCCTGACCGCTGAGCGCGTTCAGCACCAGCGCCAGGGTGGCGACCAGCGTCTTGCCTTCGCCCGTCTTCATCTCGGCGATCCTGCCGTAGTGCAGCGCGGCGCCGCCGATGAGCTGGACGTCGTAGTGGCGAAGGCCCAGGAACCGCACCGCGGACTCGCGGGTGAGGGCGAAGGCTTCGGGCAGCAGGTCCTCGAGCGATTCCTCGCCCTCGAGGTGGCGCTGCTTCAGGGCGGCGAAAGCGGCCGCCAGATCATCGATGTTCTGGACCTCGGGCTCGAGGCTGTTGACCTGCTCGACGACCTCGTTCTCGAGGCGCTTCACTTCGCGATCGTTGTTGTCGAAGAGCTTCTGGACGAATCCCAGCATGCATGACCTTCCAGCGCCCGCAGGCCGATGCAGGGCATGGCTCGATCGGCTCCCGGCGCGTCCGTAACATGCTACTTTAGCACGCCCCCACGGGCTTGCCGGTAGGCGATGAACGGTGTCTGCAGCCCTCGTCCGGGCCTCAGACGCGTCGCCGGAGCAGGGTCAGCGCGTTGCTGCCGTAGCGCTTCTCGCGGGCCGGTTCCAGGTCGTCCGGCGGCTGTAGCGCCGGCGGCTCGCGGGTGGGGTGCTGGAACACGTACAGCCCGCCCGGCCGGGCCACGCCGGTCTCCAGGATGGCCTGGAAGATGTCTGCCAGCACCAGATCGTACGGCGGCGCCGCGAAGACCACGTGGAAGGCTCCGGGGTGGTCTCGCGCGAAGCGCAGCGCGTCGCCCTGGATCACCTCCGCCTTCAGGCCGGCGCGGGCGGCGTTGCCCCGGATGACGCGGGCGGCCTCGCGCGACACGTCGACACAGGTGGCGCTCCAGCCGCGACTGGCGGCCTCCAGGCCGATCGCGCCGGAGCCGCTGAACAGGTCGAGGAAGGCGCCGTCGTGCTCGAAGGCGAGGATGTCGAACAGGGCCTCCCGCAGTCGCGAGGGGCTGGGACGCGTTCCGCGGCGCGGGGTCTCGAGCTCACGACCCTTGGCGGTACCCCCGAGGATGCGGGGGCGGCTCACGGGGCGCGACCCTCGGCGTTCATCACGGACGTCATGCTACCAGCGTCGCTCGCTCCGGTAGGACGGCCCCTCCGGAGAGCCTCGTGCGCGGCGTGGGCGCCGGACGCGAGGCGCCGGTCACAGCCCGAGGTAGGCCTCCTTGACGCGGGGATCGTCGAGAAGCTCCCGGGCCGAGCCCGACAGCGCCACCTCGCCGCGCTCCAGGACGTAGCCGCGGTTGGCGATCGACAGGGCGCTGTTCACGTCCTGCTCGACCAGAAGGACGGTGACGCCCTGCTCACGGATGTCCGACAGCACCTCGAGCAGCCGCTCCACGATCACCGGCGCCAGCCCCAGGCTCATCTCGTCGACCATCAGGAGCTTCGGCGCCGCCATCAAGCCGCGCGCCATGGCGCACATCTGCTGCTCCCCGCCCGACATGCTGCCGGCGAGCTGGTGGCGGCGCTCGCCCAGCACGGGGAAGAGCTCGTACATACGTCCGAAGTCGCGCCGCACGGCGGCCCCATCACGGCGGCGAAAGGCGCCCATGCGAAGGTTGTCCTCCACGGTCATGCGGTCGAACAGCTGCCGCCCCTCCGGCACCTGGACCAGCCCTCGGCCGAAGGCCTCGTCCGGGCTGATCCCCGACGCCGGCTTGCCTGCGAAACGCACCTCCCCGCGGCTCGGGATCACGCCCGACAGAGCGCGTAGCAGGGTCGTCTTGCCGGCGCCGTTGCTGCCGACCACGGCGACGATCTCCTTCTCCTCGACGCTCAGCTCCAGGTCCCGCAGGACCTCGGCGTCGCCGTAGCCGGCGCGCAGGCCGGACACCTCCAGCAGCGCCATCAGTGCCGTCTCCTGCCCAGGTACGCCTCGATGACCTTGGGGTCGTCGAGCACGTCCTCGGCCGTCCCCTCGGCGATGAGCTGCCCGTACTGCAGCACGAGCAGGCGGTCGGAGAGCTCGCGGATCGCCTTCACGACGTGCTCGATCACCAGGATGGTGGTGCCGCCGTCGCGGATGCGCCGGATGAGGTCGACCACCTCACCGATCTCGACGGCGTTGAGGCCCGCCATCACCTCGTCGAGAAGCAACAGGCGGGGTTGCAGGGCGAGCGCCTTGGCGAGCTCGAGGCGCTTGCGGTCGGGGCCGCCGAGCGCCTCGGCCGGCTGCCGCGCCTTGTCTGCCAGGCCCACGAACTCCAGCCAGCGCCCGGCGGCGTCGCGTGCCGCGGGCATGGCGCGTTCCGGCTCGCGACCGAACAGGGCGCCTGCCGTGACGTTGTCGAGGACGCTCAGTCCCGGGAAGGGCTTCATGATCTGGAAGGTCCGGCCGATGCCGAGGTGGGCCCGCCGGTAGGGGGCCATGCCGCGCAGGGGCCTGCCCTCGAAGAGCAGCGCGCCGCTGGTCGGCTCCTGGGTACCGCTGATGAGATTGATCAAGGTGGTCTTGCCGGCACCGTTGGGCCCGATGAGGCCGAGGATCTCCCCCTCATGGTGCTGGAACGACACGTCGGAGACCGCGACCAGGCCGCCGTAGCGCTTGGTGACGTGGCGCGCCTCGAACAGCACACGTCCGCCGCTCACAACCGGGTCTCCCGTACCGCGTCGAGGAAGTACGCCAGCCCGCGACGGGGGAGACGCCGGACCGCGTCCACGAGCCCCTTGGGCGTGAAGACCACGGCGGCGATGATCACCAGCCCGAAGAACAGGCTCGCCACACCCGTGATGTAGGACGCCAGCACTTCGGCCACGCCGGAGAGCAGGAAGGCCCCGATGACCGGCCCGATCACGGTGCCGGCGCCGCCGAAGACCGCCATGATGATCATGCGCACGTTCAGCGAGATGTCGAAGGCGCTGGCCGGATCGATGAAGGTGATCCAGTAGGCGTGGATGCCCCCGGCGAGGGCGCTGAACAGCGCGGCCAGGCCGAAGGCGAGGACCTTGTACAGGGTCGTCGGGATGCCCATCACCTCGGCGGCGTCCTCACGCTCGCGGATGGCGATGAGCCCGAAGCCGAAGCGGCTCCTCGAGAGCCACAGCACCGTCAGCGTGGCCAGCACCATCAGACCCAGGCTCATCTCGTAGAACATGGTGTCGCCACGGATCAGGGGCAGGATGAGCCCGGTGTTGCGACCGGCGATGTCGAGGTTGCTGATGACGGCCGCCACGGCCTCGGACAGGGCCAGCGTGGTGATCGCGAAGTAGTGGCCCCGGAGGCGAAGCACGGGCAGGCCGAGCACGATGGCAAAGAGCACCGACACGGCGGCACCCACGGCGAGCCCGACCGCGAACGGGAGCTTGAACTGCACCATCGCCACGGCCGTACCGTAGGTGCCGAGGCCGTAGAACACGGAGTTGCCGAAGGAAGCGTAGCCGGTGAAGCCCCCGATGATGTTCCACCCCTGCGCCAGAACGGCCAGCAGGAGGGTGCTGATCCCGAACTGCACCAGGACGGGTGAGAGCGTGAACGGCACGGCGGCGAGCGCCACCACCGCCACGGCCGCCAGTGCCCAGGGAAGCGCTCTCATACCGTCCTCCCCAGGATGCCGGTCGGCCGGACGATCAGCACGAGGACCAGCAGCCCCAGGCTGACCGCGTCACGATAGGTCGGCCCGAGCCACAGGCTCCCGAAGGCTTCGGCCAGCCCCAGGACCAGTCCGCCGACGATGACGCCGAGCGGATTGTCCAGGCCCCCGATGATGGCGATCGCGAAGGACTTGGCCGTGAGCGGGACGCCGACGTAGGGGGTGAGCTGGGCTACCACGCCGTACAAGGTCCCGGCGCCGCCGGCGATGGCCGCGCCGATGCCGAAGGTGAGCGCGTACGCGAACCGGGGTGGAACGCCGTGCAGGCGTGCGGCCCCGAGGTTCTGCGCGGTGGCGCGGATGGCGCGGCCCCAGCGGTGGCGCTGGAGGAAGAGGGTCAGCAGGCCGGTGAGCAGCAGGGCGACCACGAAGGCCATCAGGTTGGCCCATGGGATGGTGACCGTGCCGAGCTGGAAGTTGCTGCCCGCGTAGGAAGGGCGGATGGTCCGGAGGTCGGCAGAGAACAGGATCTGCGCAAGATAGGTCAGCACCACGTCGATCCCGAAGGTGACCAGGAGCATGTTGAACATGGGGGCCCGGACCAGGAAGTTCAGGAGCCCCCACTGGATCAGATAACCGAGGACGAACATCGCCAGCATCACCAGCGGGAGGGCCGCGAAGGGGTCGAGCCCGAGGCCGGTGAACAGGTAGTAGGCGATGTAGCCGCCCAGCATGATGAACGCCCCATGGGCGAGATTGATGATGTCGAGGACGCCCCACACCAGGGCCAGGCCGAGCGCGACCACGGCGTAGAGACCGCCCAGCAGGACGCCGTTCGTGAAGACCTGGGCGATTACCACCGGCGGGTCCCCTTCGCGGCGCCGTGGTAGAGCGGCGGCCCGCCGCGAAGGGCGGGCCGCTCGCTCGAGGAGCCTGTCTGGGTGCTCAGCGTGCGCTCCACGCCGGCATCGGGAACTGAGGCTGGGTCTCGAAGCTGGTGCCGTTGAAGATGGCCTCGAGCTTGCCGTTCTGGACCTGGATGACGGTCTGCGGCAGGACGATCTGCCCGTTGGACCCGAACGCCACGTGGCCGTAGAGGCTGTCGAAGGAGACG
Source organism: uncultured bacterium (assembly GCA_964536935.1). Taxonomy (GTDB): domain Bacteria; phylum Deinococcota; class Deinococci; order Deinococcales; family Trueperaceae; genus JASBRS01. Next base: position 102,424 of record CAZIBD010000001.1, on the reverse strand, counting down.
TTGGCGATGGCGTTCCGCACGGCCTTGGGATCGAGGCTGCCCGCCGCCTCGAAGGCCTTCACGTACGCTTCCACGTCGGCGACGCCGGAAGCGGCGTGGTAGTCGGGCTGGTAGCCGTAGCGCTTGTCGTAGGCGGCGGCGAACTGTGCCGCGTCGCCGAAGTAGGCATCCTTGAGCGTCGCCAGGGGCAGCCAGGGCGTCATGCCGAAGGCGTAGTCGGCGTCGCTACCCAGTGCCTTGCGGAAGTCGGCCGTCGGGACCCCGACGGTGAAGGAGTACATCTTGGGGCTGAAGTTCAGGCTCTTGACCTGGCGGATGAAGTTGAGGGCCTCGGTCTCGTGGCCGGCCACCAGCACTGCGTCGGGGTTCTTGCTCTTGAGCTGCGAGATGATGGTGGAGAAGTCCGACGCGTTGCTGCTGTAGCGCTGGTCCATCACGATGTCGAGACCGGCGTGGTTGGCGAGGTTGGTGGTGCCCTCGGCGACGCTGGTGTCGAACGAGTCGTCGGCGTACAGCAGGGCGATCGTCTTCACCGGCGGGTTGAGCTTGCTCATCATGTCGATGGTGCTCTTGAAGTACGAGCCTGCGGCCGGCAGGGTGCCGAAGACGTACTTGTAGCCGCGGCTGAAGATCTGGCCGGACGCGCCGCCGCCTTCGATCATGGGCACCTGGTACTTCTCGGCGACCGCCGAGGTGACCAGCACGAAGTCGCTCGCGTAGGGGCCAAGAAGGAAGTCGACCTTGTCCTGCGTCAGCAGCTGGGTGTACTGGCGGACGGCGAGGTTGTTGTCCGACTGGTTGTCGAGCACCTTCAGGGCGAGCTTGTAGGTGGTGCCGCCCACCGTCACGCCGCCCTGCTGGTTGATGGTATCGATCGCCATCTGGAAGGCGTCGCGGTAGTAGCGACCCGTGTTGGCGAGGCTGCCGGTGAGCTGTAGCGATGTGCCGAATGTGATGGTTTGCGCCGATGCCATGGCGCCCAGACCCACGAGGCCCAGGACCAGGCCGGCCAAGACGAACTTGACGGTTCGCATCCGACCTTCCCCCTTTCGACGGGACGGACGTCCCGCCAACGAAGCGTGAACCCATGTCACCATATCGCTTCGCTGCCGGAGGCGGCTCAGGCGCCCAGAAGTACACGGATGGCCGTGTGGCGGGCGGGAGACGGGGAGGGGCGCGGGGCATCGGGTAGACTGGTCGACCGTGATTCGAAGCCTCCTGCCTGACGAGGTCGCCTGGTTCGTGAGCCGGGCGGTGGCCTACCTGGGCCACACCGACCCTCGAGGCCTGTCGCAGAGGCTCGCGCCGCGGCTGCGCGATCCGGCCACCGATGCGGCCCACTGCTTCGTACACGTCGTGGACGACGAGCCGACCGCGGGCGTGTACGTGCGCGCGCCGGCACCGGAGGACGACGATCAGACGCTCCTGCTCGTCAGCCCGTGGCACGAGCACGACCCGGAGGGGCTCCGGAGGCTGGTGACCACCCTGCTCGAGCGCTACCCGCACGAAGCCGCCGTGGCCAGGCTCCACGCCGTCCCGGCCGAGCGCGGCGCCGAGCTCACGGACGTGCTGGCACCGCTCGGCTTCCTGCGCGACGAGATGCGACGCGTGCGCTTCGAGCTCGTCGACGTCCCACCGCTGGGGCTTCCGCTGGTGCTCGAGTCGTGGGCGCTGCAGGTCGATCGGGCCTTCCGGGAGCTGTACCAGCGCGCCGAAGCGAGGGAGGTGAGCGACCGCTTCTGGGCCTACCTCAAGCGGCGCGGCGGCTCCTTTCGACCCGATCTGTGGTTCATCGCCCGCGAGACGCTCGACCAGGAGCCGGTGGGCTATGCCTTCTGCGGCGCCGAGCGCCGGGGTCTCGATGCCAGCTACGTGCTGAACGCTGTCGGAGTACTTCAGGAACATCGGGGCTCGAGCGAGATGCTCCGCCGGCTGGTCGTGTCCACCCTGCAGGAGCTGGCCGGCGTCAGTCCCTTCGGGACGATGGAGGCCGAGCTCAGCACCTCGGACCCCAAGCTCATCGACATCCTGATGTCGCTCGGGTTCGACACCGTGGAGCGCTACGCGGTGCTGGTGCGCATGCCGAGCTGATGCGCGCCGGTTCGCCGGGGCGGTCCGCTTGGCTATACTCGCGCCATGAACCTGCTCCTGCGATGGGCCCTGAACGCGCTCGCCCTTTGGCTGACCGTCGAGCTCCACGTGGGCTTGTCGATCGTGCCGCCGACGCTGGGCGCCTATCTGGTGGCGGCCCTGGTGCTGGGGCTGGTGAACGCCGTGGTGCGGCCGGTGATGGTGTTGCTCACCCTGCCACTGACCATCCTGAGCTTCGGATTGTTCCTTCTGGTGGTCAATGCCCTGGCGATCGGCGTGGTGGCCGCGCTCACCCCGCTGGCCGTGAGCGGCTTCTGGGGCGCGGTGCTCGGTGCGCTCGTCTTGACGGTGATCAGCGCCGTGCTCTCGCGCCTGTTCCGTGACGAGCGGACGGCACGGCCGGCCTGAGGTCGCGCCCTTTCAGGGCAGGTACTTCTCCCAGATCGGGTCGATGTCGGGTAGCACGCCGTAGGCGCTGGAGAAGATGAACCGTGGAGCGTAGGGCCTGCGCTGCAGCGCCATGCCGGCCTCCTCGGGCGTGCGGTCGCGCTTGCGCGCGTTGCAGCGCTTGCAGCACGCCACCACGTTGTCCCAGCTGGTGGGGCCGCCGCGGCTTCGCGGCAGCACGTGATCCAGGGTCAGGTCGTTGCTGCGGGTGCCGCAGTACTGGCAGGTGTGATCGTCGCGCTTGAACAGGTTGCGCCGGTTGAAGGCGACGCGCTGGCGGTAGGGCCGCTTCACGAACCGCTTGAGCCGGATCACGCTGGGCACGGGGAAGGCGCGGTTGACCGAGCGCAGGACCTTGTCGCCGTCCTCCACGCGTTCGGCCACCTCGTGCATCAGCAGCGCGACCGCCCTCTTGACGGAGCAGACGTGCAGTGGCTCGAAGCTAGCGTTGAGGATGAGGACGCGCGTGCCGTTGACGTTGAGCAGCGGCGTACGCGCACCACCCGGTGTGCCGGCCGTAGCGACGAGGTCGGGATCTCCGAGGGTCTCATGGAACCGGTTGTGCGGAGCTCGGGCGGCGGCCGTTACCTCCAACGTGGTGTTGGCAGGAGTATAGCAGCCGGCTCGTCAGGGAGGGGTCAACTCCCGTGCGTCAGCGGCCTTCCAGGGCCAGCGTGACCAGGCGGCGCACCAGCTCCGCGTAGGGGACCCCGGCGGCCTCCCACAGCTTCGGGTACATGCTGTGGCGCGTGAAGCCCGGGATGGTGTTGACCTCGTTCAGGAACAGGGCGTCGTCGTGCTCCCGGTACAGGAAGTCGACGCGGGCGAGCCCGGCCACGTCGAGGGCGCGGAAGGCGCGCTCGGCCAGCTCGCGGGCGCGCTGCGCCACCCTTTCGGGCACGGGTGCAGGGATGAGCAACTCGGCGCGTCCGTCGGTGTACTTGGTCTGATAGTCGTAGAAGTCGGCCTGGTAGCGGATCTCGCCGACCGGGCTGACGGCTGGGCGGTCGTTGCCGAGCACGCCGACCTCCAGCTCGCGAACGGGATGCACGCCCTCCTCCACGATCACGCGGCGATCGAAGCCGAAGGCGTCGTCGACGGCGGCTTCGAGGGCGTCTTGGCGATCGACGCGGCGGATGCCGATGCTCGAGCCGAGGTTCGCCGGCTTCACGAAGCGCGGCCACGGCAGCTCGGCGAGCTCCGCCAGGCTGGACCGGCGTGCGCCTGCCCAGGCCCCGCGATCGAGCCCACGGAAGCGCACCTGCGGGAAGTCGTGCGCGGCGAACACCGCCTTCATCATGAGCTTGTCCATCGCCACGGCGCTGGCCAGCACATCCGACCCGACGAACGGGACTCCGAGGAGCCTCAGCAGCCCCTGGACGCTTCCGTCCTCCCCGAACGGCCCGTGCAGCAGCGGGAAGACGACGTCGAAGCCCTCACCCTTGAGACGCGTGAGCGCCGCCGGGACCTCGTCGTCCCCCGGACCGCCGGCCGCCGGTGCCCCCGACGCCCCGTCCGCGAGGACGCGCTGCGAGACGTTCGCCTGGAGCAGGCGTCCCTGCCGGTCGATCACCAGGGCGGTGACGTCGAGGGACCCGCGGGTCGCAGCGAGTACCGAGCGCGCGGAGGCCAACGACACGTCGTGCTCCTCCGAGCGGCCCCCGCACAGTAGCAGCACCCGCGGCGCCCGTGAGGCGCCGGTCACGGCCGCTCCGCTACCTTGTGTAAGTTACACATTGTGACTATCGTAGGCCCGAGCGGGCGACAGGTCAAGCCGGGCTATCCGCGCCAGGCCGGGTCGCGCTTCTCCAGGAAGGCCCGCACACCCTCCCGAAGCTCGTCGCGCGCGCGCGCGAGCGCGTTCACCTCGACGGCGTAGCGCAACCCGTCCTCGAGGCTCATCGATGGCACGGCCACGAGCAACGTCTTGGTCATGGCCAGCGAGCCCGGCGCATTGCGTGCCAGGGCCCGCGCCCGGTCGACGGCAGTGGCCAGCGCCTGGCCTGCCGGCGCCACCTCGTTCACCAGGCCGATCGCGGCCGCCTCCTCGGCGCCGATGAGCCGGGCGCTGAGCAAGAGGTCGCGCGCCCGCTTCTCGCCCACCTGGCGAACCAGGAACACCGACACCAGCGCTGCCACGAAGCCGATCCTCGCCTCGCTGTAGCCGATGCGCGCATCGGGGTCGATGACGGCGAGGTCGCAGGCGGTCACGATGCCGGCACCTCCTGCCACGGCAGGCCCGTTGACGGCAGCGATCACCGGCTTCGGCAACGTCACCAGCTTCAGGAGCAGGTCGGCGAGGCCGCGGGAGTCGGCCCGGTTGACTTCGGCACTGCGCTGCGCCATCCCCTCGAGCTCCCGGAGATCGAGGCCCGCGCAGAACGCGTCGCCCGCGCCGGTGAGCACCACGGCGCGCGTGTCGGGGTCGGCAGCAGCAGCATCGAGCGCCTCCGCCAGAGCGCCTCGCAGCTGCGTGTCGAGCGCGTTCCGGACGTCGGGGCGATTCAGGGTGATAATACGGACCCCCTTCTGCTGGTCCGTTACGATGGGCTGCATAGGCATATTCTACGGGCCGGTCGGGCAACTCCGCCGGCCTGTGGCTCGTTCGGCAATGGGAGGCCGTACCCTGAACGCCACCGCCCGCGCACTGGAGCTCGTCGATTACCGGCAGCGCGTGGCTGCGCTGTACCAGCTCGCGCGCGCGTCCGACGCGTCGCCGCGAGAGCGGTGGGCGCGCTTCCGCGCGCAGCGCGACGAGCTCTTCACACACCACCCCTGCTCCCCGCTGGCCGAGGACGACCGGCACCGCGGGGAAGGCGTTCCCTACTTCCCGTACGACCCGGCAGCCAGAGTGCTGGCGACCGGGCAGGACGCGCCCGGGGCGCCGTTCGAGATGACGTTGCAAGAGGACGGAGTGCTGCACCTGGCTCGTCTGGCGTGGTTGTCGTTCGAGCTGTACGGCGAGCGGCTGCGGCTGGCGCTGTACCGGCTTCTCGGGTACGGCGGGGGCTTGTTCCTGCCGTTCCGCGACCGTACGGCCGGCGACCGCACCTACGGGGGCGGCCGCTTTCTGATCGATACGCTCAAGCACGCCGACCTCGGGACCGAGCACGGGAGGCTGGTGCTCGACTTCAACTTCGCCTACCACCCGAGCTGCGCCTACAGCCCGCGGTGGGATTGCCCGCTGGCACCGCCCGAGAACCGCCTGGAGGTGGCGATTCGCGCGGGAGAGTGCCTACCCGCGAGCGGTTGGGCCGCGTCGCGCGCATGAGGCGTGCGACCACCGATACCGCCGAGCTGGCTGCGTTCGATGCGTAGCACGAAGTCCTGGGAGGAGACCATGGTCACGACCATCGTGAGGAACGTACGACGGACGCGCGTCCGGCTGGTGCTGACGGCGCTGATGAGCCTGCTTGTCGGCGGCGGCGTGCTGGCCCAGTCGGCCCCACACGGCACCCTCAAGGTGGGCATGGAGTCGCCCGCCAAGCTCGACCCCGCCTATGCCTCGAGCGATTCCGAGATCGCGGTCCTCAATGCCGTCTACGACTATCTCGTCGACGTCGATGCCAACAACAACATCCAGCCGCGCCTCGCCACCTCGTGGCAGGTTTCGCAGGACGGGCTCACCTACACCTTCGAGCTGGCCAAGAACGCCACCTGGCACGACGGCAGCTCCGTGACGGCGCAGGACGTCGTCTACACCTTCGATCGCCTGCGCGATCCGGCCCTCAAGCTGCCTACGTCCGACCTGTACTCCGACATCGCGAGCGTGAGGGCGACCGGAACCCACCAGGTGACGTTCACGCTCAAGAACACCAACCCGTTCTTCCTGTACGACCTCAGCGACAACCATGCGGTCATCGTGAAGAAGGGAACGACGCAGTTCGGCAAGACGTTCGACGGGAGCGGCCCGTTCGTGGTGCAGAGCTACAGCCCCGGCGACCGCATGGTGCTTACGGCGAACCCCCACTACTTCATCGCCGGCAAACCCGGCGTGGCCAAGCTCGAGCTGATCTTCTTCAGCGACCAGGCGGCCGAGGTGGCGGCCCTGCGCGGCGGCCAGATCGATGTGGCGATGCGCCTTCCGAGCTCGCTGTACCAGTCGCTGGCGAACGTCAAGGGGATCACCCGTTTCGACGTGCCGACGAACGGCTTCAACGTTCTGCGGTTGCGCAGCGATCGCAAGCCGGGGAGCGACCCGCGCGTGATCGAGGCGCTCAAGCTCGCCGTGGACCGCAAGGCGGTGACGGAGGCCGTCACCCAGGGGCTTGGCGTCGTCGGCAACGACACCCCGATCGGGCCGCTGTACAAGAAGTACTACGATGCCAGCGCGGTGCCGCCCAAGACCGATCCGGCGAAGGCCAAGCAACTGCTCAAGGAGGCCGGCTACCCCAATGGCCTCAAGCTCGACCTCTACACCCCCAACACCGGGGACCGCCCCGACCTGGCGGTCGTGCTCAAGCAGCAGCTCGCCAAGGCGGGCTTCGACATCCATGTCATCGTGGAGCCCGAGAGCGTCTACTACGGTGACAACAAGTGGCTTCAGGTCGACTTCGGCATCACCGGATGGGGATCCAGGCCCTACCCGCAGTTCTACCTGAACGTGATGCTCGAGTGCGGCGCCAAGTGGAACGAGAGCCACTACTGCAACCAGACCTTCGACCAGCTGGCCAAGGAGGCGGGCAAGACCCTGGACAGCCAGAAGCGCATCGAGGACTATCACAAGATCCAGCAGATGCTGGCGACCAGCGGCCCCATCGTCATCCCGTACTTCTTCCCCCAGCTCGGAGCGATCCGGACCGGATTCACCGACTTCCAACTCAAGGCCTTCGCCGGTCGGACCGACCTGGCGGCGGTCCACGCTCCCTAGTCGGGCCGCCGTTCCCGGACGCGCTTGGCGGCGCGTCCGGGAACCGACCATGAGCCAGGCGACGACATCGAGGGCGTGGGGGGCGCGCCATGGCTAGCCCGGCAGTCTCGGCGCCAGCGCGGCGTCGGGGGTGGGTCCGCGGGCTCAGGAGCCTCTACGCCCGCCCCTCGTCCGCGTTGGGGACGACACTCGTCGCCATCTTCCTGGCGCTGGCCGTGCTGGGGCCGCTGGCAACGCCGTACGGGGCCACGGAGCAGGTCTACACCGAGCGCAGCCAGCCGCCCTCGTTGCGCCACCTGTTCGGCACCGATCACCTGGGTCGCGACGTCTTCAGTCGCGTCGTCGCCGGCGACCGCGACATCTTCCTGCTCGCCGGTAGCGGCACCCTCATCGCCGTGGTGGTGGGCACGCTGCTCGGCCTGCTGGCCACCTACAGGGGAGGGTGGCTGGAGGAGGTCACCTATCGCTTCTTCGACAGCCTGCTAGCGGTGCCGGCGCTGCTGCTGGCGCTCCTGCTGCTGGGCTCGCTGGGGCCCTCGCGCACCAGCGTCCTCGCCGTCATCGCCGTGGCCTACACGCCCATCGTGGCGCGGGTGGTGCGAAGCGTCGTGCTCGACACCAAGACCAAGGAGTACGTGCTGGCGGCCCGGATGCAAGGGGAGAGCACCGCGTTCATCCTCGGTCGCGAGATCCTTCCGAGCGTCCTGCCCGCGCTGGCCGTGGAGTCGGCGCTGCGCTTCTCCTACTCCATCTTCCTGGTCGCCTCGCTGGGGTTCCTGGGCGTCGGAGTCCAGCCGCCCAACCCCGACTGGGGTTTGATGGTGAGCGAGGCGCGCGACTTCGTCTACATCACTCCCTGGACGTTGACGTTCCCGGCGCTGGCGATCAGCCTGCTCGTCATCGGCGTCAACCTCCTGGCCGATGGGCTCAAGCGGGTCCTGCAGGTGGGGGTGGAGCCGTGAGCGGGGAGGGGGCCGGCCCGCTCGTCGAGTTCGAGGGCGTCACCGTCGCGTACCGGCGCGGGCGCCGCTGGACGCCCGCCGTGCGCGGCGTCGACCTTCGCATCGATGCGGGCGTGACCTACGGGCTCGTCGGCGAGAGTGGCAGCGGCAAGAGTACCCTGGCGCTGGCGCTTCTCCAGGTGTTGCCTCCCAATGGGCGGGTGATCGAGGGGACCATCCGGTACCGGGGCCGGGCCCTCGACCGGCTCTCGGCAGCGGCGCGGCGTACCGAGTTCCACCGGCGCGTGGCGCTGGTTCCTCAAGACCCGCTGCCCTCGCTCAACCCGGCCAGGACGGTGGGCCGGCAGATCGAGGAGGTCGTCGACCCGAGCGGTCGGGCCGGCGGTGGGGCGCGCGGCCGGGCGCTGGCGATGCTCGAAGCGGTCGGCATGGCCGACCCCGAGCGGGTGGCTCGCGCCTACCCCCACCAGCTCTCGGGCGGCATGCAGCAGCGCGTGCTCATCGCCATGGCGCTCGCAGGCGAGCCCGACCTGCTGGTGCTCGACGAGCCCACCACCAACCTCGACGTCACCACCGAGGTGACCATCCTCGACCTCGTCCGCGAGCTGGTCCGCGACCGTGACACGGCGGTGCTCTACGTCTCCCACAGCCTCGGCGTCGTGGCCGAGCTGTGCGACCGCGTCGCCGTGCTGTATGCGGGAGAGCTCGTAGAGGATGCCTCCACCCGGGCGCTCTTCGCGCGGCCGCGGCATCCCTACACCCAGGGCCTCTTCGACAGCGTGCCACGACTGGGAACGACCCGGCGGCTGGTCGCACTGCGCCCCATCCCGGGGCGCATCCCGGCGCCAACGGCGCTCCCGGTGGGCTGCGTGTTCGCGCCCCGTTGTCCGATTGCGATCGACGCCTGCCGCCGCGCTCAGCCGCCCTTGGAGCCGGCCGGCGACGGCGCGGTTCGGTGCATCCGCTGGCGCGAGATCGAGGCCGGCGAGGCCGATCCGCACCAGGCGGCCCCCCCGTCGCGCGTGGCCGCGACCGCCGAACGCGTTGACGCCGTCCTCGACGTGGTGGAGCTCCGCAAGCACTTCCTGCTGCGGCGCTCGCTCGCCGAGCTCGTCGCGGGCGTGCCGCAGCGAGCCGTTCGCGCCGTCGAGGACATCAGCCTGACCGTGCGGCGCGGCCATACGCTGGGGCTGGTGGGGGAGAGCGGGAGCGGCAAGAGCACGACGGCCCGTGCCATCGTCGGGCTCGATCCCGCATCGGCCGGTGCCATCCACGTCGTCGGGCAGCAGGTGGACCGCGTGCTCGAGCGACGCCCGGCAATCGCCATCCGACAGCTGCAGATGGTGTTCCAGAGCTCGGATGAGGCGTTGAATCCCTACCGCACGGTGGGGGCCGCGCTCCGCCGACCCTTCCGCAGGCTCGCCGGGCTCTCGCGGGCGGAGGCGGGGGATCGGGTACGACGCCTTCTCCAGGATGTGCAGCTCACCGCCGACTACGCCGGCCGGCGCCCCGCCGAGCTGTCGGGTGGCGAGAAGCAGCGCGTGGCCATCGCGCGTGCGTTCGCCGCGGAGCCCGAGGTCCTGGTCTTCGACGAATCGGTGTCCGGCTTGGACGTCTCGGTCCAGGCCGCCATCCTCAACCTGGTCAGCTCGCTGCAGGAGGAGCGCGGCACCGGGTACCTCTTCATCTCGCACGATCTCGCGGTGGTCAGCTTCCTCGCCGACTACGTGACCGTGGTGTACCTGGGCCGGGTGATGGAGTCGGGCCCGGCCGATCGCGTGCTGCAGCCGCCCTACCACCCCTACACCGAGGCTCTGCTCTCCGCCATCCCGCTTCTCGAGCCCGGCGCCGAGCGCTCGCACGTGCGCCTGGAGGGCGAGGTGCCGAGCCCCGTCGACACGCCGGCGGGATGCCCGTTCCACACGCGTTGTCCGCGGGTCCTGGGCGAGATCTGCCGGACCGAGGCGCCCCCGTGGCGGCCGGCCGGCGACGATCACGGCGTCTACTGCCACATCCCCCTGGAGGAGCTGAGCGCCGTGCAAGTGCCGGCCTTGCGCTCGGAACGGCGCGAGGGCGGGGGCGGTGGGAAGGGGGATCGTGGGTAGGTTCCTCCTACGCCGGCTCGGCTTCCTGTTGTTGACGATGCTGTTCACGTCGTTGCTGATCTTCCTGATCACGCAGGCGCTGCCCGGCGACGTGGCCCGCATCCTGCTGGGAAGGGAGGCGAGTCAACACGCGATCGATCAGCTCCGCGCGCAGCTCGGGCTCGACCGCCCCCTGCCGGTGCAGTACCTGACGTGGCTGGCCGACTTCGTCAAGGGCAACTGGGGGACGTCGTTCAGTACCGGCCAGCCCGTTCGCGCGCTGGTGCTGTCGCGGCTGGTCAACTCGCTCCAGCTCGCCGGCCTCACCCTGGTGATCGCGGTGCCGACGGCGGTCGCCATGGGGGTGATCGCGGCACTGTACGAGGAGAGCTGGATCGACACGCTCATCAGTCTTCTCAGCCTGTCGGTCGTGGGGCTGCCCGAGTTCATCACCGGCCTCGTGCTCATCCAGGTGTTCAGCTTCCGGCTGGGCTGGCTGCCGGCGAACTCGTCGATCGCGCCGGGCACAGGCTTCTTCGCTGCGCTTCCCTACCTCGTGCTGCCTGCCCTGACGGCGACGCTGGTGCTGCTGGCGTACGTGGCCAGGCTGACCCGTGCCAGCATGCTGGTCGAGCTCAATCGCCCCTACGTCCGCACGGCCGTTCTCAAGGGCGTGCGCTGGCGCCGCGTGGTGGTGTCCCACGTGCTGCGTAACGCCCTGCTGCCGACCATCACCGTGATCGCGATCAGCTTCGGCTGGCTGATCAGCGGCCTGATCGTGGTGGAGAACGTCTTCAACTACCCCGGTCTGGGACGGTTGTTGACCTTCGCCATCGCGCGGCGAGACATCCCGTTGATCCAGGCGGTGGCGCTGGTGGCGGTGCTCGGCTTCGCGCTGGCCAACCTGGTGGCGGATATCTTATATGCCGCCTTCAACCCTCGCATTACCCTGCGGTGACGGGCGCTCCTCGCGCCCCGGAGGTGGCCTGTGCGACGGTCCTGGTTGCTCTTGCTCTTCGTGATCCCGGTTGTGCTGACGGCCTGTGCTCCGGGAACGGCCCCACGCGTGCTGGCTCCCACCTTCACGGTGCTTTCCAACGGGACGGGCTTCCAGTACGTCGACCCGCCTGGGGTCGGCGACGGCGCCGCCGTGTTCGACGTTCATCTTCGCGCGACCAACCCCAACCCCGTCGGTATCACCCTGGCGTCGCTTGATGGGGACTTCTACCTCGGCGGGCACCGCGCGGCCGCGGCGCGCTTCCGCAAGGGCGTCGACCTGCCCGCTCAGGGAAGCAGCGACCTCACCCTCCGGGTGCGCGTCCCGCTGGCGCAGGCGCCCGCGCTCGTGCGGACGGTGGCGGACCTCCTCGGCGGGGCCTCGACACGCTACCGCGTCGACGCCACCGTAGGCATACGGGTGCTCGGGACGGTCGAGACCTTCCCGACCGTCACGCTGGCACGCGGCACGGCGCGCTGGTCGCTGAACTGGTACGCTCCGCAACTCCGCCTCGCGGACTCGGGAGCCACGCTGCGCGTGGACGGCCTGACGCACGCGGTGCTCGAGCTTCCCGCTACGCTTCACAACCCGGCCCGGCTGGGGTACGTCGTGGAGGCGCCCACCGTGCGGCTCGCCCTGAACGGAGTCAACGTCGCCACGCTGCGATTGAGCCGCATTGCTGCGCCCGCCGGTGAGACCGTCCCGGTGACCCTCAGCTTCAGCTTCAATCCGTTGCAGTTGGGGCCCGCCATCGCCGCGCAGGTGACGGCCGTGGCCAGCGGCGTGGGCAACCTGACCTTCCGCGTCTCGGGCCCCCTGAGCCTGCAGGCACCCGGGATCGCGAGCCACCGCTACGCCGCCGCGGCGCTTCTGAGCGGCTCGGTTCACTGACCTGCCTTCCGGCGAGACGTCCTAGTCGGCGCTGAGCTTGCTCTGTCGCGCCAGGCGCGCCAACGCCGCCGGCATCCACCAGTTCCAGCGCCCCGCCAAGGTCATCACGGCGGGGACCAGCGCCATGCGCACCAGCGTCGCGTCGAGGAGCACCGCGACCGAGAGGCCGAGGCCCAGGGTACGCACGAGCACCACATGGCTGAACAGGAACAGAGCGAAGACCGTGATCATCACCGCCGCCGCGCTCGTGATCACGCCGCCCGTGGCGGAGAGGGCCGTGGCGACCGCCTCACGGTCGGACGCGCCGCGGTCGTGCAACTCCAACATGCGTGCGACCAGGAAGACCTCGTAGTCCATGCTCAGTCCGAACACGATGGCGAAGATGAACAGCGGTGCGCTGGTGTCGATGTAGCCGAGCACGGGACCACCCCCGAAGAGAGCCACCAGCACGCCGTGCTGGAAGACCAGGGTGATGGCGCCGTAGGCGGCGGCCACGGTGAGCGTGTTGAGGATGATGGCCTTGAGCGGGATCAACAGGGAGCGGAAGGCCAGGCCGAGCACGATCACGGTGGCGAGGTAGACGAGGAGCACCGCCCACGGGAAGCTTCGGTAGAGCACGGCCGCCCACTCGGCTTCCTGGACGTAGCCGCCGCCCACCTTGACGTTCAGCCCGAGCGCCCGCGCCCGGCTCTCGATGTCGTGGAGCAGCGACCCCCCTTCGGCGGGGGTGAGGATCCCCTTGGGGAAGACCCGGACCAGCACGTAGCGCCCGGCCTTTCCGATGGTGGCACGGGCGAGGGGAGCGATCTCGCTGTGCAGGGCGATCTCCGGTGAAGCGTAGTACTGATAGAGGAACAGCCGGGGCACGCTGCTGACGGCCATCGGGCTGGTGATGGCCTCGACGCGCGGCAGCGTGGTGAGGCTGCGATCGAGCTGCGAGATCTTGCGGACGTTGTCCGGGCGGTAGAAGCCGGGAGGACCGAAGTTGACGAGGACGTCGAACGAGTTCAAGAGCCCCTCGAGCCCGAGGTTCTCGAGCGCCGTGACCGTACGGTTGGCCTCGGTCGCCTTGGACAGGCCCCGGGGGCCCGGATCGGCGACCTGCATGCCGAGCGCCGGCAATCCCGCCGCGACCAGCACCACGCCGCCGACGATCGCCCACAGCAGGGGCCGGTGCATGATTTCGTTGGCGCGGGCGCGCCAGAAGCTGCGGCTGCGTAGCCCGGGCTCGCGACGCGTTACCTTGAGCCAGTTGACGCGGTGGCCGAGCAGCGCCAGCGCAGCCGGCAGAGCCGTCACCGACACCGAGACGCTGATCAAGAGCACGATGATGGTGCCGACGCCGATCGAACGGATGAAGGTGAGGGGCGGGACGAGCAGGCCCGACAGCGCCATCACCACCGTCAAGCCACTGAACGCGACCGCCTTGCCGGCCGTGCGGGCGGTGCGTTCCGCCGCCTCGCGGGGATCGAAGGTGTGGCGCAGCTCCTCGCGGAAGCGGTTCACCATCAGCAACGCGTAGTCGATGCCGGTCGCCAGTCCCAGCATCGTCACGACCGTCTGCGTGAACACGGCGAACTCGACCAGCTGCCCCATGGCGTACAGCGCCGCCAGCGACACCGTGATGGAGGCCAGGGCCACCAGCAACGGCAGCGCCGACGCGACGATGGCGCCGAACGCGATGATCAGGATCAACAGCGAGATCGGCAGGCCGAAGACCTCGGCGCGACGGGCGTCGTGCTCGCTCACGCGCTCCAGCTCCTGCACGGTCGCCGGCCCGCCGGCCATCGTGAAGCGCAGGCCGGTCTCGCCGGCGAGAACCGCGCGGATCTTGTTGGTGATCGTCTTGGCGGTGCCCAGATCGGGAGCGGCCATCCCCACCAGCGCGACGGTGTAGCTGCGGTCGGGCGCCACCAGGTCGAGGCCGGTCACGGTGCGGTAGTCGCGCACGGCGGTGACGCCCGGCACCGCCTTGATGCGGCCGACGACGCGCGCGAAGGCACGGTCGAAGGCCGGTTGCCCGACCTTGTCGCCCACGCCGTGAGCCACCAGCACGACGTTGAAGTCGTCGGGAATCGTGAAGCGTTGCCGAAGGACGGCGCGCACCTGCGCCGCCACGCTGTGGGGCGCGGCACCGGGCTGCGCGGTCAGCACGTTACCGACCCTCGCGGCGAAGGGCAGCGAGATGCCGCCCAGCAGCAGCCAGGCTGCCAGCACCCAGCGCGGGTAGCGGGCCGTGATCCTTGCGATGCGTCTCATCATGCCGTGACCCGGGCCCGGACGGGCCCGTTCACACCCCTACGAAGCGCTCGATGATGGCCCGGGCGTCACTCTCGCGTGTGAGGGTCTCGCCCGACACCCGCCCGTCACGCAAGAAGACGATGCGGTCGGCGTGCATGGCCGCGTTCGGGTCGTGCGTGACCATCACGACCGTCCACCCGAAGGTGTCGACGCCGTGCCGCAGGAGGTCGAGGACCTCGGTGCCGGTGTGCGTGTCGAGATTGCCCGTGGGCTCGTCTGCCAGCACCACCACCGGCTCGTTGATGAGCGCCCGGGCGAGCGCGACACGTTGGCGCTGTCCGCCGGAGAGCTGCCGTGGCCGATGGCCCAGGCGATCGGTGATGCCGAGCTGGTCTGCCAGCTCGTCCAGCCGAGCCACTGCGGCGGTGCTGCGACCGGCGATCTCCGCCGGCAGCAACACGTTCTCCCGCGCGGTCAGGTTGGGGATGAGCTCGAAGCTCTGGAACAGGAAACCGAGCTTGGTCCGGCGCAGCGCGGTAAGGGAGTCGTCGTCGAGGTCGGCGGTCGGTTGCCCGACCACCTCCACCCCGCCGGCATCGGGCACGTCGAGGAGCCCGAGCAGATGGAGCAGCGTACTCTTGCCGCTGCCACTCGGCCCCATCACCGCCAGGAACTCGCCGGCGCGAACCGACAGGTCCACGTCCTTGAGCGCCTCGATGGTCAGGTCGCCCAGCCGGTAGCTCTTGCTGAGCTTGCTGGCGCGCAGCACGGGTGCGTCGGTCGTCCGCATGGTCATTCCATGAACCCCAGGGCCCGGGTGGGTGAGACCTGGGCCGCCCTGCGCGCCGGCAGCAGCGAGGCGACCAGCCCTACCAGGGGAGAGGCCAGCAGGGCGATCCCCACCAGCGTCCAGTCGATGGCCGGCGTCAACAGGAAGCCGGTCAGCGCGCTCGCGCCGGAGCTGATCACGCGCGCCAGCAGGAGGCCGAACGCGACGCCGAGCGCGGCGCCCACCAAAGTCACCACCATACCCTCTGCGGCGATGAGACGCCTCACTCCGCCGCGCGTCATGCCGACCGTCCGCAGCACCGCGATCTCGTGACTGCGGCTCACCAGGTTCATGCCAAGGGTATTGGCGACGCCCAATGCGGCGACCAGCACCGCGATCAACAGCAGCGTGTTGGTGGTGACGAAGGAGCGCTGCGTCAGCTGCAGGATGTAGCGCCGGTAGTCGGCATTCAGGGTCACGTCGAGATGGAGTTGCGGGAACGCGCTCAACAGCTCCTGGCGCACCCGGTGCGGGTCCACCCCGGGCTTGTCCGCGATCACGAAGAGGTCGGGCGAGCCGCCGCCGAAGAGCGCGACGTCCTTCATGCTGCCCACGACGGTCTCGCCGCCGCCGGTGAAGTCGACGACGACGCCGGCGACCGGGAAGTCCCGGAAGCCGTTCACGGTGCGCAGGCGGATGGTGTCCCCCTTCTGGATGCCGTACCTGTCACGCATGGTGTTGGCGACGAGGACCTCACCACCCTTCGAAAGCGCCTGGTATCCCTCGCGGTTGTTGCCCTGCCCCTGGATGTACTGGAACCGTCCAAAGCCGCCGTTCGGGTTGAAGCGTTGCGGGTCGACCAGGATGAGCGCGATGGAGCGACCGCGTCCACCACCCTTGGGCTCGAAACGCACGACCCGGATGCCGACGCCGCTGGCGACCTTCACGCCCGGCAGCTGCTGGGCCTTCTGCTCGAAGTCGGCCGGAAAGCTCACGGGCGTGGTCACGAACAGGTCCCCTACGACCGTGGTGTTCACCCAGGAGCCGATCGCCCGGTTGATGCCATTCACCATCGAGCCGACCCCGATGATCAGGCCGGTTCCGACGGCGACCGTCCCAATGGCTACCCCGTTGCGGGCGGCGTTCCGGAGCGTGAAGTTGGCGCCCAGGCGTCCTGCCGCTCCGTACAGGCGCGTCAGCACCGGAGTGAACAGGGCGAGGGCCGGGCGAAGCAAGCTTGGAGTGGCCAGCGCCACGCCCACGAAGAACACGGCCATCGCCGTACCGCTGGCGGCGAGCGCCAGGTAGCCCGACCACGGCAGCACGCTGAGCACCACACCGAGCGCCAGGAGGGCCCACCCGAGCAGCGAGGCCCTCGGAAGCGAAGCCTCCTCGGCGGCTCGCGTCGCTGCGAGCGGTGGTGTGCGCGAAGCCGAGCGGGCGGGGAGCACCCCGGCGGCCAGCGACACCAGCACGCCCACTCCCGAGGCGATGGCAACGCTCCGCAACGGGATCACGAGGGTCCGGAAGTTGAAACCCAGGCTGACGGCGTTCAGGCGCGTGATGACATAGGCGAGACCGACGCCGAGCAGCAGGCCCGCCAGGACGCCGAGCACGCTGAGGCCCACCGCCTCGTACAGGGCCAGCCGCTGGACGTCACCCCGTGTCAGGCAGATGGTGCGCAGCAGCGCGTACTCGCGCGTGCGCTCGACCACGGAGGCCATGAAGGTGTTGTAGGCCATGAATCCCCCGAGGGCAAGCAGCGTCACGGCCAGCACCGAGAGCCCCGACTGCAAGGTGTCGACGATGCCGGACGCGACGTTGCCGGACACGGCGGGGTACGTGACGGTGAGGCTCTGAGAGAGCGAGGACAGCCGGGTCTCGATGCGGGAGCGGACGTCCTCCACGGGCACCGAGGGGTCGACCATGACCTCGACGTACGAGGCGCGCCCCTGGAGGTGCAAGATCGTGCGAAGGTCGTGGATGTCGATGATCCCCACGCGGCCGCCGTTGGTGCTGGCGAGGCCATAACGGTCGTCGAGGAGTCCGGTGACGTGGAGCGGGACGTCGCCGAACGCCGTGGCGAAGCGCACGGTCTCTCCCACGGTGATGTGCCGCTCGTTCGCGAAGCCCTGGGCGATGGCCACGCCGTCGGAACCCGGTGTCGGGAACGCGCCCTTCGCAAGCCGGGCCGGAAGGTTGGAGGGCACGCTCGTGACGCGGCCGCTCAATTGGAAGCCGGTGTCCACACCGGGGATGATGGAGCGCTTGAAGTCCTGGATGGCCCGGACCGGCTCGGCCCGCGTGTTGAGGACCGGATACGCGGCTTGCACGCCGCGCACGGCGCGAACCAGCTCGAGGACCGGGCCATCCTCGAACACCGAGCGTCCGCTGGCCCCGGGCGTGACCAGCAGGTCGGCCTTGCCGGCCGCGGCCTGAAGCGCGCCCCGGACGTTCGCCTCGACGTTGGCGCCGACCGAAAGGGTGGTGAGGACGGCGGCGATGCCGATCCCCACACCGAGGACGGTGGCAAGGCTGCGCCACGGGTGGCGGAGCAGGTTGAGGAGGGCCAAGCGGCGCAGCGCCGTCACGATGTCCAGTCTACAGGCGCGCCGCCTTCGCCACCGGGACCCGACCGCTCGTTGGAGGGTCGTGCCGACCCGCTTCGCGCGGGCCGGCTCAACCGATCTGGTCGATGGGCAGCAGCCCCAGGTACCACGCGATGCGCCGCGCGTTGATCGGCGACAGCAGCGAAGTCAGCGTGGCACCGGCGAAACACGGGTAGATCCGCCGCAGGATGCGCGGCTCGACGGTCCTCTCGGGAAGGGAGGTGAGCATCCGTTCCGACTCCCGCAGGGCTCGTGAAAAGCCCCGCGGGTAGCCCGCGGCCACGAGATGGGCGAAGCCGGTCACGTAGCGGCCGATCAGCATCTCCGAGCGCCGCCATCCCCGGTAGTAGCGCTTGATGGTGACGATGTCGTTGCGCAGGGGCAGGAAGGCCGAATCGAAGCTCATCGTGCGGGTGCGCCCGGCCCATACGTGGTAGACGGGAGCCGTGGCGAGAAAATCGGCCTCCCAGCCCGCGTCGAGGTACTCGATGAGGGCGGCGGGCTCGGTCTGGTACTGGGCGTACCCGGGAGGACTGAGGGGGATGGCCCGGGCGGCTTCCCGCCGCACGGCGACCGCTCCCGCCAGGAAGCCCGGCGTCGGGCCGTACTCGACCCCTTGCGGGAGCTGCGGGAGGAACGAGGTCCGCATCGGCCGCTCCGTCGCCGGGTCGAGGAAGGGCAGCGCAGCCAGGCCCAGCGCATCACCCCGGCGCCGGAAGTGCTCGGCCACGCGGGTCAGGGTCTCCGGCGCGGGATAGGCATCGTCGTCGAGCTCGAGGATCAGCTGGCCCCGCGCCATCGCCACGGCGTCCGCGAGCGCGTCGAAGCGCCGGGACACGTCGTTGCGCATCACCCGCACACCGGCCCCTGCACCGCACAACATCGAGGCGGTCCCGTCGGTCGAGGCATCGTCGATGACGATGACCTCCCGGGACGGCCCGGGCAGATCACGCAGCCGAGCGAGGAGCGCGGCGACGAGGTCCCGGCGCTCGTGCGTCGGCACGATCACGCTGATCTCGACGTCCGCCAAGGTACGATCATGATAGGAACGGTCGATTCGTCCCCGCAGGTCGCTCGTCACGCGCCTCGAGGAACCGTCTCGGCCGGCGAGGCGCGCGGCGCGGTCGACCCGTCCCCGTCCACCCGCCGGCACCGCTGCCTCGTCACGACCCACGTCAGGGCCCGGCCGGGCCCGGCCCACGGGGCGCGTCGCGTCGCGCCAGGGAACGGCTCGCCAGCAGGTACCCGCCCAGCATCGGTCCGAACAGGAAGGTCGAGTAGTAGGTGAGCACCCGCCAGACCAGGACGATGGCGGGCACCGCGACGCCGCCTCCCCGGGCGATCAGCAGGTACGAGATGCCGAGCTCGAAGAAGCCACTGCCCCCAGGCGTGGGCACGAACGAGGCCATGATGTTGATGACGGTCAGGGCGGCGGCGACTGTCCAGAACGAGATGTGCACCGACAACCCGCGGGCAAGCAGGAACAGGATGGCATAGAAGCTCAAGGCAGCCAGCAGGCTATAGAGCTGGATCTGAACGTGGAACCGCAACGGAGCCCGGGCGTAGAGCCGGTTGGCTTCCACCATGCCGTCGACGAAGCGCAACCCACGGGCGCGCCACCTGAGCAGGGGCCCCCGCAGGATCCAGCCCGTAAGCGGAACGAGCCAGCCGAGCCGGAACTGGACCAGATAGGCGAGCGCAGCGGCGATGAGCAACGCCGCGACGCCGAGGCCCAATGCAACGGCGGTGCGGGGGTAGAGGTGCGCCGCGTAGAGGATCACGAGCGCGATCGGCGTCGACCAGGCGTGGAACGTCGCGTCGGCCCCGAACACCGCCGCCCCGACGGCCCAGGCCCGACCTCCACTCTGGCCGTGGTGCTGAAGCGTGATCGCGATGGCCGGGAGGTTGCCGCTCCCACCGGGCGTGACGGTGGCGCCGAACATGCCTAGCAGGTGAGCGCGAACGGCATGGTGAAGCGGGAGCTCAGACCCGAGCCTGCGGCTCAGAAGCTGGAGGCGCAGACCGGCGAAAAGGAAGCCGAGCGCCATCGCCACGAGCGCACCCGCGAATGCCGCCACGGGAAGCTCCCGGACCACCAACAGGTCGGAGACCGACCCGACGCGCAGGATCACCCAGGTCAGGCCCGCCGCGGAGAATACGAGGGATACCGCGAGCGGGCGCCAGATCAGGTTCATGGCGTGCGCTCGGCGCTGCAAACGAGGGCGGCGCGGCTCTCCACGAGGATCCTCTGGAGCGCCCGCGTCGTGCGGGCCGGCGGCACCGGCGTCGCGACGTGCCGCCGTCGCGCGTCGATCCGACCGACGGGGCGTCCGGCGCCCTCAGTGTACAGGCGCCCCGTGGCACGGCGCAGCAGTCGCTGCCATGCCGGTAGGCGAGCCCGCTCGCCCTGGCGGCGTTAGAATCTGCCGATATGCGGATCGCCTATGTCACGGACGAGGCGTACCCCGGCTTCGGGGGGCAGGCCACCGCGACCGAGGCGCACGTTCGCGCCCTGGCCGGCCTGGGACACGAGGTCCGGGTGGCCGTCGGGCGCCAACGGCACCAGACCAGCCCGCCCGACGGCGTGGAGGTCGTCCGGCTTCCGGTGGTGCCGCTGGGCTCGCTGTCCCATATCGCGCTTCCGCGGAGGAAGGTGCTGGCTCCCCTTCTGGACTGGGCGGATCTGGTCCAGATCAACCTGCCGGGCCCGCTGGCGGCGGCGACCATGCGGCTCGCAAGGCGGCGCCGGATGCCGGTGGTGATGGGGCTCCACATCCAGGAACAGAACACCTCCATGCACCTGCGCGGGCCGCTGCGCACAATCCTGGAGGCCCTGCTCCACCGTTTCTACCGTGGGCTGTTCGGGACGGCGGATTGCGTGGTCGCTCCGACGCGGTTCGCTGCCCGGCTGGCGCAGTCGTACGGGCCTCGCCGGGTCGAAGTGGTGTCGAACGGCCTCGAGCCGTTCTTCGAGGATTCCGCCTTCGCCGACGAATCCGACGCGCTACGTGCGGAGTTGCTGGCAGCCGGCGATGAGGTCGTGCTCGCCTACGTCGGAAGGCTCTACCCGGAGAAGCACCCGGAGGAGCTCGTCGCACTGCTGGCTGCCGCGCGCGCGCGCGGCGTCCCGGCGGCCCTGGCGGTCGCCGGTCGCGGGCCGGTGGCCGCCCGACTGCCGGAGCTTGCGCGGCAGGCGGGCGTCGGGGAACACGTGCACATGCTGGGCTTCGTGGACGAGCGGCGCAAGCGTGCGTTGCTGCGTGCCACCGACGTCTTCCTGATGCCGTCGGAGGTCGAGCTGCAGAGTATCGCCACGCTCGAGGCCATGAGCGCGGGCTGCGCCGTCCTCACCGCCGATCACCGCACCAGCGCGGTGCCCGAGCTGGTGGCCGAGTGCGGGGCGGGGGTGGCCTACCCGCCCGGCAGCCCCGAGCAGGGTGCCGAGGCCCTGCGCGCGATGCTGGCCGATTCGGAGCGCCTGGCGGGCTACCGGCGCGCCGCCCGAGCTTCGGCGGGCGCCTTCGAGCTGCCGGCCATCGGCCGCCGGCTGGTGGCGATCTACGAGGAGCTGCTGGAACAGGTGCGAGGGCCGCGATCGCAGTCCGACGAGCCGTCCGCCAGCTCCGGGCTCAGGTTCCGGCGCTAGGCGGGGGTGTTGCCCCGGGGTCGTCGCCGGGCTCCTGGACACGCCGCGTGACCAGGTAGCCGCCGAGCAGCGGACCGAGCAGGAAGATCGAGTAGAAGGTCACCAGTCGCCACAACAGCACCACGCCGGGCACCGCGGCGCCGCCGCCGCGCGCGATGAGCACGTAGGAGATACCGAGCTCGAAGAAGCCGCTGCCTCCGGGTGTGGGAACGAACGTCGACATCACCACCACGACCATCTGGGCCGCTTCGATAGCCGGCAGCGAGACCGCTATGCCGAGCCCGCGGGCGAGGAAGAACAGGATCGAGAAGAAGCTGATCCACGACAGGGCGGTCACGCCCTGCAGCGTGAGGTGGAAGCCGATGGGTGCGCTCCGGAACAGCCGGTTCGACTCCAGGGTCGTGTCCACGAAGCGCAGGCCGCGGCGCCGCCAGCGGATCAGGGGGCCGCGAAGGATCCAGCGCGCCAGAGGCTCGAGCCACGGAAGCCGGAACTGTACGAGGTAGGCCACGACCGCCGACACCACCACCGTGAGCGCACCCAGCGCCAGCCATCCCGGGGTGTGCGGGTAGAGCCCGAGCGCGTACAAGAGCCCCAGGGAGATGGGCAACCCCCAGGTGTGGAACAGCGCGTCGGCGCCGAACACCGCCACCCCGACCGCCCAGGCGACGCCCGGCGGCAGGCGTTGCCCCTGCAGGGCCAGGGCCAGGGCGGGCGTGGAGCCGCTGCCCCCCGGCGTGACGGTAGCGCTGAACATCCCTAGGATGTGGGCACGCAGGGCGTGGAACAGCGGCAAGCGGAAGCCGAGTCGGCGGCACATGTACATGAGGCGCAAGGCCGCCATGGTGAACGCGCCGAGCAGCCCGCCGAGCGCGGCCAGGGCGTAGGTCCAGGGGAGATCCTGGATGATGCTGAGATCCTGGACGCGCCCGACCCGGAACACCACCCACGCCAGCCCCAGCGCGCTGAGCACCATGGAGACGATCAGCGAGCGTAGGACCATCCTGTTCAAGGAGCCTCCAGCAGCTTCGCCAGGTGATCGGCGATGGCGGGCGTGCCGGGCTTGAACCCCAGGGCCCGCACCCGCTCCTGCCAGCGATGCAGCGGCTCGGGGTCGCGGCACAGGGGGGCGAGCAGCTCCACGACGTCGCGAGGGCGCGGAACGAAGCCGCCGATGCCGTGCCGGCGGCAGAAGTCGAGGTTGCGCTTCTCGTTCGGGGCCACGTAGCTGGTGTGGAAGACCGGCCGGCCCAGCGCCAGCGCTTCGAAGGTGGAGGCCGCGCCCGCCTTGGCCAGGACCAGATCGCTGGCTGCGATCCAGTCGGGCATGGCGCTGGTGAAGCCCTCGGCGCGCAAGAGGGTGCGCCCGCCGCGAGCGAGGTGCGCTTCGCCGAGGGCCTGGAGCCGGCGCTGGAGCACCTCGTTGCGCCCTGCGATGACCACGTACTGCAGGTCGAGGTCCGCTTCGAGGACAGCCGCCGCGCTGCGCTCGACGTTCGCGGCGATGCCCTCGCCGCCGGGCGTGTGCAGCACCGTCAGCCGCCCGGGCTCGAGACCGAGCCTCCGGCGTGCCGCCTGGGGATCGGCCTCGGCATCGACGAACGCGAGACTGAGCGGGTAGCCGAAGATCCGGATGCGTTCCGTCGGCACGCCCTTGGCGCTCAGCAGGGCGCGTGCCTCCTCGCTGGCAACGATCATCTCGTCGACATCGCGCACGGCCCACAGGGCATGACCATCGAAGGGGTCGGTGTCGAGCCCGATGACGGTCGCGGCGAGCTCCCCCCGCCTCTTGGCCATGGCCGCGGCCTGCAGCGGCATGAAATGCACCCCCACGATCAGATCGTAGCCCTGCTCGGTGACGAAGGCGGACAGATGGCGCCGGAAGCCGGCGAGCATCCGCCCCTGCACGGCCTGCGTCCAGGACACGGGAACGAGGTGGTCGGCGGCGCTCTGGAGAGCGAACGTGATGCGCGGGTGCGCCAGCATCCACTTCCAGCTCTCCTTGTGGCGCCGGTCCAGCTCGACGTCGCCAACGTGCCGCATGATGTCGAGCACGTCGACGTCGAAGCGCCCGGGGTGGCGGCTCTGGAGGGCCGCCTCGAGCGCCAGCGCCGGAGCGCGATGTCCGCCGCCCGCCTCGATCATGGCGATCAGGACGCGCGGTCGCCCGCTCCGCTCGGAGCTCATGGCGCCGCCTCCGACCTCGCCCGGCTCACACGTCCGGCAGCGACTCGAACGTCTTGAGCGCCTGGGCGACGACCTGATCCATGTTGTAGTAGCGATAGGTGCCCAGGCGGCCGGCGAAGGTGACGTGCTCGAGCTCGGCTGCCATGGCGCTGTACTCCTCGTAGAGCGCCCTGTTCTCCGGGCGCGGCACCGGGTAGTAGGGGTCGCCCTCGGCCCTCGGATGCTCGTAGACCAGGACCGACTTGGGATGGCGCTGACCCGTCAGGTGCTTCATCTCGGTGCGACGGGTGTAGGCGTAGTCGTTCGGATAGTTGATGGTGCCCGTCTCCTGCACCTGCTCCTCGTCGTGCGTGACGAACTCGAACTCGAGCGAGCGGTAGGGCAGGGGGCCTAGGCTCCGCTCGAAGTAGCCGTCGATGGGGCCCGTATAGATGAGGTGCTTGTGGGGCACCAGGTCGGCCACCTCCCGGTAATCGGTGTTGAGCATCACCTTGATGTTGGGGTGACGCAGCATCCGCCGGAACATCGCCGTGTAGCCCCGGAGCGGCATGGCCTGGTAGACGTCGGTGAAGTAGCGATCGTCGCGGTTGGTGCGGACCGGGACGCGGGCCGTGACGGTTGCATCCAGGTCCTTGGGCTCAAGCCCCCACTGCTTGCGCGTGTAGCCCCGGAAGAACTTCTCGAAGAGCTCACGGCCCACCCGGGCGACGACCACGTCCTCCGAGGTCTCGATGCGCTCGCGCTTCTCGGCGCGCGCCGCGAAGAACGCTTCCAGCTCCGGCTCGGAGAGGTCGAGATTGTACAGGGTGTTGACCGTGTCGAGGTTGATCGGGATCGGCACCAGACGACCGTCGACCAGCGCACGAACCCGGTGCTGGTAGGGGCGCCAGGCCGTGAATTGCGAGAGGTAGTCGACCACCGTGCGCGCGTTCGTATGGAAGATGTGGGGCCCGTAGCGGTGCACGAGCAACCCGTTGTCGTCGTACTCGTCGTAGGCGTTCCCACCGATGTGGTCCCGACGGTCCACCACGAGCACGCGCAGCTTGCGCTGGCTGGCGATCCGCTCGGCGAGGACGGCCCCCGAGAAGCCGGCACCGACGATCAGGAAGTCGAATCCCGCGCTCATGTCGCGCTACCATACCACCGCGCTGCCGCTTCGGCCTTCGTGGCTCTGGGACAGCCTGCGGGACCCATCCGGGGCCACCGTTCCGCGCCGCCGGCGGTCAGATCGGGGCCAGTGCTCCCACCGTGCGCCGCAGCCCTTCGCGCCAGCTGGTGAGGGGGCGGTAGCCCAGCTCCTCCACGGCATGCCGGATGCTGAAGTGCACGTCGTGGGTCATCAGCCCGGCGCGGTACCTCGTCACCGGCGGCTCGTTGCCGGGAAACAGGGCGCCCCAGGTGACCTCGACCCCCCGTGCGAGAGCCTTCGTGGGTGTGCCCGGCAGCCGCAGCCGAGGTGGGCGCTCGCCCAGGAGCTGCGCCAGCTCCGTGAGCAGCTCACGCCACGTCGGCATGCCCTCATCGGCGATGACGTAGGTGCGTTGCGCGGCCTCGGGGCGCTCCAGCGCGAGCCGTACCCCGAACGCCAGGTTCTCCGCGTAGGCGGTGTTGATGACACTGTCCCCGCTCCCCACCATGGGAAGCAGGCCCTGCTCCAGCGCGCGTGCCACCCGACGGAAGTTCGGGTCGCGCGGACCGAAGGGCCACAGGCCCGGCCGCACGATCACGCCCTCGAGGGCCCCGGCCTCGCGTACCAGGTCTTCGGCCATGATCTTGGAGTGGGCGTAGGCGTTGCTCACGTTGTCGCGCGGGACGGTGCGCGGATCGGCGTCGCGGAAGCCGCTGTAGCGGTGGACGGCGACGCTCGAGATGAGGACGAAGCGCCGTACCCCGGCTCGTGCGGCCTCGGCGAGGAGCCTCCCGGTACCCACCACGTTGGTCTGGTAGAAGGCGTCCCACGGTCCCCAGTCTGCTACGCGGGCGGCCGCGTGCACGACCGCATCCATGCCATCGCAGACACCGGCGAGCGCGCCCTCGCGGCTGAGATCGGCGCGATGGACCTCGAACGCCTGCGCTTCGAGGATGCCGCCGAGGTTGCCGATCGTCCCCCAGGGCGAGACGAGGGCCCGCACCTGATGACCTGCGGCCAGCAGGTGTTCGCTGATGTGACTCCCGAGGAAGCCGTGGGCACCGGTGACGAGAACCTTCATGACAGCCGCCGCAGCTCAAATGTACCAGGTAGGCGCCCCGGCACGGGGGTGCGCACGCTGCGAGGCCGCGCCGAAGAGGTCGCTCAACCGTGGAGCAGGAGTCCCAGGTGATACAGCACGAACAGGTCGGTGGAGACGCCGATGACGAGGTGGATGATGGTCGAGTAGAGGATCGAGCGGCTGCGAAGCGCCAGCGCCCCGAACAGCAGGCTGGCGGGCAGGGCGGCGATCAGCTCGGTCATCGGCTTGCCCAGGTGCACCATGGTGGCGGCCAGCGTCTGGACCCAGATGCCCTGGGGCGCTCCCCAGGCGTCGGCGACGACCCGCTGCAGGAATCCGCGGTAGAAGAACTCGAAGGCGACGTAGTACAGCCCGTAGATCGCGGCCCAGGCAACGATCGTGCCGAGGTTGCGACCCACCCACGCGCCCGCCCAGGGGTAGGTGGCTTCGAGCCCCTTGTCGAAGCTGCCCAGGTACATCAACGGGATGGCGATGATGGCGCCCCCCAGCGCGGCCGAGAGCCCGAAGCGCGCGTCGCCCACCCGCAACCCCACGTGCCGCAGGTCGATGCCCAGGGCGAGGAGCAACAGCGCCGGTATGCCCATCAGGAACACCAGCGACCAGGCCACGATCGTCACGCCGGTGGCCAGGTTGCGGGGCTGGAACTGCATGAGCGCAGGCCCCGGGCTGGCGATGTACCAGAACCCCGCCTGCAGCAGGAGCGCGGCCGTGAGCAGGAACCACAGCCGAGCGTGCTTGCGGTCGAAGAGCTGCGCCAGGTCGGCAAAGACGATGCCGACCGAACGCAGCGGGCTCACAGCGCCTTCTGGACCATGCGGTAGGTCTTGTAGAGCTCGCCGCCTGCAGCCTCGATCCCGCGATTCATGGCGTCGTTGTCCTCGAGCACCCAGCTGCACTCACCGCCCGTGTAGCCGATCTCGCGCCCGCGCCGTGCACTCTCGGAGATCAACAGGATCTCGAAGCCCTTGTGGCGGTACTCCGGCAGCACTCCGAGGATGGCGAGGCGCCCCTGGTTGATGATCTTCTTCCGGTTGAGCAGGTGGAAGATCCCCGTGGGGAAGAGGCGGCCGTTGAACTTCGCGAGGACCTGGTTGAGGTCGGGGATGGTGATGGACAGGCCCACGGTCTCGCCCTTGTACTCGATGAAGAGCGCGAGCTGTGGCTCGATGATCATCTTCAGGTCGTTGGCGAGGTAGTCGAACTCGGCGTCGGTGCCACGGACCTGACCCCAGTTCTCTTCCCAGGCCACGGTGTAGAGATGCTTCAGCAGGCCGACCTCACGCTTGAACTGCTTCATGTCGGCGGGTCGGACCGTGACGTCATAGCGCTTGCGGACACGCTCGGCCAGCCGGTCCAGGCGCTCGGTGGAGCCGTTTCGGATGTCGATACGCCACGCGTAGAGGTCCTTGATCTTGCTGTAGCCCGAGGTCTCGGCGAACTGCAGGTACTCGGGCGGGTTCTGCGGCATCATGATGTACGGCCGCGTGTCGTAGGCGTCGAGCTGGAAGCCCGCGCCGTCGTCCATCGTCGGGTTGGCGGGTCCGCGCACGACGTTCCGACCCAGCGTCCGGGCTTCGGCCTCGACCGCCTCGAAGAGCGCCGCGGCCACCTCGGCGTCGGCGGCCTCGAAGAAGCCGAAGAAGACCAGGTTGTCTCCGAACTGCTCGTTGTGGGCGTCGTTGTCGATGCAGGCGACGCGGCCGACCACGCGCCCGTCGCGCTCGGCCAGGTACGGCGTGATGCGACCATGCTCGAAGAACGGGTTCTTCTTCGGATTCAGCTTGTCGAACTCCCCCATGCGCAAGGGTGGCACGAAGGTCGGGTCGCTTCGGTACTTGTCGTAGACGTAATCGATGAACCGAGTGAGATCGCGCTTCGACGCGACCTTCTTGATCTCGACCATGGCTGATCACCCCTTATTCGGCTGTCAGATTACACCAAGCCCCTTGCCGACCGTTTCGAATGCGGTCAACAGGCGATCGAGCTCCTCGTCGGTATGGTTGGCATTGACGCTGGTACGGATGATCGATTGGCCTGGCGCCACGCCGGGAGGGAGCGCCGGCGTGGTGAACACGCCCGCATCCCACAGCCCCTTCCAGAAGGCCAGGGCGCGTTCGTCCTCGCCGACCAGGACAGGAACGATGGGCGTCTCCGAGCCGAGGGTGTCGAACCCCAGGCGCTGCATGCCGGTACGGAAGTGCCGAACGTTGGACCAGAGTCTCTCGCGATGCTCGCTCTCGGACTCCATGATGTCGAGTGCCGTGAGAGCGGCAGCCATCTGCATCGCGGGCAGGGCAGCGGTGAAGATGAAGGGGCGCGCGTGGTGCTTGACGAACTGCACGACCTTGCGCTCGCCCGCCATGAAGCCGCCGACGCTCGCGAACGACTTCGAGAAGGTGCCGATGATGACGTCGACCTCGTCTTCCAGCTCGAAATGCTCGCCCGTTCCGCGTCCTCCTGCGCCCAGGACGCCGGTGGCGTGCGCGTCGTCGATGAGCAGCCGTGCGCCGTACCGGCGCTTGACCTCGACCAGGCCCGGCAGGTCGACGATATGTCCGCTCATGGAGAAGACGCCGTCGGACACGATGATGCGCCCACCGGGCTTGTCGGCGTCGGCCGCGAGCAGGCGCTCGAGGTGGTCCAGATCGTTGTGGTCGTACTTGCGAAGCGTGGCAAACGACAACCGCGCGGCGTCGTACAGCGAGGCGTGGTTCTCGCGGTCGTAGTACAGGATGTCGTGCCGCCCGGCAAGGGCACTGACGACGGAGAGGCACCCCAGGTAGCCCGCGCTGAAGGTCAGCGCGGCCTCCTTGTTCAGAAACAACGCCAGCCGCTCCTCGAGGGTTTCGTGCAGCGTGAGGGTTCCTGTCAGGAAGCGGGACCCGGTGCAGCTCGTGCCGAAGTGGTCCAGGGCCGCCCGGGCGGCCGCCTTGAGGCGGGCGTCCTGCGTGAGGCCGAGGTAGTCGTTCGACCCAGTGATGACCATCTCGCGGCCGTTGGCCTCGACCGACCCGCCGTGCTGGGCGGCGATGGGCTTGAAGTACGGGTGCAGCCCCGACGCCTCGGCCAGCTCGGCGCGGTCGAACGCGTAGGCCTTGGCGAAGGCGTCTCGGGAGCGGCCCGAGGGTTTCTCGGCTCCATCTCCGATCACCGGGTTCTGGCGGGTGTCAACGGCCTCTGACAAGACTTCCTCCATCGCGGCGGCGAGCCAATTGCGCCACTATAGCACTTCCCCGGCGCAGTCCAGCACGTGGGCGGCGCTCGCCACACCCTACGCAATGGCGCTACGGTGCGCAAGCGAACTTCTTGCGCCGTAGCTGTGCGTCGACCGCCCCGGATGGCGGCGCAGGACCGCTCGGTTGTGACCCAATCCTCGGAACCGCGCGCGCGGGTCACGGTATACTCGCGCCGTGACCGTCACAATCCACGTGCCGTGCATGGTAGGAGTGCCGGAAGGATGAGCGCATTGAACCTGACGTCGCCCGGTGCCCTGACGCGTCCAGCCGACGCCTCGGACGCCACCCTGGTCCACCGACTCTACGAGAAGACCCCCGGTTACTTCGACGTCATCTCCATCCCGATCCCCACCCTCGCCGAGGTGAAGACCGATCTCGACACCGCGGCCCGCGACGCTCGGCGACACACCGAGCTGGTGCTGTTGCCACCGCAGCAGCGCGTGCCGCGGGACGAGGCGCTCGACGATCCGGTCAGCGGACGCCAGGTGGTGGGCTACCTCGACTACAAGCTCGACTACCCCGATACCGGCGACGCCACGGTCAACCTGCTCCTGGTCGAGGCCGACCTGCAGGGCCGTGGGCTCGGCAGCCGGTGCGTGCGTGACCTGGAGCGACGGCTGCGTGGCCGGGTGCGGCGCGTGCTCGCCAGCATC
Organism: uncultured bacterium; assembly: GCA_964536935.1. Lineage (GTDB taxonomy): Bacteria > Deinococcota > Deinococci > Deinococcales > Trueperaceae > JASBRS01. The sequence continues at coordinate 72,510 of CAZIBD010000001.1, read as the reverse complement.
TATGGCCAGAACCCGCGTGCGAGGCGCTTCTGGGAGGGGCTGGGGTACGCCTTCGCGATCGACGCGAAGCCGATCCTGGACTGGTACGCCAAGGAGCTCGCCTAACCGACCCCGGCTCGATGCGTCCGAGTGCGGACGTCGCGCACCGCGGCCACGGTGGCCGGTGTATCCTTTCCGGCATGAAACACGTCGTCAGCGTTTCGCTCGGCTCGGCCACGCGCGACACCGACCAGACCGTTCGCATCCTGGGCGAGGACGTGCACCTGGAGCGGCGGGGGACGCAGGGCGACTTCGAGGCGGCGCGTCGCCTCATTGCCGAGCTCGATGGGCACGTCGACGCGATCGGGCTTGGCGGCATCGACCTGTTCCTTCCGGTAGCGAGCCGCCGCTACTACTTCCGCGATGCGCGGCGGTTGGCCGCTGCCGCATCGCGCACGCCCGTGGTGTGCGGCGCGGGGTTGAAGAACAGCCTCGAGCGGGCGATGGTGCGGGCTCTGGACGAGCGCGATCCCTGGCGGGGCCGGAAGGTGTTGATGGTGTCGGCGCTCGACCGGTTCGGTATGGCCGAAGAGCTCGCCTCCCACGGAGCGCAGGTGCTGTTCGGCGACTTCATCTTCTCGCTCGGCATGCCGATCCCGCTCTACCGGCTCTCGACGCTGCACGCTCTGGCGACCGTCCTCTTGCCGGTCTTCGTCCAGCTGCCCTTCCGCTGGCTCTACCCGGTGGGCTCGACCCAGGAGACGGAAGTGACCACCGAGCGCTTCGCCCGCTACTACCACTGGGCGGACGTCATCGCCGGCGACTGGCACTACATCCGCCGCTACGCCCCCGCCGACCTGGCGGGCAAGACGGTGCTGACCAACACCACGACGGAGGCGGACGTGGCCTTCCTGAAGGGCCGCGGCGTCCGAACGCTGATCACCACGACGCCGCGGTTCGATGGGCGTAGCGTGGGCACCAACCTGCTCGAGGCCGCGTTCGTGGCGATCGCCGGGGGCACCTCGGAACTTCCGGCTGAGCGTTACCGTACGATGATCGCGGAGGCGCGGCTCGAGCCGGCTGTGGTTGATCTCGCGTCCTGAGGACGTCTGGAACGAACGATGGGCGGCGTAGGGCGCCAAGGGACCGTTGTGTCCGGGTGCTACACTGTGCTGCGTCTTGAACTTCCGCGAGCGCGTGCCGCCCTTCTTGCGGTCGGGTGCGCGCCGTGATGCGTCGGAGGCTAGTGCATGATCAGTGTGACGGAGCTGCGCAACGGGACGAAGGTCGAGATGGACGGCGGCCTCTGGGAGTGCCTGGACTACCAGCACCAGAAGATCGGCAGAGGCGGCGCCAAGGTGGTGGGCAAGTTCCGCAGCCTGGAGACCGGCTCGATCGTCGAGCGCACCTTCAACGCGACCGAGAAGTTGCAGGACATCTTCATCGACTACCGGCAGATGCAGTACCTGTTCGCCGACGACGATCACTTCACCTTCATGGACATGGAGACGTTCGAGCAACCGGTGCTGAGCCGCGAGCAGATCGGTGACGGCGCACGCTTCCTCAAGCCGAACCTGGAGGTCACGGTGGACTACTACCAGGGCAGGCCACTCAAGGTCACGGTGCCCAACGTGGTCGAGCTCGAGATCACGCAGACCGATCCCGGCGTCCGGGGGGACACCGTGTCGGGGGGCAGCAAGCCCGCCTTGCTCGAGTCGGGCGCCACGGTCAACGTGCCCCTGTTCATCGAGCAGGGTGAGGTCATCCGCGTCGACACCCGCAGCGGCGAGTACCTGGGGCGCGCCTGATGGACGTCAAGGACATCAAGCGCCTGCTCGACGCCCTCGCCGCCTCGGAGGTGCGCGAGTTCAGCTACGAGACCGAGGAGTACAAGCTCAACGTCAAGCGTGGGCCGGAGCCCGTGGTGACGCAGACCGTGGCCGTAGCGCCGCAGCCGGCGCCCCAGCCGGCACAGACCGCGGCCCCGGCCGAGGTGGTCCCCTCTGGCGGGGAGGCGCAGCCGGCTGCCGAGGAGCCGCCGCCGAACTGGGTGGAGGTCACCGCGCCGATCGTCGGCACCTTCTACTCCGCGCCTGCGCCGGATGCCCCCGCCTATGTGAAGGTGGGCGACAGGGTCGAGCCCGGCGCGGTGCTGTGCATCATCGAAGCGATGAAGCTGATGAACGAGATCGAGGCCGAGACGGCGGGCGTGGTCCGCGAAGTGCTGCTGCGCAACGAGGAGCCCGTGGAGTACGGGCAGGTCTTGTTCCGCATCGAGCCGGCCTGAGGCGCGGGTAGAGGCGCCGTGTTCCGGAAGATCCTCATCGCCAACCGGGGCGAGATCGCCCTCCGGGTGCTCCGTGCCGCACGAGAGCTGGGCATCCAGACCGTCGTCGTGTACTCGCAGGCGGACGAGAACTCGCTTCCCGTGTTGCTGGCGGACGAGGCCATCTGCATCGGCCCGGCGCCGGCCGGTAGCAGCTACCTCAACGTCCGCAACCTGCTGTCCGCTGCCCTGATGACCGGCGCCGAGGCGATTCACCCCGGGTACGGCTTCCTGGCGGAGAATGCCGAGTTCGCCGAGAAGTGCGAAGAGCACAACCTGGTCTTCATCGGCCCTCGGGCCGAGAACATCCAGCGCATCGGCGACAAGGCCGCCGCACGTCGGCTGGCGGAGGAGGCCGGCGTGCCCATCACGCCCGGTTCCGGACCCCTGCCGGACCTCGAAGCGGCGCGGGCCTTCGCCGAGCGCATCGGGTTTCCGCTCATCCTCAAGGCCTCCGCGGGCGGGGGCGGCCGTGGTATGCGGGTCGTGCACAGCTTCCACGACCTGGAGCGTCAGTTCGTCAACGCCCAGGAGGAGGCGCGCGCCGCCTTCGGCAACCCCGAGCTATACATGGAGAAGTACCTGGAGGAACCGAAGCACATCGAGGTACAGGTGTTCGGTGACGGCCAGGGGACGGTGATCCACTTTTTCGAGCGCGACTGCTCGATCCAACGGCGCTACCAGAAGATGCTCGAAGAGGCGCCCAGTATCATCGACACCGATCTGCGCGACCGCATCACCGAGGCGGCGGTGAGCCTGGCCCGCCACATCGAGTACCGCGGCGCAGGAACCTGCGAGTTCCTGGTCGATCGCGACGGCAACTTCTACTTCAGCGAGATGAACACGCGCATCCAGGTCGAGCATCCCGCCACGGAGATGGTGACCCGCTTCGACCTGGTCCAGGAGCAGTTCCGGGTGGCCGCCGGCATGGGGCTGACGCTATCGCAGGAGGACGTGCGCGTCGAGGGCCACGCCATCGAGGTTCGCGTCACGGCCGAGGATCCGGATCACGACTTCCGTCCTTCGGCTGGGATCATCAGCGACGTTCACTGGCCGGGCGGCCCCGGCATCCGGGTCGACTCGCACGTCTACTCCGGCTACCGGATCCCGCCGAACTACGACAGCCTCATCGCGAAGATCATCGCCTGGGCGCCGACGCGACAGGAGGCCATCGCCCGCATGGAGCGCGCCCTGCGCGAGACCGTCATCGAGGGGGTCAAGACGACCGTGCCCTTCCACCTGAAGGTCCTCGACAACGCCTTCTATCGCAGGGGCGCGGTGTACACGAACTTCATCGCCAGGAGGATGTCGTCGTGACCGAGGGCCCCGATCTGGAGATCGCACCCGACGTTCTGTACGGGATCGCGCAGCTCGCGCTCGACGAGATCGAGGGGCTGCGGCCGATCGTGCCGCCCGCGCGGGTCGGCGAGTTCCTGACCGGGAGGCGTGCCAAGGGAATCCAGATCGAGCGGGAGGGCGCCGACGTCTACGTCGATCTGCGTGTGGCCGTCGCCTATGGGGTCGAGATTCCGAAGGTCGCGGTGCGAGCCCAGCGTTCGGTGCGCGAGGCGGTCGCCTCGATGACCGGCCTGCACGTCCGCAGCGTCAACGTCAATGTCGAGAGCGTCGACCCGCCGGAGGAACCGCCCGGTGGCTAGGCGCAGGGCACGCGAGCTGGCGTTTCGCACCCTGTTCCAGTCCGAGCGCGGCGGTACCCCGGTTCTCGAGGTGTGGCGCCAGGTGCGCGAGGATGCGTTCGAGGAGCCGGAAGCGGAGGCCGACGCAGCGTACGGCGAGAGGCTGGACGCGCAGGCGCTCGACTTCGCCCAGGCTCTGGTCACGGCCTACGCCGAGCACCGCGACGAGGTGGACCGCGAGCTGACCGAGCTGGTGACGGGGTGGAGCTTCGGCCAGATGGCGCAGACCGACCTGAACGTGCTGCGCCTGGCCGTGACGGAGATGCGCTTCGGTCCGCCGGGGCCGCCCGAGGTGGCGATCGAGATGGCCGTCCGCCTCGCCAAGAAGTTCGGCGGGGAGGAGTCCGGACGATTCGTCAACGGAGTGCTGGCCAAGCTCTTCCGACGGCTGGCCGGCGAGCGAGCATGAGATGAGGTAACGACGTGACGGCGATCAGGCTCGACGGCAAGGTGGTCTCGGCGGCAGTGGCCGAGCGGCTCAAGGATACGGTAGCGAAGCTGTCGTTTGCGCCGAAGCTGGTGTTCGTGCGGGTCGGCGAGGACCCGGCCAGCGCCTACTACGTGCGCTCCAAGGAGCGCATGGCCAAGCGCGTGGGCGTGGTGTCCCAGACGCACGTGTTGCCGGCCGACACGGCGCAGGCGGACCTCGAGCAGCTCATCCGCGACCTCGACGCCGACCCCGAGGTGGACGGCATCCTGGTACAGCTCCCGCTGCCGGCGGGCCTTGCGCCGCAGCCCGTCTTGGACCTGATCGATCCCGACAAGGACGTCGACGGCCTGCATCCCGTCAACGTGGGCCGGCTCTGGACGGGGCGGCCGGCGCTCGCCCCCGCCACGCCCAGGGGGTTGCTGGCGCTGTGCGACCACTACGGGGTGGAGATCGAAGGCCGCCACGTCGTCATCGTCGGACGCTCGAACCTGGTGGGCCGGCCGGCAGCCGCCCTGTTCCAGCACCGCAACGCCACGGTCACAATGGCCCACTCGCGCACCCGCGACCTGGCCGGTGTGGTCCGGCAGGGGGACATCGTGGTGGCGGCGGCGGGCCGTGCTCGGATGATCACGGGGGACATGGTGAAGCCCGGAGCCGCCGTACTCGATGTGGGTATGACGCGCGAGGAGGGGGGCATCGTGGGGGACGTGGCGGCCGACGTGGCCGACGTGGCGGGGTACCTCACCCCCATGCCGGGGGGGACCGGCCTCATGACCGTTGCCATGGTCATCGACACGACGGTGGAGGCGGCGAGGCGCAGGCGCGCGTCGGGATGAACACGGTCTTCTCGAACGGCCCGTTGCTGACCGCGCTCATTGCGACGGCGGCAGCCCAGGCCCTGAAGGTGCTGCTCATCGTCATCACCGAGCGGCGCCTAGCGCTCGGCCGCCTGCTCGAGACCGGTGGCATGCCCTCGTCGCACACGGCGGCCGTGACCGCCCTGGCGACGTTCCTGGGGTTGCGCTACGGCTGGGGCAGCGCCCAGTTCGCGATCGCCACCGTGTTCGGATCGATCGTCATGTACGACGCGACCGGCATCCGGCGCGCCGCCGGGATGCAGGCCGAGCTCATCAACGACCTCGTTCACGAGCTCGGCGACCTCTTCGACGAAGGCTTCCAGCCCCAGGCGCTCAAGACGCTGCTGGGACACACCTACCCGCAAGTGCTCGTGGGGGCGCTGGTCGGAATCACCACCGCTCTGCTCGTTGCGCTCTGACGCGACCGCGGTCGGCTTCCGGCGGAAGAGCCGTCGATACCTGTCTAACGCGGCACCGTCGTGCGGTCCGCGCGTGCCACGACCGCGACGTGCACCGTGCGCGCGCCCGCCGCAAGGAGGGCCGTGCGACAGGCGGCGGTCGTTGCGCCGGTGGTGAGGACGTCGTCGACGAGGAGCACCGACGCGCCGAGGGCGTTCTCGCTCGCGAAGGCGCCGGCTACGTTGTCCAGCCGTGCCGTCTGACCGAGCCGGGTCTGGGGCGGCGTAGATCGGATGCGCCGGAGCAGCGGTCGGTAGGGGATGCCGAGCGATGCTGCCACGCGGGCCGCCAGCAAGGCCGCCTGGTCGTAGCCGCGCTGCCGACGACGCGCCGCGTGCATGGGCACGCCACACGTCAGCGAGGGACGCCAGCCCGTGGCCGCGACCTCCGCAGCCAGGGCCTCGCCCAGCCAGGTGGCCAGCCGACCGGCGCCGCGGTACTTCAGTGCCCGCACGGCGCGTCCGAGCGGACCCGCATACGGACCGAGCCAGACGGCGTCCGCCCTGCGGCCCGGGTGGGGCGCCCGGCGCCTGCATCGCTCGCAGCATCCTTGTGACCCGGCGCGCCGTACGCCGCAGGCGGGGCAGGGGAGGAGCGAGCCCAGCAAGGCGTCCACAGCGGCGCGAACCATGGAACGAGCCTAGCGGACGGTGCGTGTCCGGGTAGCGTCGGCGCGGCACAGGCCGGGTGTTTCCGGGCCACGGCCCGCTGGAGGGCGCAGGGCCGGGCTACACGGAGCGTTGCGCGAGGGAGCGCAGTAGCGACTCGAGCTCACGCGCGGCGGCGCGACCCGGCAGGCGGTCCAGGGCCTCGTCGAGGTGCTCCAGCCCGGCCCGGGCGCGCCGCTCGGCGATGTCCTGGGCGTAGCGGAGCGAGCCGTGGCGCTCGATGGCCGCGAGGACCCGCTCGATCTCGTGTGGCTGCTTGGCCTCACGCGGCTTGGCCAGCACCTCCTCGAGCTCGCCCCGCTCGTCGGACCCGGCGTGCGCGAGCAGGTGGGCGAGGATGAGGGTGCGTTTCCCTTCGTACAGGTCGCCGGCGAACTCCTTGCCGTAGGACACGCCCCGCGTGAGGTTGAGAACGTCGTCGCGGATCTGGAAGGCGGCTCCCAGCTCGATGCCCGCCGACTCGAACGATGGCGAGGGTGGCGCCGATGCGCAGGCCGCGCCCAGTCGAAGCGGGCACACCACGGTGTAGTACGCGGTCTTGAGCGTCACCATGGTGAGGTAGTCCTCCTCGGTGATGTCGAAGCGGCCGGCCGCCACCCAGCTCAGGTCGAGATGCTGCCCCTCGGCCGTCCGGTCGATCATCCACAAGAACTCGTGCAGGACGGCTTCGCGATCCAGACCTCCGGGCGTGGTCGACGGCAGCGCCAGGAGCACCCTCCACATGGCCACGTGCAGGGCGTCCCCCACGTTGATGGCGATGGGCGTCCCGACCATGCGGTGCAGCGCCGGGCGGCCGCGCCGCCTTTCCGAGTCATCTTCGATGTCGTCGTGGACGAGGACCCAGTTCTGGAACAGCTCCACGCCGGCCGCGGTGGCCAGCGCCGCCTCCTCGTCCCCCTGGTGCGCGCGGGCAGCCATCACGACCATCTTCCCCCGTAGCGTCTTGCCCGCGCGCTCCGGGTAGTCGCGCATGAGCTGCACGTAGCGCTGCAGCTCCGGATGGCCATGGCCCTCCGGCAGCGCCGACAGCACGCGCTTCCGGATGAGGGAGGAGAGCTCGCCGGTCGCCGGACTCACGCTTCTGCCGCCGCCGCTCCACGAGGTTCGGCATTGGAAGGCGGGCGGCACGCCGCCCGCCGACGCATCGTGTTCACAGAGTCGAGTATAGGCGCGGACCACCGCGGGCCGGGCCGCCGGCCCTACCGTTCCCGCGACGCGCTGCGCGCTCTCAGGGCCGCCGGATGCAGGCCTTGTGGTGCCCCGGGCTGACCTCTTCGAGCGGCGGCACCACGTGCGCGCAGTCCTCCACGGCGATCGGGCAGCGAGTGCGGAAGACGCACCCCGACGGCGGGTTGATCGGGCTCGGGATGTCCCCTTGCAGGATGATGCGCTCGCGCTTGATGGTGGGATCCGGGATGGGAACGGCGGACAGCAGGGCTTCCGTGTAGGGGTGGACCGGGTTGGCGTAGAGGTCCTTGGAGGGCGCCACCTCCATGATGCGGCCGAGGTACATCACGACCACGCGATCGCTGATGTACTCGACGACGCCGAGGTCGTGCGCGATGAACAGCAGGGTCAGACCCAGCTCCTCCTTGAGATCCTGCAGCAGGTTCACCACCTGGGCCTGGATGGAGACGTCGAGCGCCGAGACCGGCTCGTCGGCGACGATGAACTGGGGGTCGACCGCGAGCGCCCGGGCGATGCCGATGCGCTGACGCTGGCCGCCCGAGAACTCGTGCGGGTAGCGCCGCATGTGATTCGGCGACAGCCCCACCCGGTCGAGCAGGTCGGCGACGCGCTGCTCCTTGGTCTTGCCGCGGGCGAGGTTGTGGATGGTCATGGCCTCACCGATGATGTCGCCCACCGACATGCGCGGGTTCAGGCTGGCGAAGGGGTCCTGGAAGATGATCTGCATCTCCTTGCGGTAGTCCCGCATCTTCGCCTTGGGGAGCTTGGCGACGTCGGTGCCGTTGAACAGGATCTCGCCCGAGGTCGGCTCGATCAGTCGGAGGATGCTGCGTCCGGCGGTCGTCTTGCCGGAACCCGACTCGCCCACCAGCCCCACGACCTCGCCCTTCTTGATGTCGAACGAGATGTCCTCCACGGCCTTGACATTCGCCACCACGCGCGAGAAGATGCCGCCCCGGATGGGGAAGTACTTGCGCAGGTTGCGGACCTCGAGGAGGTTCTCCTTGGCGTCGCGGATCGCTTCCGATTCCGCCTGCGTCGTCGGCGAGGTCATGCCACCATCTCCTGCTTGAGGTCGAGGTCCTTCCAGCGGATGCAGCGCACCATGTGCCCTTCACCCGCGTCCTCGAGCGTCGGGATGGCTTCCTTGCAGGCATCGATGGCGAATCGGCAGCGCGGATGGAAGGCGCAGCCTTCGGGCAGATAGAGGGGATTGGGAACGTTGCCGGGGATGGCCTCCAGCCGCTCCTGGTGCTCCGCCGCGCGGTCGACCCGCGGGATCGAGTTCATCAGGCCCAGGGTGTAGGGCATCTGGGGCCGAGCGAAGATGTCGTTGACGTCTCCCTCCTCGACGGCCCGCCCCGCATACATGACGACCACCCGATCGGCCATCTCGGCGACGACGCCGAGGTCGTGGGTGATGAACAGGATGGACATGCCGATCTCGCGCTGAAGCTTGCGCATCAGGTCGAGGATCTGTGCCTGGATCGTCACGTCGAGTGCCGTGGTGGGCTCGTCGGCGATCAGCAGCTTCGGGCCGCACGACAGCGCCATCGCGATCATGACGCGCTGACGCATGCCGCCGGACATCTGGTGCGGGTAGTTCTTCACGCGCTTCGCCGGCTCGGGGATGCCGACGAGGTCGAGCATCTCAATGGCCAGCTTCATGGCTTCCCGGTAGCTCTTCCCCTGGTGCAGCACGATGGCCTCGGCGATCTGATCGCCCACCGTGTACACGGGGTTCAGGCTGGTCATCGGCTCCTGGAAGATCATCGAGATCTCGTTGCCACGAATGCGACGCATCTCGCGCTCGGACTTCTTGACCAGGTCCTGACCCTCGAACGACATCGTGCCGGCGGCGATCCGTCCCGGCGGAGTGGGGATGAGGCGCATGACCGAGAGGCTGGTCACGGACTTGCCGGAGCCGGACTCGCCCACCACGGCGAGCGTCTCGCCGCGATCGATGTGGAAGCTCACCCCATCGACGGCCTTGACGACGCCCTCGTCGGTGTCGAAGTAGGTCTTGAGGTCCGTGACCTCGAGTAGCCGGTCGGAACTAGGCATCAGCGCGTACACTCCTCACAAGGATCGATCTTACCCGAATACGCCGGGGAGGACAGGGTGGCAAACCCGTCCGGGACGCGGCGAATCCCACGGTAGAAGGTGAGACGCGTCCGCGTCGATCGAAATAGTCCCCTTGGTTAGAAAATACCCGGCCACCGCCCGCGAGTGCTCCCGGATCCGGATGGCCCGCACCCTGGCGTGACCAGGACTTCAAGGCGTCGGCGCCCGTGCCCTCGCTCCTACCGGTGTTCATAACCATGCCTGCCGTCCCAGCCAGGACGGTCTCGGCGAGAGCCGACGCACCGATCCCCGCGAGAATATAGCGTAGATGCACGGAGGTCAAATGGCGAGCCCGCGCGTGGGCGGGTTCCTTGCCGGCCTCGCGGCGAGGCGCGCTCATCGCCGGCTCTTCGGGTCGAAGGCGTCGCGCAACCCGTCCCCGAGCAGGTTCCAGGTCAGCACGGCCACGAAGATGGCCAGGCCCGGAGTGAAGATCCACCAGCGGCTCGACAGGCCCGTCACGCCGGCGAAGGACTGAGCGGTGGAGAGCATCAGCCCCCAGCTGGTGGCCGGTGGCTGGACCCCGAGGCCGAAGAAGCTGAGGACCGACTCGGCCAGCGTGTAGCCGGGAATCTGGATGGAGAGGGACACGATCACGAAGGACAACGTCTGCGGCAGCAGGTGCCGTGTGATGACTCGGGTGTTGCTGGCACCCAGGGCCTTCGCCGCGACCGTGAAGTCTCGCTCGCGCAGGCTCAGGACCTGCCCCCGGATGGCACGGGCGGTGGTCCCCCAGCCGATGACCGAGAGCGCGACGATGATGACCATGAACTGGGTGGTCGACGGCAGGTGCAAGGGGTAGAAGATCGCCGACAGGGTCAGGAGCAGGAACAGGTCGGGTATGGCCGAGAGCGCCTCGACGAAGCGAAGGATGATCTCGTCGATCCAGCCGCCGTAGAAGCCGGCCAGGCCGCCCATCAGCATGCCGATGGCGATGGCGACCAGGCTGGCCAGGATGCCCACCGTGAGGCTGATGCGCGCTCCGAACATGAGCTTGCCGAACACGTCGGCGCCGAGGTCGTCCGTGCCGAGCAGGTGGATCTTGACCTGATCGGTGGGGTCGGCGACGCCGAAGAGGTGCAGCGTGGCCCACGGCTGGATGCCGATCACGCGCCTCAGCTGGATCGGGATGAGGTTGACCGGGAACGGCACGTAGCGGTCGCGCAGGCCGGTCCGGCGCACGAACAGCCGGATCGGGTAGGCATGCGAGGTGTCGACCGTCCACACCGACGTGAAGGTCTTCATGTCGATGGTCTTCTTCATGCCGTAGATGTACGGCCAGGTTAGGTGCCCCTGGGCATCGAGGAAGTGGATGGCGGTCGGCGGCTCGAAGGTGGCGTTGGGGTTGATGTCGTGCTCGGGGTAGGGGGCGAAGAAGTCGGCGAACGCCGCCAGCAGGTACATGATCGCGAGGATGACGAGCGCGATGCGCGCCATCGGATGCTTCTTGAACTGCTCCCACGCGATCGAGGTGAGGCTCGCACCCCTGACCGCCGCCTCGCCCGTGGACAGCTGCTCGCCCGTCACGCGCTCGGTGGCTTCGGTCATGTCAGTACCGGATCCGGGGATCGATCATGGCCAGGGCGAGATCGGAGATGAGGTTGCCGAGCATCAGCAGCAGCGTGAGGATGGTCAGCAGCGCCATCACCACGTACACGTCCTGCGCGAAGATCGAACTGATGAACAGCGGCGTGATGCCGGGCCAGCCCGTCACGTACTCGACCGAGCCTGCCCCGGAGACCAACCCGGGCAACGTCGCGCCGATGATCGCGATGATCACCAGGATGGCGTTGCGCATGGCGTGCTTGACGTTCACGGCGCGCTCGGACAGGCCCTTCGAGCGGGCGGTACGGATGTAGTCCTGGCTGAGGACCTCGAGCATCTCGCCGCGCATCACGCGGCTGACGAAGGCGAGCGACGACAGCGTCACCACCATCACCGGTCCGATCAGGTGCCACCCGACGTCCAGGACCTTGTGGACGGTGGAGAAACTGCTGAAGTCGGTGCTCGTCATGCCGCCGGTCGGGATCAGGAACCAGTGGTAGTGGTGGAACCACTGCACGCTGAAGGCCAGCACGATGAGCGCCAGGAAGAAGTTGGGCACTGCCAGGCCGAGCAGGCTGAAGACCGTGAGGAAGCGGTCCGCAAGCGAGTACTTGTGGAGCGCCGAGTAGACGCCGATGGGGATGGCGATGGCGAACGCCAGGATCGTCGCCGGCAGCAGCAGGATCATGCTGTTTCGCATGAGCGGCAGGATCAGCGCGGTGACGCTTCCCTTGCTGGTCATGCTGGTGCCCAGGTTGAAGTGCAGGACCACGTTGCGGAGCCAGTAGAAGTAGCGGATGTACCAGGCCTGGTCGAGCCCCAGCACCTGGCGGATACGCTCGGCCTTGTTGGGATCGACCTGGTCGAACGCGAACTGCGACGCGAAGTCGCCCGGCGCCGCCTGGATGATGCCCCAGGCAAGGAACGTGGCGATGATGAACGTTGGGACCAGATTGAACAGCCGGCGGACGATGAACGGCAACATCGTGAGATAGGGCCTCCGGGGTCGGTCTGGGACGGATCCGCCTAGGTGGACGCCGTACCCGTCTTGGGATCAATGGGGCATTCTATGTCAGTTCATCCCGCTTCGGCTGAGAGGGGGCGGCCGACGTCCGTCACGGGGCGGGGGCTCCGGCCTCGGCCGGAGCCCCCGCTGCTGGGTTCGGATTCTGTGCTCTCCGCGTCAGCGTACGGTGAGCAGATCCCGGAAGTTGCCCGGGTTGTACGGGGACTGGATGCTGTTGGCGTCGAGCGCGGCCTTGGGCCAGGTGTTGCCCAGATCGGTGTAGAAGCTGAACGCCTGGCTGATGAGCGGGGTGAGCGGAAGCCACTCGCGCATCAGAGCCGCCCGCTCGTCGTAGATCTGCACGCGTTTCTGGAGATCCAGGGCGGCGTTCATGTCGACCGTGTACTGCCCCATCAGTGTTTCCCAGGGCTGGAGGTCGGTCTTGCTCTTGTTCCAGGCGTTGAGGTTGGTGCCCGGTCGCAAGCCGTTGTCGAAGCTGGGGTTGTCGACGTCGCCGCCCGCGAGGCCCCAGATCTGTGCGTCGTAGTTGACCTTGCGGCCCTTGGCCGGATTGAAGTCGGCGCTGGTGCCGACGATGGAGTTGGCCCAGATCTGGGTCGACACCTCACGCGGGTTGATCTTCACACCGTAGGGGGCCACGGTCTGCGCGATGACCTGGGCCTCCTGGCCCCGGCGAGTGTTGCCGCTGTTGTACTGCAGATCGAACGCCACCTTGCAGCCGGTGGTCGGGTTCGTCAGGACCCCGTCCTTGTCCTTCTGCGTGAAGCCGATGTTGTGCAGGAGCTGGACACCCGCCTCGGGGTCGAACACGAACGGCTTGAGGTTGGGTGCGTTGAATGGCTTGGCCGCCTCGGTGTTCCAGTCCTTGGCGGGGTAGCCGAGACCGCCGAGAGCGGCGTTGACCAGCGCCTTGCGGTCGATCATGTCGCTGATGGCCCGCCGGAAGTAGACGTTGCGGAACATGTCCGCCTTGCACTTGTCGGTGTTGTTGAAGTTGTAGGTGATGAAGTCGACGGCGCTGCTGGGGCCAATGTTCGCGTAGAAGTCGCCCTTGATCTGGCCCTTGTCGATAGCGTCCTTGACGGCCTTGACCTGGTCGAGGTTGACGGGCCAGTAGAAGTCGGACTGCCCAGTGATAGCCCGGCTCAGCACCTGGTTCTCGTCTTTCACCATCGTGACCACCCACCGGTCGGGGCCGGGAAGCGGGCTGCCGTCGGCGGCCTGCTCCTGCTTGCCGTACTGCGGGTTCTTCACGAGCACCACGCGCTCACCGGCGCGGAACTCCTGCAGCTTGTAGGGGCCGCCGGAGACGATCTTGCTGACGTCGGAGTCGACGCCCCACAGGGCCTTGATGCCGGCGGCGCCCTTGGCCTTGTAGACCGGCATGAAGATGTGGGCGGGGATGAGGCCGTTGACCGTCACACAGTCGTTGACGGCCAGCGCGTTGACCTGCGGTTCGGGCAGCGTGATCTCGTACTGGTACTTGCCCAAGATCTTGAGCTGCACCTTCTTATTGCCGACCACCGAGCACGAGTAGTTGTTCGACTCGACCTTGGGATCGCCCACGATGTCCCACGTGGCCTTGACGTCGGCGGTGGTCATCTCGACGCCGTCGGACCACTTCCAGCCCTTGCGGACCGTGACGATGAACTGCTGGTCCTTCTTGAGGACCTGGACGTTCTTGGCCCAGCTCAGGTTGTAGCTACCGTCGGGCTTCTGGAACGAGCGGTTTCCCACCCAGTCGCGGTAGATGGCGCCGGGCCCGGCGTACATGCCGATGATGGCGGCCTCGTTGGCGCTCGAGGCAAGGACGGGGTTCAGCGTCGTGATGTCGCCGAAGAGCGTCTCGTTGACGGTGCCGCCTTGCTTGGCCGTTGCCGCGTACGCGGGCGTGGCCTTCGAAACCTCCACCTGCGCGGACGCGACGGCCAGCAGCGCAGCGGCAACCACGAGTATCAGAGTTCGCTTCACCGACATACCTCCTCGCGAGAGAGGCGAATGGCTGGACCGCGGGACCCCCGCTGGGAGCCGGCTCATCCGTTGTGACTACGGGAGTCAGCGTACCCGGTGGTACCGGGGAGCATCAAGTGGGAGCGCCGAGCGGGGCTGTCGGGTCGGCGAATGGGGCTGCAAGCCGTCACCACGAGGCGGAGCAGTGGCGTGTACGTGGAACACCGAACGACAACAGTTCCGGTAGATCCGGCACGCGTTGGCGCCGCTCATGGCGGACCGCTTCCTTGGGGGAGCGGCTTCTGCGCGGCTGTCGTCAGGCTCGGGGGATGACCTGGAGCGCCAGGGCCAGCAGCCCCCAGATGACGCCGAGCCAGATCGTGAGGCGGTGCAACCCGCCGGCCGTCCCCCCCATGGAGCCGAAGTCGCCTCCACCCGCACCGCCGAACGCGTCGCCGAGCCCCGCCTGCTTGGGCTCCTGCATCAGGATGATGACGGTGATCAGGATCGAGTCGATCACGAACAGTCCAAAGACAATCCAGAACATGCTTCCTCCGCGGCGAGCGGCAGCGGGCGCGACAGCCGGCCGGCCGGTCGCGCCGTTGCTAGGCCAGGATGGTGCCGAGAGCGGGACTCGAACCCGCACGGGTTGCCCCGGTAGATTTTGAGTCTACTGCGTCTACCGATTCCGCCATCTCGGCCCACACGGACGGCGCCGGCCGCCCGCATCCCCAAGGGTACCGGGATGGGGGCCCGGAGGGCAAGGGGCGCCGTTTCCAGACGCCGTTCAAAGCGGGGCGGGCTCAGCCCTCGGCGATATCGGCGAAGCCTTCGAGTCGCAGCAGGGCCTCGCCCAGCGTGTCGATCAGCATGCCGAGGCTGCCGAGGATGAACAACCAGGTCCCGGCGAGCTTCAGGCCGGTGAACAGGAAGAAGATGCTCCCTATGAAGAAGGAGGCGTTCCCGACGAGGCCGAGGCCGGTGTGGATCCACGGGTAGTCCTTCGCGATGCGCCGAAGCGGCATCAGGTGGGGGAGCTCGACGAGTCGTCTGAACATCGACATGGTCCCTCCTCTCCGGCGCTCCGACCCGGCGCCCATGCTTGGCGGCAGCCGGTGGTAGAGTACGCCCGTCGCAGGGCCCGGCGCGGAACGCCGGACGCCATGCGCCCCCAGGACTACCATGACCATCGCTGTCGTCCGTTTTCCAGGAAGCAACTGCGACGACGATGCTCGGCATGCGTTCGAGTTCGTCCTCGGCGCCCCGGTGCGCTACGTCTGGCACCGCGACACGTCGCTCGGGCACGTGGATGCGGTCGTCCTGCCCGGCGGCTTCAGCTTCGGCGACTACCTGCGCGGCGGCGCGCTCGCTGCGCTCAGCCCGGTGATGGAGGCGGTGCGTTCCTTCGCCGCGCGCGGCGGGCCCGTGCTGGGGATCTGCAACGGCTGGCAGATCCTCACCGAAGCCGGCCTCTTGCCGGGCCAGCTCGCGCGCAACCCGTCGCTCCACTTCCTGTGCCAGGACGTGCACCTGCGGGTGGAGCGCGACGACCTGCTGTTCACGCGTCGCTTCCGGAAGGGGCAGCTACTGCGGCTGCCGATCGCCCACAACGAGGGCCGCTTCTATGCGGACGAGGCCACGCTGCGACAGCTCGAGGACGAAGGGCGGGTGGTCTTCCGCTATGTCGATCAGGCAGGGCGGCAGACAGACGAGGCGAACGTCAACGGCAGCCTCCACGCGATCGGGGGCGTCGTCAACGAGCGGGGCAACGTGCTCGGCATGATGCCGCACCCGGAGCGGGCGGTGGAATCGATGCTCGGTTCCGTCGACGGAGCCGAGCTGCTGCGCGCCATGCTCGAGCACCTCCACGAGCGGGCCGCACCAGCATGACGAGGCCACGCACTCGACCCCTCCGGGCGGGCTTCCGATCGGAGGCCTGTCGATGAGCTCGAGCCTTCGTGCGTCCGCGGCCACCTTCGGCCTCAGCGAGGCCGAGTACGACGACGTGGTGGCCCGCCTGGGCCGGGAGCCCAACACGCTCGAAGCGGGCGTCTTCGGGGCCCTTTGGAGCGAGCATTGCGGGTACAAGAACTCCCGCCCCCTGCTCAAGCGGCTGCCGACGACGGGCCCGCAGGTGCTTCAAGGGCCCGGTGAGAACGCCGGAGTGGTCGACATCGGCGACGGCTGGGCGGTCGCGTTCAAGATGGAGAGCCACAACCACCCGAGCGCCGTCGAGCCGGTGCAGGGCGCGGCGACCGGGGTAGGGGGCATCCTGCGCGACATCTTCGCCATGGGCGCGCGGCCGGTGGCC
The DNA here is from genome assembly GCA_964536935.1 of uncultured bacterium. GTDB lineage: Bacteria > Deinococcota > Deinococci > Deinococcales > Trueperaceae > JASBRS01. The sequence continues at coordinate 55,949 of CAZIBD010000001.1, read as the reverse complement.
GTGCTGGACTCGCTGCGCTTCGGCGAGCTGACCGAGCCCCGCAACCGCTACTTGCTGGCAGGCGTGGTGCACGGCATCTCGCTCTACGGCAACGCCATCGGCGTGCCGACCGTGGGCGGCGAGATCGCCTTCGACCCCTGCTACCAGGAGAACCCGCTGGTGAACGTCATGGCGCTGGGCTACCTGCGTCACGACGAGCTCAAGCGCGGAACCGTCGGAGCGGTCGGCAACAGCGTGATCTACGTCGGATCGAAGACGGGGCGTGACGGCCTCGGCGGGGCGGTCTTCGCGTCGGCCGACCTCAGCGCCGCTTCCGATGCGGACCGCCCGGCGGTCCAGGTCGGCGACCCCTTCATGGAGAAGCTCTTGCTGGAGGCCTGCCTCGAGGCGTACGCCCGCGGCCTGGTTGCCGGCGTGCAGGACATGGGCGCGGCCGGCCTGAGCAGTAGCGTGGCGGAGATGGCGCACCGGGCCGCGCTCGGGGTGGACCTCGACCTGGCGAAGGTGCCGCGCCGCGAGGAGGGCATGACGGCGCTCGAGGTGATGCTCTCGGAGTCGCAGGAGCGGATGCTGTTGACCGCGACCCCGGGCCGCGAGCGCGAGCTCTTGCAGTTGCTGGAGCGCTGGGAGCTCGACGCCCACGCCATCGGCGTGGTCCGCGATCACGGCCGCCTGCGCCTGTTCGAGGGCCAGCGCCTGGTCGGCGACCTGCCGGTCGCCGCGCTCAACGAACCGCCCAGCTACACCCGGGCGGGCGTGGAGGCGGAGGAGGCGATCGCGCTTCGCGAGCGGAGCGTGGACGTCCCCGAGACCTCGGACCCGGCCGGTGCGTTGTTGAGGCTTCTGGAGAGCCCGACGATCGCGAGCAAGCTCGCGGTGTTCCGCCAGTACGATCATCAGGTCATGACCAACACGGTGGTCCTGCCCGGCCAGGGCGACGCCGCGGTGCTGCGTGTCAAGGGGTCCCCGCGTGGGGTCGCCGCCACCATCGACTGCAACGCCCGGTACGTGAGGGCCGAACCGCGCCTCGGGGCGGCGCACGCGGTGGCCGAGGCGGCCCGCAACCTCACCTGCGTGGGGGCGACGCCGCTGGGGGTCACCGACAACCTCAACTTCGGGAACCCGTACCTGCCCGAGGTCTACTACCAGCTCGAGCAGGCCGTCGAAGGCCTGAAGGAGGCATGTCTCGCACTGGGCACGCCCGTGACCGGAGGCAACGTCAGCCTCTACAACCAGTACCGGAGCGAGGACGGCTACCACGCCATCGACCCCACGCCCACGGTCGGCATGGTCGGCGTGCTGCCGAACGTCGGCCGGCGCGCCGACATGGCGCTCAAGCGTGACGGTGACGTGCTCCTGCTGGTGGGCGAGGCGGCCGGCTCGCTGGGCGCCAGCGAGATGCTGTTCCGGTTGCACGGCGTCGATGCCGGCGCCCCTCCGCCGCTCGACCTCGACCGCGAGGCGGCGGTGCAGGGCGTGGTGCGCACGCTCATCCAGGAGGGGCTGTGCGATACGGCTCACGACGTCTCCGAGGGGGGACTCGCGGTGGCGCTGGCCGAGATGGCGATCGCCGGGGGCCGCGGCCTCGACCTAACCCTGCCGAGCGCCCCGGGCACGCGCGACGACGCCGTGCTGTTCGGCGAGGGCGCGGCTCGCATCGTGGTGGCGCTACCCGGCGAGGTCGAGCTGGCCCGGGCCGAGACCCTGTGCGCCGAGTCAGCGGTGCCCTGCCACCGCCTGGGCTCCAGCGGGGGCGAGGAGGTCCGCATGCGGACCGTTCGGGGGGCGTTCGTCGTGCCCCTGACGGCGCTCCGCGCCGCCTACCACCGCCCCCTGACGGACGCGCTACGCTGATGGCCATGGACGGGACTCCCTGGGACCTGGGGGGAGACGACAAGCTGCACGAGGAGTGCGGGGTGGTGGCGGTGCACCTGCCGCTCGCCACCGACGTGGCCTCGCTGCTTCATATCGGGCTCTTCGCGCTGCAGCATCGCGGTCAGGAGTCGTGCGGCATCTGCGTGGCGTCGGACGACGAGATCCGGATCGAGAAGGACATGGGCCTGGTCAGCACGGTGTTCACCGAGGACCGGCTCGAGCAGCTCCGCTTCGAGGGCGCGCGCACCGGCATCGCGCACACCCGCTACTCCACGACGGGGTCGAGCCTCCGCTTCAACGCCCAGCCCATCACCGTTCGCTCCAACAAGGGCCTGCTGGCGCTGGCCCACAACGGCAACTTCACGAATGCCAAGGCCATGCGCGCCCGGATGCTGGACGAGGGCGCCGTGTTCCAGACCACCAACGACAGCGAGGTGATGATCAACCTCATCGCCCGTTACAGCCACCTCAGCCTTCGCGACGCCACCGCGCAGGTCATGGGCGAGTTGGAGGGCGGCTTCTCGGTGGTGCTGATGGACCGCCACCGCATCCTCGGCCTGCGTGACCGCAACGGGGTGCGGCCGCTGGTGATCGGCGAGATCGAAGGCGGCTACGTCTTCGCGTCGGAGCCTTCGGCGCTGCACGTCATGGGCGCCACCTTCCTGCGCGATGTGCGTCCCGGCGAGCTGGTGATGGCCGACGACGAGGGATTGCACAGCTACCAGGTCCTGGCGCCGCAGCCGACCCCGTGCGCCTTCGAATGGATCTACTTCGCTCGCGGCGACTCCGTGCTGGACGGGGTCGAGGTCCACGCTGCCCGCATCCGCATGGGCGCGGTGCTGGCTGGGGAGGAGCCCGTCGAGGCCGATCTGGTGGTGGGTGTGCCGGACTCCGGCCTGGCGGCTGCCATCGGCTATGCGCGCGCCTCCGGCATCCCGTTCGACATGGGGCTGTACAAGTCACCCTACGCGGGACGCACCTTCATCCACCCGAACCAGCGCTTGCGCGATCAGAAGGTGAAGCTCAAGCTCGCCCCCACGCCCGCCGTGCAGGGCAAACGGGTGGTCCTGGTCGACGACTCCATCGTCCGCGGAACGACCTCGGGCCGGATCGTCCAGTTGCTGCGCGAAGCCGGCGCTACCGAGGTCCACTTCCGTGTGTCGAGCCCGCCGATCCGCTTCCCCTGCTACTACGGCATCGACACCGCGGCGCGCAAGGAGCTGGCCGCGGCCACCATGAGCGTCGACCAGATCCGCGATCGCATCGGGGCCGATACCCTGCACTTCCTGACCGACGCCGGCCTGGCCCGCGCCATCGCGCTCTCGCGCACCTGCCTGGCGTGCTTCGACGGGCGCTACCCGGCCGGCCATCCCGGTGAGGAAGCGGAGAAGGACGCCTTGGAGGACCGCGACCCGGTCGAGATCGCGCAGGTCTAGTCGAAGGCGCCGGTCCCCGGCTCGTGGCCGGGCCGGCTCAGCACCGCCCACACGAATCTCGCCAGCCTGGGGAGGCGTCGCCATCGCTTCGGATCGAGGCCTACGCGTAGCACCCACTCGATGCCGAGGCGGCTGCTCCAGGCCGGCATGCGCCGGACCTCACCGGCGAGCACGTCGAGCGTGCCCCCGACGCCGATCAGCACCCGGGCGCCCAGGCGTGGCGCATGCTCCCACAGGAAGCGCTCCTGGCCCGGGCCCAGGCCGGCCAGCAAGAGATGGCTGTGGCTCGCCTCGATCTCGTTGCAGACGTCGGGAACCTCCTCGGGGCGCCGGAAGTAGCCGTGACGAGCCCCCGTCACCCGGCACCCGAACCGTCGCGTGATCTCGGTGGCCGCCCGCTCGGCCACGCCGGGCCGGCCGCCCAGCACGTACACGCGCAGCTCGGACCCGCCCGCGCGCAGCACGCCGGTCACCAGGTCGACGCCCGGCACCCTACCTGGCAGCGGCACGCCCTGCCTTCGCAGGGCCCAGGCGATCCCTACGCCGTCGGCCACGCTCAGGTCGGCGCCGGCGAGGGCCCGGAACAGGACCGGGTCGTCCAGCGCCCCCACCACGATCTCGGGGTTGAGCGTCACCACCAGTCGCGGGCGGTCGCCCCGCGAGGCCTCGAGCGCCCACGCCGTGGCCTGCTGCAGGGTGAGCGGATCGACCGGCAGCCCCAGCAGGAGCCGCCGTGCAGCCGGAGCGCCGGGCATCAGCCGGGATCTGCGGCCGGTGCGAAGAGGTACAAGGGGGCGCTGCCCGCGCCCGGCTGGCGGCCCACCAGCTGGGGAACGACGCGGCTGGCCGACACCCGCGCCGCGAACGCCACGTCGCGCTCGAGCCCCACCCGTCTCAGGTAGTGGCCCGCCACCGACTGCCACAGGGCCTCCATCGGGTCGGGGAAGGCCCGCAGCAGGCTGAGGGCGAAGCGGGTGGCGCCGCTTCGCGCCGCCGTAGGCAGGCGCTCGCCCAGCAAGGCGGCCAGAAGCCCGGCGCCGAGGGCATCGTCGAGGTCCGGCTCCCCTTCGAAGCCCGAACCCACCAGGTCGATGCTCTCCTGCGCCTGTGCGGCCGCGACCGCCCCCACCGCAGCGGCGTTGTACAGGGAGCCGAGCAGCACGCACTTCGCGTCCGCGACCTGCGGCAGCCAGCGCGGAGCGTTCTCCGATACCATCACCGCACGCTTGCCCGACAGATCGATGGCGGCGATCTCCGCGGGAGAGTTGCCGAAGTTGAAGCCCTCCGCCGGCACGCCCTGGCGCTCGCCCAGCAGCAGCCACCCCTCAGCCGCCGCGGCGCGGGCGCTGCGCAGGCTCGGCGTGAGGGCGAGCTCGGTGAGGCCCCGCTCGAACAGCAGGGGTGCCACGGTGCAGGTGCGCAACACGTCGATGAGGACGACGACGTCGCGGTAGGTGCCGGTGGGGGTGAGGTCGGTATGGATGCGCATGCGAGGGGTTTGCGCCGTCGGGGGCAGGACCGGGGGCCCCGCGCCCGCACGTCCGGAATTCTACCACGGCCCGGCGGAGCCGCCGGCGCCGGACCGTGCGTAGCGCACGACTCCCCCTGCTCGGCGCGGCGGGTAAGCTGGCGCGTGTCCCGCGACGATACGCCGCCGTACCGTACGACCTTCCTCGACCGCTATCGGTCCGGGGACCTGAGCGAGTTCTTCGATCTTCCCGCGGGCGACGTCGACTCCGCCCTGCGGGTGCCGCGCCCCGGCGATCGCCTCGCCTTGGCGGCGGCGATGCGCGAGCACGCCCGCCGGCTCGGCGCGCCTGAGGCCGTCCACCGAAACCTGGACCGGCTCGAGCACCCCGAGTCGCGGGTCGTGGTGGCCGGCCAGCAGACGGGGCTGCTGCTGGGCCCGGCCTACACCCTGTCCAAGGCCATCACCGCAGTGCGCCTGGCGCACCGGCTCGACCGGGAGGAACGTCCGGTGATCCCGGTCTTCTGGCTGGCCAGCCAGGATCACGACACCGCCGAGGTCGATCACGCCCACCTTCTCGACGGGGAGGAGCGGCTCCACCACCTGAGCGTGAGCCTGCCGGCCGACGCACCTGCCGGGCGCGTGCCCCTCACGCAGGGCATGCTCCGGTCGGTGGAGGACGGGCTCGACGGCCTTCGGCCCAGGCCGCCCTTCCTGGACGAGGTCGTGACGCTGCTTCGCGAAGCCGCCGGCGCCGCGACCACCTACGCGGACTGGTTCGCCGGGTTGCTCTACCGGCTCCTGGGTGATCAGGGGCTGGCCCTGTTCGACCCCATGACCGAGTCGGCGGCGGCGCTGCTGCGCCCCGTGCTCGAGCGCGAGCTGGCGCGGCCGGAGGCGAGCGTGGCCGAGGTCAACGCCGCCGCCCGGCGCCTGCGGCGGCTCGGTGTGGACCCTCAGCTCGGGCGCGGCGCCAACGCCACCAACCTGTTCCTGGAGGTGCCCGGGGGCGGCGTTCCGCGCCGGGTGCTGCTGCGTCACGAGGGGCGCCACTTCCGCATCGAGGGGCGCGTGCTCTCGACCGAGGAGGTTCGCGCCCGCCTCGATGACGACCCCGCCGCGCTGACGCCCGCCGCCGGCTTGCGGCCCGTGGTGCAGGACGCGGTGCTCCCGACGGCCGCGGTGGTGCTCGGTCCGGGAGAGCTCCGCTACTTCGCGCAGCTTCGCGGCGTCTACGCCGCGCACGGCGTGCCGATGCCGCTGGTATGGCCGCGCGCCACGGCGACGGTGGTCGAGCCGCCCGTGGCGCGCATCCTCGACAAGTACGGGCTCGACGTGGCCGCCTTCCAGGCTGCGCCCGACGGTTGCCTGGAGCGAGTGTTGCTCGACAGGAGCGGCTACGGCGAGCGCTTCCGTTCCACCGGGGAGGAGCTCGAGCGTCTGATGGACCGGCTGTTCGACCAGGTCGAGGGGATCGACCCGACGCTGCAGGGAGCCGTCGACCGGGGGCGCGGCTATCTGGAGACGACGCTGCGCCGGCTTCGCGGCAAGGCGGCCGAGGCGCTGGCCCGACAGGATGACATCACGCGGGCGCAGTTCGCCCGCTTGCGGAGCCACCTCTTACCGCTGGGCCAGCCCGCCGAGCGGGTGTTCAGCCCGTTCACCCACATCCTCAAGTTCGGGATCTCACCGACGCTCGCAGCGTACACCTCGATCCAGGCCGAGGGAGAGTTCGCGCCGCGGCTCTAGCCGTGGCGAGCGCTTGCTCGCACAACCGCTCGCGGACGGGCCGGCGTTCGCGCGCACCGTGGTCGGCGCGAACGCGACCGGCGGGGCGCCCTACGACCGGCTCTTGAGCGAGTAGTTGGGCGCGTCCTTGGTGATGGTGACGTCGTGCGGGTGGGACTCGACCAGGCTCGCCTGGGTGATCTTGACGAAGCGCGCCGAGTGCTGCAGCGAGGGCACGTCGGGGGTGCCGCAGTACCCCATCGCCGAGCGCAGGCCGCCGACCATCTGGTAGAGCACGTCCTCGACCGGGCCCTTGTAGGCCACCATGCCTTCGATTCCCTCGGGCACCAGCTTCTTGGCGTCCTCCTGGAAGTAGCGGTCGGCGCTGCCGCCCGCCATGGCGCCGAGGCTGCCCATCCCACGGTAGGCCTTGTAGCGCCGGCCGTCGCGCAGGATGTCCTCGCCCGGGGCCTCGCTGGTTCCCGCCAGCAAGGAGCCGACCATGACGCAGTCGGCGCCGGCCGCGAGCGCCTTCGGCACGTCGCCCGAGAACTTGATGCCGCCGTCGGCGATGAGGGGGATCCCCGCCTCGCGGGTGCGTTCGGCAAGCGTCAGGATGGCGCTGAGCTGCGGCATGCCAACGCCGGTCACGACGCGCGTGGTGCAGATACTGCCGGGGCCCACCCCCACCTTGACGGCGTCGGCGCCGCGCTCGATGAGATCGGTGGCGGCTTCCACGGTGGCGACGTTGCCGGCCACCACGTCCACGTCGAACGACTCCTTGAGGTAGACGAGGGCGTCCAGGATCCCCTGCGAGTGGCCGTGTGCGCTATCGAGGACGAGAGCGTCGACGCCGGCCTCTACCAGCGCGGCCGCCCGGGCCTCCAGATCCTGGCTGACGCCCACCGCGGCGGCCACCCTCAGGCGGCCGAGCTCGTCCTTGGCGGCGTGGGGGAAGTCGAGCTTCTTCTGGATGTCCTTGATGGTGATGAGGCCGCGCAGGATGTAGCCGTCGTCGACGACGAGCAGCTTCTCGACCTTGTGCGCCCGCAGGATGTCGCGCGCCTTCTCGAGGGTGGTACCGACAGGGACGGTCACCAGGTTCTGCGACGTCATGAGTTCCTCGACGCGGCGGCCGAAGTCGGTCTCGAAGCGGAGATCGCGGTTGGTGAGGATGCCGATGAGGCGGCCTCCGGGCTCGACGATCGGGACGCCGCTGATGCGGTACTCGCTCATCAGGTGCTCGGCCTCGGCCAGGGTGGCGCCCGGCCCGAGCGTGATCGGGTCGACGATCATGCCGGACTCCGAGCGCTTCACCTTGCGCACCATCTCCGCCTGCTGGTCGACGGGCATCTTCTTGTGAACGACGCCGATCCCGCCTTGACGGGCGATGGCCACCGCCATCGTGGTCTCCGTGACGGTGTCCATGGCGGCGGAGACGACAGGGATCTGCAGGTCGATGTTCCGGGAGAAGCGCGAGGCGACCGACACGTCGCGGGGCAGCACGGCGGAGTGGGCGGGAACCAGCAGGACATCGTCGAAGGTCAGGGCCTCGCCGATGATCTTGGCGTTGCGCGTGCGTTCGTCGGCTAGGACGGTCGGCGGAGTCTCGGTCATGGTTCACCTCGCTGGCGCGGCATTGGCACAGTATACGGGCGCGAATCGGCCGTCCCCGTAGGGTCGACCCGGCTCAGGAAGCCGGTTCCACCAGCGCCATCAACGGCGTGTACCACACCTCGGGCAGGCGCATCGCCCGACCCCGGCGGTCGGTGGGCACGTGAACGGTCGCGCCGGTGGCGAGCAGGGCGTCGTCGGCCGCGCGGTCGAGGCGGTACTCGAGGCGCATCAGCCGGCTCCGCACCAACACGAGCCGCGTCGTCACGGTGATGACGTCGTCGAAGTGGGCCGCCCGGCGGTACTGCACTTCCATGGCCGACACCGACAGCGACAGGCCGCCCTCCTCCATGAGACGGTAGTCCAACCCGTTTGCCCGCAGCCACTGCACGCGACCGGCCTCCATCCACACGGGGTAGGCGGAGTGATGCGCGATGCCCATCTGGTCGGTCTCGGCGAAACGCACCCGGAGGTGCAGAACGGGGCTCTCGGCGGAGGATGCGGCGGCGTCTGGCATGGGTCAGGATACCGCCGCATCCGGCAGCAGAGCCTCCCGGCGGAGTCGCTCGAGGACCCGAAGGTCGACCGACGAGAGCGGCAGCACCGCGAGCTCGTCGACGTGCCAGGCACGTGCAGGCCCCGCGCGCTGCAGGGCGGGGTGCGTCGGATCCACCAGGACGGGGACGAGCTCGAGCCGGAAGTGGCTGTAGGCGTGAGCGACGGGGTCGAGACAGCGGGCGCCGGCGGGCGCGGCGTCGCACTGCGGGAAGCCCCAGAGCCCGCCGAGCATCTCATCGGTGCCGCGCCGCCTCAACCACACCCGGCATCCTTCGAGCGCCACCAGCGCGAAACGTCGCCTCCTCGGAGGCGCGCGCCGGTGTCCTGGTCGCGGATACGCCTCGGGTGCGCCTGCGGCGCGCGCCCGGCATCCGCTCGCCAGCGGACAAGCTTCGCACCGTGGCTCGCGCGGCGTGCACACCAGCGCCCCCAGCTCGATGAGCGCTTCGGCGAGGGGCGGCGGCTCGGGGGCGCCCGCTGCAGGGCCGTGGCCGGTGTCCCCGGGCGCCGGGGACGGCGCGAAGCGCTCCGCCAGGGCGCGTTCGATCGCCCGGTCGGCGCGCGCCTCGCGCCAGCCGAAGAGCCTGGCGGCGACCCGGCGCACGTTGCCGTCGACGGCGATGACGTCGTCGCCGAACGCCAGCGCTGCGATCGCGGCCGCGGAATAGCGGCCGACACCGGGAAGCGCCTCGAGCTCGTCGCGGGAGTCCGGGATCCGCCCGCCGTGGTGCACTTCGATCTGGCGCGCCGCCTCCTGCAGGCGCCGGGCGCGCCGGTAGTAGCCGAGTCCCTGCCAGAGCCGAAGAACCGTCTCCTCGTCGGCGTCCGCCAGGCTCCGAACCGTCGGAAAGCGCTGCATCCAGCGCTCGAAGTACGGGACGACCGTCTCCACCCGCGTCTGCTGAAGCATGACCTCCGAGACGAGGACGGCGTAGGGGTCGCGCCGCGCGCCCCGCCACGGCAGCGTCCGGGCACAGCGATCGAACCAGGTCGCGAGGGCCTCTCTCACGCTGCCAGCCTACCGTCGCCGCGGTCCGCGCAGGGCGGGGCCGGCAGGGTGCTAGACTCGCGTGGGAGCGCCCGTGGCTCACAATCGAGACAAGTCGATCGGGGCGGAGTTCTACGCTCAAACGAAGTACCGCCGCGGGGCGGTGCCGCGCTCGAAGAGCAGGGTCGCGCCGCCGTACAAGGTGTATGCCAACCCTCGGGAGGTCGCCGCTCTGCCGGTGCCTCAGCTCCGGGGCGGGTCCGGGCTGTGGACGGTGCTGTCGACCGCGCGCGCCGGCCTGGCCGAGGGGGGTCGGCTCAAGCAGGCACAGCTTTCGCAGCTGCTGTGGGGATCGGCGGGCTTCACCTTCGGGCACGAGCGAACCCACCTGTCGGCGGACGGCGTGTCGAGCGTCGAGACCTACGTCGTGGCCCGCCATGTCGAGGACCTGTTCGCCGGCGTGTACCACTACAACCCGCGCGATCACACGCTGGAGCACCTGGCGACCGGCGACCCGACCGAGGCGCTCGCCGCCAGCCTCGTGGCGCCGGCCGACGTCGACGCCCACGCCGTGGCGCTGTGCTTCACCGGGATCTTCGCTCGGCACGGCTCGGGCAGCAACGGAAGGACGTTCCGCTACCTGTGCCTCGACGTGGGCGCCGCCGCTCAAGCGGTCGTGCTCGGCTGCTCGGGCATGGGCCTGGCGGGGCACTTCCTGGCGGAGTTCTACGACGACGAGCTTTCCGAGCTGCTGCAGGTCGACGGCCGGGGTGAGGTGCCGCTGGGCGTGGTGCTGGTCGGCGCCTGATCCCATGACTTTTGAATCGAAAGAGAACGGTGAAGTCGACCGCATGAATCCAGGTGATGGCGACGGCCGGTGAGGCGAACCGCGGCGCTCTGCAGATGAGCCCTTCGAATCGATAGAAATCCCGATTCTTATCGTATTTTCATGACTTGACAGGGCGGCATGGCGCCTCGTAACATGCCCTCCGGACGTTGACCTCGAGCGAGGTCGGCTACGCCCTCGAAGGTCGCTCGGGGTTACGGAACGAAGGCCACGAGCCCGCACAACCGCGATCGGCGCGAAGGGCACGTTCCGTACCGTTGCCCGCGGTCCAGAGGGAGCCACCGCGGGCGCAGAGGAGAGCCGCAGAGGGCACCGAGGTGAGCATGGCCATCAGGGACTGGCACATCATCGATTCGACGCTCCGGGAGGGCGAGCAGTTCGCGCTCGGCAACTTCACGTTGCAGGACAAGATCGAGGTCGTGAAGCTGCTGGATGCGTTCGGGGTCGACTTCATCGAGCTGACGACGCCGGTGGCGTCGCCCGCCTCGCGCGAGGCGTGCGAGACGATCGCGGGACTGGGCTTGAACGCCCGCGTCCTGACGCACACCCGCGCCAACCTCCACGACGCGCGCGTTGCCGTCGAGTGCGGCGTTTTCGGCGTGGACATCCTCTTCGCGACCTCGCGGGAGCTGGCGAGCACGAGCCACGGGCGCAGCGTCGACGAGGTCATCGACCAGAGCCTCGAGGTCATCGACTACGTCAAGGGCGAGGGACGCAACGTGCGCTTCTCCTCGGAGGACACCTTCCGATCGGACAAGCGCGATCTGCTCAGGGTCTACCAGGCGGCCGACAAGGCCGGCGTGGACCGGGTGGGTCTGGCGGACACGGTCGGCATCGCCACCCCGGCGCAGGTACGCGAGCTGGTTGCCGACGTGCGTCATGCCGTGCACTGCGACATCGAGTTCCACGGTCACAACGACACCGGTTGCGCCGTTGCCAATGCGTTCGAGGCGGTCCGCAGCGGCGCTACCCATGTCGACACCAGCGTGCTCGGGATCGGCGAGCGCAACGGCATCACGCCGCTCGGCGGCTTCCTGGCGCGCATGTACACCCTCAATCCCGAGAGGCTGGCGACGAAGTACGACCTCGAGCTCCTTCCGGAGCTGGATCGTATGATCGCGCGCATGACCGGCATCGAGATCCCCTTCAACAACTACCTGACGGGACCGTTCGCCTACAACCACAAGGCCGGCATGCACCTCAAGGCCATCTACGTGAACCCCGGCAGCTACGAGGCCATCCCGCCGGAAGCGTTCGGCGTCGACCGCCGCATGCAGCTCGGTAGCCGTCTCACCGGTCGACACGCCATCGCCGCGAGGGCGCGGAACCTGGCGCTCGAGCTGTCCGACGAGGCGGTCCGCGACGTGACCCGGGAGGTCAAGGCGAAGGCCGACGAAGGGGACGTTCCGCTCGACGAGATCGACCGCATGCTGCTCGAGGCGTTCTCGCGCGAGACCGCCGAGCACCAGCGGAGGTCGGCATGACGATGGCGCGTCCGGCCGAGGCCGGGCGCTGGCCCTCGACGCTGCCGAACGACCCCGGCGTGGATCTCTCGGGCCTGACGCTGGCCGAGCGCATCCTCTCGGTGAAGGCCGGACGCCGCGTGCGCGCGGGCGAGGTGGTGGTGGTCCCGGTCGATCAGGTCATGATGGTCGACTCGATCGCGCCCAGCGCGCTGCGCATCGTCGAGGACGAGCTCGGCGGAGTCATCCAGCACCCCGAGCGGGTGTCGGTGGTGGTCGACCATGTGGCCCCGGCCTCCAACGTGGAGGTCGCCACCACGCAGAAGCGCGTGCGGACGGTGGCGAAGGCGAAGGGCCTGCGGCTGTTCGACGTGGGCCGCGGCATCTGCCACCAGGTGTTGATGGAGGAGGGCCTGGCCCGGCCGGGGTGGGTGGTGGTCGGCTCCGACTCCCACTCCACCACCTACGGCGCGGTGTGCGCCTTCGGCACCGGCATGGGCGCGACCGACATCGCGCTGGCGATGGTCGCGGGCCGGACGTGGTTCCGCGTGCCCGAGACCGTTCGGGTGCGGCTCACCGGGCAACGTCCGCCGGACGTGTCGGCGAAGGACGTGGCGCTCGAGATCGTCCACCGGCTCACGGCCGACGGCGCTACCTACGCCAGCATCGAGATCCTGGGAGCCGAGGCGTTCGGTCCCGGCGAGCGGATGACGCTGGCCAACCTGGCGGTCGAGGCGGGCGCCAAGGTGGGCCTGGTGGCTCCGGACGAGGAGCTACGCAGGCGCTACCAGGTCCCGTCCTGGCTAACCGTCGACGACGCGGCGGAGGTCGCGACCACGATCGTGATCGACCTGACGCAGCTCGGTCCGGTGCTCAGCGTTCCCTTCCAGGTCGACAACGTGCAGCCGGTGCGCGAGCACCTGGGCGTGCACGTCGATCAGGTGTTCGTCGGCACCTGCACCAACGGTCGGCTCGAGGATCTCCACCAGGTGGCGCGCGTCCTGCAGGGGCGCCGGGTGGCCGACGGCACGCGTCTGCTGGTCATCCCTGCCAGTAGCCAGGTCTTGCAGGATGCCCTCGCCGACGGCACCATCGCCACCCTGGTGGCGGCGGGCGCCAGCATCGGCGTGCCCGGCTGCGGTCCCTGCATGGGGCGGCACATGGGGGTGCTGGCCCCCGGCGAGGTCTGCGTCAGCACCAGCAACCGCAACTTCATGGGACGCATGGGGAGCCCGGAAGCGCGCATCTACCTGGCCAGCCCGGCTGTGGCGGCCGCCACCGCTGCGGCAGGCGTCGTCGCCCTTCCCGACGAGGGGGTGCCGGCATGAGCGAGAGCGCAGCGTCCTCGGCGAACCGCGTCTGGCGCTTCGGCGACGCGGTCAATACCGACGACATCCTGCCGGGCAAGTACGCTCCATTCATGGTCGGCGAGGACGTCTTCCAGAGCTACGCCTTCGCGCACCTGCGGCCGGAGTTCGCCGGCGAGGTGCGACCCGGCGACGTCCTGGTGGGCGGGCGCAACTGGGGGCTCGGGTCGAGCCGCGAGTACGCGCCGCAGGCGCTCAAGCTGCTGGGTGTGGGCGCCATCGTCGCGCGTTCCTTCGCGCGCATCCACTACCGCAACCTCCTCAACCTCGGCATCCCCGCCTTCACCGCGCCCGGCCTGGTCGACGCGCTCGACGACGGGGACCGGGTGCGTCTCGAGCTGGACCGTGGCCGCATCGTGCGTTTCAGCGACGACGGAGCCGAGGAGAGCCTCGCGCTACCTCCTGTGCCCGACTTCCTGCAGGAGGTCCTCAGCGAGGGCTCGGTCCTCGCCTTCTTCAAGAAACATGGCCGCTTTCCGGGCGAGGCTCCGCAGGACGCGTCCGGCTGAGCCAGCCAGCTTTTTCGCGCGCGACCGCCCAGGCCCGAGCCGGACGCGCGCAGTCCAGCCCAGCGGGCCCGAGTTCGCGGCGCACAGCGCCGCACCTGAAGGAGAAGCAGGCATGCAGACGATCGATACCCCCTACGGCCGCGTGGACGTGGATCCGGAGAGCCTCACCCTCGGCGAGCTCGTCGTCACCGATGAAGGCGCCGAGCTCGAGGTCGTCGGCCTCGAGCCGCTGCGCTTCGAGCCGGCGCCCGAGGAGGACGAGGACTGGGGCGAGTAGATCGGTGAGCCATGTCGCCGCGACCCCGCGGATCGCCGTCGTGTACGACCGTCTGCGGCCGGAGGAACGCATGCTGTTCGAGGCCTTCGAGCGCGTCGGCGTGCCGTTCGAGCAGGTGTACGCCCCCCACCAGGCGGTGGACTTCAGCCGTTTCGAGGCCTCTCCCTACGACGTCGTGGTGGAGCGCTGCCTCTCCCAGACCCGCGGGCTTGCCCTGAGTCGTCTCTACACCGCGGCCGGCGCGCAGGTTGTCAACCGTCCCGCCGTGATCGAGACGTGCGGGGACAAGCTCGCCACCAACGCCGCCCTCGCCGCGGCCGGCGTGCCGGCGCCGCGCACGGGGGTCGCCTTCACGGCCGAGGCGGTGCTGGAGCTGTGCGAGCGCTTCGGCTATCCGGTGGTCCTGAAGCCCGTGGTCGGCAGCTGGGGGCGCATGGTGTCGAAGCTCTCCGATCGCGACGCGGTGGAGGCGGTGCTCGAGCACAAGGAGGTGCTCGGCGGCCCTCAACACAAGGTGTTCTACGTGCAGGAGTTCGTCCGCAAGCCCGGCCGCGACATCCGCGCCTTCGTGGTGGGCGACGAGGTGATCGCCGCCATCTACCGTACCAGCGACCACTGGATCACCAACACCGCGCGCGGTGGCAGCGCCAGCAACTGTCCGCTCACCGACGAGCTGGTGGAGGTCGCCTCGGCAGCGGCGCGAGCGGTCGGCGGCGGGGTGCTGGCCGTCGACGTGATCGAGTCGGAGCGCGGCTTGCTGGTCGTCGAGGTGAACCACACCATGGAGTTCCGCAACTCGGTCTCCACCACCGGCGTGGACATCCCTGCGCGCGTCGTGCGCTACGCCGCGATGCAGGTCGTGCCCGCCTGAGCCGGCGGGCGAGACGGATAGAATGCCACCCATGCCTTCGAGCCAGCCTTCCGTCCCCGGCAGCTCCAGCGAATCCGGCGCGCTCCGTGTGGGCATCGTCGGCGCCTCCGGGTACGCCGGCGGCGAGTTCCTCCGGCTGGCGCTGGGCCATCCTCGACTGGAGGTGGTGCAGGTCACCAGCGAGCGCAACGCCGGCCTGCCGGTGCCGCTGGTGCACCCCAACCTGCGCAACGTCACGCGGCTGCGCTTCGTCAAGCTCGAGGAGCTCGAGGACGTCGACGTGCTCGTCTCCGGCCTGCCGCACAAGCGCTTCGCATCGCGCTACGACGCCCTCGCGGCCAAGGCGCCGATGCTGCTCGACCTGTCCTCCGACTTCCGCTTGCGGGACCCCGAGGTCTACCAGCGCTACTACGGCGAGCCGCATCCTCGTCCCGACCTGCTCGGCAGCTTCGTCTACGGCAACCCCGAGCTGCACCGTTCCGAGCTGGTCGGCGCGCGCCGCATCTCCGGAGCCGGCTGCATCGCTACCGCCTCCATCCTCGCCCTCTACCCGCTGCTTGCCGCCGGCCTGGTGAGCCGCCGCGACATCGTGGTGGAGGCCAAGATCGGCTCGAGCGCCGCCGGCAATCAGCCCACCGGCTCCGGCCACCATCCCGAGCGGATGGGGGTGGTGCGCACCTACGCCCCGACACGCCACCGTCACACCGCGGAGATCGCCCAGGAGCTCCCCGGCGAAGTGCAGGTCCACCTGACGGCCACCGCGGTCGAGCGCATACGGGGCATCCTCGCCACCGCCCACGTGTTCGTGCCCGACGGGACCAGCGAGCGCGACGTCGCCGCCGCCCTGCGCGAGCGCTACGCTGACGAGCCGTTCATCCGGATCGTGCAGGCGCGCAAGGGGATCCACCGGGTTCCCGACCCCAAGATCCTGGACGGGACCAACTGGGCCGACATCGGCTTCGAGATGGACCCGGAAAGCGGGCGCGTGGTGCTGATGTGCGCCATCGACAACCTCGTGAAGGGCACTGCGGGACACGCGGTGCAGGCGCTCAACGTGGCCATGGGATGGGACGAGACGCTCGGGCTGACCTTCCCGGGGCTCCACCCGTGAGGGCGCCGTGACTGTCTCCGACGCCGGGACACGCTCTCCGAGGCGCGAAGCCGGGCGCCTGAGCGCGCGCGAGGCGCGCCATCTGCTCGGCGTCTACCACTTCGCGCCGCGGCGCCTGGAAGCAGCGTTCGAGCACCTGGGCACGGTGCAGTACGATCCCCTCAACCCGGTCGGGCGCAACCCGGACCTGGTGTTGCAGGCGCGCGTGCCCGGCTACCGCGTCGATGCCTGGCAGCGGCACGCCTACCGGCGGCGCCGCGTGTACGACGCGTGGGACAAGCAGGTGTGCCTCACGCCGGTGGAGGACTGGCCGTACCGCCGCCTCTACCACCGCTACTTCCGGCGCCGCTGGGGAGAGCGCGTGCTCGACGCTTACCCTGCCGAGGTGCGTCGGACCCTGGCGGAGCTCGAGCGGCGCGGCCCGCTCTCCAGCCTGGACTTCGCCGACGATCTGTTCGATGACCACCGCCCCGAGGCCATCCGGGGCAGCTGGTACGGCGACAAGCTGGTGAAGCACATCCTGAGGGGCCTGTGGATGGCAGGGGAGATCGTCACGCACCATCGCGTCAAGGGTCGTCACGTCTACGACCTTCCCGAGCGCGTGCTGCCTGAGGCGGTCCTCGCGACGCCGGATCCCGGGGAGGAAGCGAGCGTGCGCTACCTGCTCGAACGTCGCGTGCGGAGCGCCGGGCTCTTGCGCCCCACGGCGGGCGCCGCGCTCTGGTCCGTGCCGGTCGACGCGCCGCTCCGCAAGCGGGTGCTCGCCGACCTGGTCGCGGAGGGGCGGCTACGCTCCTTGGAGGTCGAGGGCGAGGCGTACCTGGCACCGCCCGACGCTCCCGCTGCGCTGGAGGGGACGATCCCCCGAGGCATGCGCTTCGTGGCGCCCCTCGACGGCCTGCTCTGGGACCGCCGCGGCGTCGAGCGCATCTACGGCTTCGACTACGTGTGGGAAGTGTACAAGCCCGAACGCGAGCGGCGCTGGGGCTACTACGTGCTGCCGGTATGGCATCGGGGGCGGTTCGTCGGTCGTGTCGACTCGCGCCTCGAACGCGGTGACGGCCAGGCGGCGTGGCGCGTCCTGCGCTTCTACTGGGAGCAGCCGCCGAACGCTCGCACCCTCGACGCGCTGCAGCGCGCCGCAGGGAGGTTCGCACGCTACCTGGGCGCCGATCGCGTGGTCGTGGCGGAAGGCGTCGACGCGCGGACGGGAGCCGCGGTCCGGAAGGGGCTGGAGGCGTGAGCCGGTGGCATCGCGGGGACGCCGAGGTGGACACCGATCGGGAGCGCCTCGACCTCGGCATGATGCACGCCTTCCTGACGCGGAGTTACTGGGCCGAGGGGCGCACCATGCGGCAGCTGCGCCGTGCCCTCGACGGCAGCCTTCCCTTCGGGCTCTACCGGGAGCAGCGGCAGGTGGGGTTCGCGCGGGTCGTGAGCGACCGGCTGACGTTCGCCTACCTCGCCGACGTCTTCGTGCTGGAGCCGGAGCGAGGCCGGGGCCTCGGAACGTTCCTGATCGAGAGCGTGCTGGGCTGGGAGGAGCTGGCCGAGGTGCGTTACTGGACGCTGTTCACGCGGGACGCGCACGCCCTGTACCGGAGGTTCGGGTTCGGTCCGTTGCGCGGCGAGCGGCTCGAGCGCTTCATGTTCCGGCCGGGAGGCGAGCCGTGAGCGCCACCGGGCTGATCGTGGTCAAGGTCGGCGGCTCCGAGGGGATCGACTACGACGCTGTCTGCGACGACATCGCCTCCCTGCACCAGGCGGGCCGCAAGCTGGTGCTCGTTCACGGCGGGAGCGCCGAGACCAACCGCGTCGCCGAGGCGCTCGGGCACCCACCGCGCTTCGTCACGAGCCCCAGCGGCTTCACCAGCCGCTACACCGATCGCCGGACCCTCGAGATCTTCGAGATGGTGTATTGCGGCAAGATGAACAAGGGGCTGGTGGAGCGCCTGCAGCGCCGCGACGTCAACGCCGTCGGCCTCTCCGGGCTCGACGGGCGCATCTTCGAGGGCAAGCACAAGGCCAGCGTGCGGAGCGTCGAGAACGGCAAGACCGTGATCTTGCGCGGCGACCATACGGGCACGGTGGAGCGCGTCAACGACGCCCTGCTCGGCTTGTTGCTGGATCACGGCTACCTGCCGGTGCTCACGCCCCCGGGGGCCAGCTTCGAGGGCGTGGCCGTCAACGTCGACGGCGACAGGGCGGCCGCCGCCGTGGCCACCGCCCTCGGCGCCGAAGCCCTCGTGCTCCTGTCGAACGTTCCGGGCCTGCTCCGCGCGTTCCCCGACGAGAGCAGCCTGATCCGCGAGATCCCGCTGGGCGAGGTGGAACGCTATCTCGAGGTCGCTCAGGGCCGCATGAAGAAGAAGGTGCTGGGCGCTGCAGAGGCCGTTGCCGGGGGGGTGGGCCGGGTCGTCTTCGCCGACGCGCGAGTCGCCCGGCCCGTCGAGCGGGCCCTGCGGGGCGAGGGCACGGTCGTCTCCTAGACGGCGCGTGGCGCGGGCCGGAGCGCGAGCGAGGCGCCGGTCCGGGAAGGAAGGTGCGACATGACGGACATCGACGACCGGAGCACGAGCGCGACGGACGCCCTTCTGGCTCGTGACGCCGAGCACCGCTCGGGGCTGTGGGAACCCGATGCCGCCTTCGTGCGTGGCGACGGAGCGCTGCTGATCGACGCCGACGGCCGCGAGTACATCGACTGCATGGCCGGCATCGCGGTCGCGAGCGTGGGGCACGGCAACCCGCGTCTCGCGCGGGCGGTGGCGGAGCAGGCGCAGCGCCTCATCGTGTGCCCCCAGCCCTTTGCCAACGACAGCCGCACCGCCTTCGTCGATCGCCTCTTCACGCACGTGAAGCCGCCCCTGAACCGCGTGTTCCTGTGCAACTCGGGCAGCGAGGCCAACGAGGCCGCGTTGAAGTGGGCGCGCGCCGCGACCGGGAGGAGCCGGTTCGTGGCGGCGAAGCGCGGGTTCTCGGGGCGCACGCTGGGGGTCCTGCCGATGACGTGGGAGCCCAAGTACCGCGAGCCGTTCGGGCCCTACGGCATGAGCGTGACGTTCGTGCGCTACAACGACGTCGACGAGCTCCGCGCAGCCGTGACGGAGGACGTGGCCGCGGTGCTGCTCGAGCCCGTGCAGGGCGAGGGCGGCATCCACCCCGCCGACCCTGCCTTCCTGGCGGCGGCCCGTGAGGCGACCGCCGCGGTCGGCGCCATGTTGGTGTTCGACGAGATCCAGTGCGGCGTCGGGCGGACCGGCACGTTCCTGGCGAGCGAGGCGTACGGCGTGAGCCCCGACATGGCCACCCTCGCCAAGGGGCTCGCCGGCGGCGTGCCGATCGGCGCCCTGCTGATGACCGACGCCGTGGCCGCGAGCATGCCAAGAGGGGGCCACGGCTCCACCTTCGGCGGCAACCCGCTCGCCAGTGCCGCGGGGCTGGCGGTGTTGGAGGAGATCGAGGAGCGGGGGCTGATGGATCGCGCGAGCCGCTTGGGCGAGCGGTTGATGGGGGGCCTCAGGCGCGTGGGCGGCGAGCGGGTGCGGGAGGTCCGCGGCCGGGGGCTGATGATCGGGGTGGAGCTGAAGGAGAAGGCGGCACCCGTCATCGCCGCGCTCAAGCGCGAGGGCGTCCTGACCATCGCGGGTGGCGCGACGGTGGTGCGCTTCCTGCCGCCGCTGGTGATCAGCGAGGCGCAGGTCGACGAGGTGGTGGCCCGGACGGCGCGCGCCCTGGAGTCGTGACGGAGGGACGCTTCGACGCCGTCGGATTGCTGCGGCGGGCGGTGGCGACGCCGAGCCCTTCCGGCCAGGAGGCCGAGGTGGCACGCGTGCTGGTCGACGCCATGGCGACCTTCGCCGACGAGGCCTTCGTGGACGAGGCCGGCAACGCCGTCGGCGTGTGGGGGGAAGGCGCCCTCGCCGTCACCGTGCTCGGACACATCGACACGGTTCCCGGCGTGGTCCCCGTCCGGGAGGAAGGCGGCGTGCTGCACGGGAGGGGAGCGGTCGACGCGAAGGGCAGCTTCTGCGCGGCGGTAGGGGCCGTCGCGGGGTTGGCGCCGGAGCTTCGGAGCGCCCTCCGTGTGCGCCTCATCGGCGCCGTCGAGGAGGAGGCGCCCAGCAGCAAGGGCGCTCGCCATGCGGTGCGAGCCTACGAGCGCCCCGATCTGGTCATCATCGGCGAGCCGAGCGGCTGGGACGCCTACACCCTCGGGTACAAGGGGCGACTGCTCGTCAGGCTCGAGGCCGAGCGCCCCAACACCCACTCCTCGCGAGACGAGCCCACCGCGCCGGAGCTGGCGGTGCGCGCCTACGGCGACGTCCGCGCGTTCGTCGAGGCCGACAACGAGCCGGTCGAGGGCGTGTTCGACGCGCTCCAGCTCTCGCTGCAGTCGCTCGACTCCTCCAACGACGGTCTGACCCAGCGATGCGTGGCCGTGCTGGGGTTCCGGCTGCCGCCCAGATGGCCGCCGGAGGCTCTCGTCGCGCGACTCGAGGGGCTCGCCTTGCCGGCGGGCGTCGAGCTGGTCGCCAGCGGTCCCGAGCACGCCTACCGGGGGCCGAGGGACTCCGCGCTGGCGCGCGCCTTCCGGGTGGGCATCCGGCAGGCGGGGGGCCGCCCGCGGGCCAAGGTCAAGACCGGCACCTCCGACATGAACGTCGTCGCTCCGGATTGGCCGGTGCCGATGGTGGCGTACGGCCCCGGTGACTCGGCGCTCGACCACACCCCCGACGAGCGCATCGAGCTCTCCGAGTACTCCCGGGCCGTGGAGGTACTCCGGGCCGTGTTCACGCGACTGGCCGGCGCGAGCGCGTCGCCGGACAAGAGCTGAGCGGGCGCGTCGCCGGTCTGGATCTGCGTGGAAAGAACGGCGTTTGCCACGTCCTGGACGTGCCGATCGCGTGAGGTTTCCAGCAGCGGCCGCTCACGGACGGGCCGTATACTGGGGTCCGTATGCTGAAGCTGGAGAGCGTCGCCCTCGAACTCCTCGAGTACAAGGTGTCCGAGTACCGGGCCACCCGCCAGGTGCGGGGGGGCGTGAATGCCATGTGGGAGCTCTACGGTCACCTGAGCCGCCAGATGACCTCGCTGAGCCAGGAGGAGCGGACGCGGCTGGAAGCCGTGTCGCAGAGCCTCAACCTGATCTCCGAAGGCGGAGAGGGGCCCTCCTCCAAGGCTCTCGACATCGACGCCCTCGTCCTCGGCGACGGCCCGGCCATCGAGCTCGCCGACGAGGAAGAGGTGATCGCGGCAACGCCCGCCCTCCGGCCGGAGGAGCGTGAGGAGCAGGCCGTCCTCCAGCGTCTCGCTCGGCGGGTGTGGTGGGACCAGCTCGACGAGTTCGTACTGAAGGTGGCCGCGGGCTGGCGAGCCGAACGGGAGCGCCCGACCGCCCGGATCATGTACGCCACGCTGCAGAACCTACAACGCAACAGCACCAAGAAGACGTTCGCGCAGGACGTGAACCTCCGTGGTTTCCAGGTATTCGAGCCGATCCCGGAGCTCAACGATCCCCTCGTCTCGCTGTCCGACCTGGACGCACTGGCCGAGATCGTCCGGGAGCTCGTCAACACCGTCATGACGCTCGGCAAGCAGGGAAGCACCTACGCAGAGCTCGAGGTGCGCGAGTCGGCCGCGCTGGCGTACGTCCAGCAGGCGGCGCTGGCCGTGGCGCAGGACCCCTATGCCGGCAAGCTGTCGCGGGTGGAGCACAAGGGCCCGAGCAGCAAGCAGCTGCGCATGGCGATGCAGGAGATCGCCAAGGAGCGGCTCCCCGACGGTCAGCGGGGCGCTCACCGCAAAGACCTGGAGCGCAGGCTGGCCGAGACGCTCGCCTTCGAGCGCAACCAGCGGCAGCTCTTCCAGCGCGACGTGCTGCAGTTTGCGGACCTCGTCCACGCCTTCTTCGAGCGCTTGGCCGACTACCTGCCTACCTCGGTCGGTGGACGGGCCAGCGGTCCGCAGCTCGAGGGAGGCGTGCTGTTCGCGATCAACCCGGCGCTGCGGTGGGATAGCGTCCCGCCGGGCGCTACGGCGCTCACGGTGCGCCTGGTGGGGCCCGTGCGCTTCCAGCTCGCGGGTCACGACATCGCGGTGATGGGCGCGGGTCCGTCGCGCTCCCTGTTCGTCGACGAGCAGGAGGTGGCGCTACAGAACCGCATGGTCCTGGAGCTCAGCCGCAGCAAGCTGAGCGTGTTCAAGGAAGCCGACTACGTGCACCTCCGCTACCGCGACGAGGGGCGCTCGCTTGCGGTGCGGCTGGCCGAGGCCGTGGTGGTGCTGTTCGTGCTCGGCGACCGCCGCCGGGAGGACCTGCTGACGGTCCTGAAGGTGCTGGCGAGCAGCGTGCAGGGCGACCCACAGGAGCTGGTCGCTCGGGCGGTGGCGCGGGCGACCAGCGTCAGTGCTCGCGCGCCCAATCGCCGGCAGGCGGTAGAGGGGCTGCTGCGGGGCGCGGCTCGAGCCGCAGGCGTGACCCTGGACGACAACGCCGTCCTCGGCCTCGTGCAGCGCTTCGTCGACGCCATGGCGGTGGACACCAACGACGTCTCCAACGTACTCGAGAGCGTGCCCGGGGCCGAGTCGAGCGTCTACCAGTTGACCGGCGAGCCGCTCACGGTCGACCTGGCGGGGCAGAAGATCACGGTGCGTCAGTACCGCGGTCGCAGCCGGGACGCCCAGGAGAGCCTGGTCGCGATGCTCCCCGGGCAGGTGCTGGGCTCGTTCACGGACTACCTGATCGCCCCCCTGGCCGCCGGTACCCTGACGTTGGTGCGCGGCGAGCAGGAGCTGGCTGTGCTCTACGTTCCGGGTCTCCAGACCGGTAGCGGGCAAGCGCTCTGAGGCGAGCCTCGGCGCGGTCGACGCCGCGGGCGAACGTCGGAGTCCGGGACGAAGCTGCAACCATGACGCCCCGATCGGTCGAGAAGGGAGTAGTACCGTGGCGCAGATCCTCGACGATGCCACCATCCGGAGCCGCCTCGCCTCGCTGGACGGTTGGAGCCTCCAGGCCGGCAAGCTTCGTCACGAGTATCAGTTCGACGACTTCTCCGCAGCCTTCGGCTTCCTGAGCAGGGTGGCGCTGCTGGCGGAGAAGCACGACCACCACCCCGACATCCAGAACAGCTACAGCCGCATCGTCCTCGAGCTGGTGAGCCACGATGCGGGCGGCGTTACCGATGCCGACATCGAGATGGCCGCCGCCATCCAGGCGTTGGCTTGATCAGGGGCCGGTGCCGCCGGGCGCCGGCGTGTTGGTCGTGCTCGGGCTCTCGTTCGTAGGAGGCTGCGAAGCGCCCGTCGGCGCCGTGGTCGTGCCGCCGTTCGAGGGGGTGCTCGGCCCGGACGAAGGACCGACCCCGGTGGAGGGCGCAGTGCCGGATGGTGCCGTCTGGGATGGCGGAGAGAAGGTGTAGGCCTTTTCGAGGAGAGCCAAATCCTGGCGGTCGACGCGGCCATCGCCGTTGAAGTCCGCGGGGAGGTTGACCCCCTGGGAGCCGAAAGCCTGGCCGAAGAGCACGAGATCGTAGAAGTCGACCTTGCCGTCGTGGTTGAGGTCCTCGCGTGCATAGCTTCGTAGCGCACGGAGCGCCTGCACGTCGACGGAGGTAGGCGCATCGGGCGCGCCGGTTGCCGGCACGGTGAAGGCCATCACCCCCTTTCCGCCCTCCGGGATGCCCAGCAGGACACCCACCTCGTGGAGAAGGACGGTTGGATGGGCCTGCGGAGCGCCCGCGGCGACGCGGATCTCGACCCCGTCCTTGCCCGGCACCCGCAAGTCGAGCGAGAGCGTGTCGGGACCGAGCAGGGCGGGCGCCGCGTAGCCGAGAGTCGAGGCGGCCTTGGGATCGGTGGTCAGCGATACCAGACCGGGGGCCGCCTTCGTCCACGCTGCGATGGCCGTTTCCAGCTCGCTCGTGAGCGTCGCGGGACCGCCGCCACGTTCGACGGCCACCGTTCGGGGGATCGCCGCGGGCGTGGCCTCCGCGACCGGCGTCGCCGGCGCTCCCGCGCCCGTCGGGGCGCTGGGTGGTGTGGGAGATGGCGCTTGTTGCGCGACGGCCGCCATGCCGAGGGCGAGCACGAAGCCCACGGCAGCCAGCAAGGCCGTCGCGACCGTCCGGGGCCCGCGGGATGCGCGGCTCACGAGGTCCCCCCGGAACCGGCCAGAGCCTTCTGGATGGCGGCGACGATGGCGTCCAGCGAGGCGCCGGTCCCGCCGGAAACGAGGCCCCCCTTGTCCGATAGCGACAGCAGCTGGCCGTCCTCGTCGCGAAGACCTGCGGGCGTCACGCGCCACAGCCCCTGTCGGAACCCGACGATGGGTGAAGCGTAGGCCTGGTCGTAGGCGAACACGAGCACCTTCTCGCCCGTCTTGAACTGGGGCATGCCGCTGACGGTGAGGGCCGGCCCGCCCGGCACGCTGCCGCCCAGGAAGGCCAGCTCGACCGGCTTGGTCGCGTGCCCCTGGGCGTCGACGGGAACGCCCTTCAAGGGGTCGTCCACGGTAAAGCTCACGTGCGTCCAGGGCGTGCCGTTGTCGTTCTGGGCCCGGACTTCGGCGACGGTTCCCACGAACACCAGGCTGGCCTTGGTGAGCATCGCTTCCGGCGTGAGCTGCAGGTAGGTGGTGGCGGAGGCGTTCGGCGCCAGGAGGGCTCCCACCGCCAACACCACGAGAGCGGTGAATACCGAGGTCCGTGCCCGTGCGCGGAGGCGGCCGGTGCCAGGAAGCGCGCGCCTCACGGTGTGTTCCCTCCGCCCGTGCCGGTTGGCGACGGGGTCGACGTGGAGGAGCCGGCGGGAGCCGCAGGGGGCTGACGGCCCTCGCTCTTCTGCGCGAAGTCGTGGCCCTTCGCCGACTCGAACTCGGTCCGCGTGTCGAGCTTCAAGTAGCTGGCACCGGCCGTGGGCTGTAGGTCGAACTGGAACAGGGTGGCTTCGCCCGTGAGGGTCGTGCCGAGTGGGACCAGCGCCACCTGGAGCTGGCCCGCGGAGGCCTGCTGCAGCAGGGCGAGGCCCTGCCGGGACGCCCGGACGCTGCCCTCGACGAGGTGGAAGCGCTGCGCGTCCCAACGCACCTGGGTACGCAAGCCTTCGAGCTGGTTGGCATCCCGGAGCTGGATGCGGAGCGTGATCCGGTGATCGACCTCGGTGTTGGGCACGTTGAAGGTGAGGCTGGGCGGAGGAAGCTGCGCCACCGAGAGCGTGTACTTCTGCACGGTCTTGGAGAGGTTGGCGTCGGTCACCTGCAACGAGAAGGTGTATTGACCGGTCTTGCTAGGCGTACCTCGCAGCGTGCCGCCCTGCAGCTCGAGGCCGGGGGGAAGCTGGCCATCCGCCAGCGCGAAGTCGTACGGCCGCAACCCTCCGACGGCCTGCACGGCTTGATCGTACGGTTGACCGATGTAGGCCGTGGGCAGCCCGGCACCGAGGATCCGCAACGCCTCGCCCGGAGTGTTGAGGTCGCCGGTGCAGCCGCTGAGAGCCAGCGCTGCCAGCGCCACGGCCGCGAGCAACCTCATCGTCGCACGCCGACCCGGAGTGGGCTGAGGGCGTTGGTGGCGTTCCGTACGGGTCTGCTCCTCTCGCCGCCGCGACCGGCCGCCGGTGATTGGGATTGTACCCGCGTACGGTGCCGGGCGGCAATGAGCGGCGGCACGGTGACAGCGTGGGGGACGCGCTCCGCGTCCCTGGCGGGACGTCGAGCCGCCTCGCCCCGTGCTAAGCTCCAAGACGCTACGACGATGCGCGGGGGCCTGGACGGGTACCCCGTGGTGGCGGCGTGTCCTGGGGCCGGACCGGCGTCCCTTTTCCCCGGTCCCCGGGAGGGCGAGATCGTGACCATGCGCAACGACATCCGTCGCCTGGAGCGTGCCGCTCCTGCCCCGGGGGCGTCGCGCCGGTTGCATGTCGCGCTCGAGGCGCGACGCCGATACCGATTGGCGGGCGATCTCTTCGGCCTGCGGGGCCGCATGATGTTCGGCGACCTGGCCACCGCGTACCGCCTGGCCGTGCAGATGAACGAGATCCGGGAGGCCGGGCGCTTCCCGGAGCTGGCACTCGGCGGGAGCGAGCTGTACGGTGCGGCGCTTCTTCACGAGTTGATGCATGCCCTGATGGCGAGCGCGTCGGAGCGGGCCGGGTCGAGCGTCGTGGGGCGCGCCGCCGCGGGCATTCGCGATGCCCTGGGCGTCGAGGCGCTCGACGCGACGTTGCTCGCCTTCGTCGAGCGCTTCCCGGTGCCCACGGTCGCCGACGGGCAGCAGGAGGCCGCCTCCTACCTCCGCGACGTCACCGAGGGAGAGCCCAACGCCGATGTCGCCCTGGAGGAAGCGCTCCTGCTCTGGCTGGCGAACGCGAATCCCGCCCTGGAGCGCCTGCACGAGCTGTTCGACGATGGCCCGCTGCGGCGGTCGAGCGCCTACGAGCGCGCGCTGCCGCTCCTCGAAGCGGGCCTCCGCGACCAGGGGCCCGTAGAAGCGGGTGGACGGTCGCTCATCGATCTTCTGTGGGCGCCGCAACGTCGCAGCCCCACGTCGCTCGAAGGGCAGCTGCGCGCGGCCGAGGAGCTCTGGGGGCCCATTCTCGGGGAGCGCTACGCCGGTCTGCTCGCCCGCCTGCTCCGGTCGATCGACGCGCTTCACGAGGAGCGTACGCGCGGCCCCGGTGGGCCCGGGCCGAGCCTCGTGCTGGATGCCGATGCGCTCGGGCGTTTCAGTGAGATCGAGGCCTTCAGCGCGGATAGCGAGTGGATGCCCAGGGTGGTGCTGGTTGCCAAGAGCACGTACGTGTGGCTGGCGCAGCTCGAGCGACGCTTCGGGCGCGAGGTGCGGCGGCTCGATCAGATCCCGGACGAGGCCCTCGACGAGCTGGCCGGCTACGGCTTCAACGGCCTGTGGCTCATCGGGATCTGGGAGCGAAGCCAGGCGTCACGATCCATCAAGCAGCGTCGCGGCCAACCGCACGCGCTCGCCAGCGCCTACGCCCTCTACGACTACGTGGTGGCGTCCGACCTCGGTGGCGAGCCTGCGCTCCGCGAGCTCGAGAGCCGCGCCGCACGGCGCGGCATCCGGCTTGCCGGTGACATGGTTCCGAACCATGTGGGCATCGACGGGAAGTGGGTGGCGGAGCACCCGGACTGGTTCCTCCAGCTCGATCACCCACCCTACGCCGGCTACCGTTTCGACGGTCCCGACCTGTCGTCCCATCCGTCCATGGCGGTGATGATCGAGGACCACTACTGGGACGGCAGCGATGCGGCCGTGGTGTTCAAGCGCGTCGAGCGTGCCACCGGCGAAACGCGCTACATCTACCACGGCAACGACGGCACGTCGATGCCGTGGAACGATACGGCGCAGCTGGACTACCTCAATCCCGAGGTTCGCGAGGCGGTCGTCCAGACCATCCTCCACGTGGCGCGCACGGTTCCCATCATCCGGTTCGACGCCGCCATGACGCTGGCCAAGCGCCACATCCAACGGCTCTGGTTCCCGCCGCCCGGCCACGGCGGCGCGATCCCTTCGCGAAGCGCTTACGGCGGCATGAGCAGCGAGGAGTTCGAGCGGCGCCTGCCTGTCGAGTTCTGGCGTGAGGTGGTCGATCGGGTGGCGCGCGAGGCCCCCGGTACGTTGCTGCTGGCCGAAGCCTTCTGGATGATGGAGGGCTACTTCGTCCGGACGCTGGGCATGCACCGCGTCTACAACAGCGCCTTCATGCATATGCTGAAGCGCGAGGAGAACGCCGAGTACCGCCAGCTCATGAAGAACGTCCTGGAGTTCGACCCCCGCATCCTGGGGCGCTTCGTCAACTTCATGAACAACCCGGACGAAGAGACGGCCATCGCACAGTTCGGCGACGGCGACAAGTACTTCGGGGTGGCCATCTTGATGGCGACCATGCCCGGGCTGCCGATGTTCGGTCACGGGCAGGTGGAAGGGTTCCGCGAGAAGTACGGCATGGAGTACCGTGCGCCGACCTTCGAGGAGGCGCCCGATCCGCGCATGGTAGAGCGCCACCGCCGCCAGATCGCCCCACTGTTGCACCGCCGGGCGCAGTTCGCGCCGGCCGAGACGTTCCGCCTCTTCGACGTGCGCGCCGACGATGGCTCGGTGCAGGAGGACGTCTACGCCTACACCAATCGCAACGGTGCCGGTGCCTCGCTGGTGCTCTACAACAACCGCTATCCGCGGGCGGAAGGCACGATCTACCGCAGCGTCCCGTTCGCCGAGCCGTGGGCGGGCGGGGCGGTGCGCGACGAGGCGCTCCACGAGGCGCTGGGTGTCGTGGGCGGCGGGGAGCGCTACACCATCCTGCGAGAGCGTCTGGCCGGGCTCGACTACCTGAGGCGATCCGACGATCTCGTGCACGGTGGCTTCCGGGTCGAGCTCGACGGCTTCCAGGCACGGGTCTTCAGCGAGGTCCGCGAAGTACGGGACCAGGATGGGAGCTACGCAGGCCTGCACCGGCAGCTCGCCGGTGCCGGAGTCCCCGATCTTGAAGAGGCCCGCCTCGACTGGTCGATGCGGGAGCCGCGCCGAGCCTTCCTGGCGCTGCTGGCCGCATCACGGGAGGGCGGCGACGTGCCCGCCGCTGCGCTCGCCTTCGTGCGGGCCGCGCGAGAGCACGGCGGGCTCGAGCTGCGGGCGGCCGAGCCGAAGCCGGCCCGCGCGAGGGGTGCCGGCTTGCCCGGACCGGCGCCGAGTCGGGAAGCGCCCGGCGCACGGGGACCGGTCGAGCACGCCACCCCCGCCGGCAGCGGCGGCCGCGCGGCTCCCGAAGAAGCGTCCGCCCTGTCCCGCGACCCGGGGTCGCTTGCCCGGCTGGCCGCCGAGGCGATGGCCGCCGTCCTGGGGGCGCTGTCCGTGAAGGCGTCCTCCGAGGAGGCCGGGTCACGGCCCGAGGCAGGCCCGCCGGCGGGAGGCGAAGCGCCGAGCTCCGCCGGGGCTCCCGCCGTCGGCGAGGGCTGGCGCGACGCCGCCAGCGCCGCCCTGGCACGCACTGGCGTCCCGGCGGCCGAGGCGAGTGCCTGGGGCGTCGCCCCGGCCCTCCGCGCCGCGGCGGCGTTGACGGCGCTCCAGGACGGTGCGGAGGTCTACGCCGCGTTGCGCCTCCGTGGAGCCCTCGAGAGCGCCCTGACCGACGCGGGGGTGGCCGAACCGTGGGCTGCCGCCCGGCTCGTCGACGTGCTCATGCACCTGGGGACGGCGGCAGGCGGCGGTGCGGCCACGCCCGGGCTCGGCGCCGTCCTGCGCGAGCCGGCTATCCAGGAGCTTCTGGGCGTCCACGTCCACGGTAGTGAAAGGTGGTTCCGGCAGGAGCGCTACCGGCTCGTCGTGGCCGGCGTCGTGGGCCAGGCCGCGATGGCGGGCGCCTCCGCCGACGCCCTGGAGCGCCGGCGCGCCGAGCTCGGCCGGGCCGAGGAGGCGAGCGGGTACCGCTTCGACCGGTTGCTCGACCTCGTCGACGCCATGGCGGTGCGCGCGGCCGGCACCGAAGCCGCGCCGGGCGCGTCCGGACCGGAGTCGCCCTCCGGGGGCCGGGTGGGGTCCCGCCACGAAAACTCCCAGCAGGAGACCGTCGAGGATGACGACGCCGACGGGTCGACCGCGGACCCGCCCCGCCGCGACGAAGAGCCGCGGGGCTCCCGTTGACCGGTGTCGTTCGCCGCCCGTCGCTGCCGGCTCGCGCGATGCCCGTCAGGGCGTCAGGCGGGAGGAGACCCGGCGACTGTGGAGGTGGGTGAGCGCCAGCGCGAGCGCGTCCGAAGCGTGGTGGTTGGCCACTGCCCGGTCGAGCCCCAGCAGCGCACGCACCATGAAGCTCACCTGCGCCTTCTGGGCGTGGCCGGTGCCGACGAGCGCCTGTTTGACCTGCATCGGCCCGTACTCGAAGACGGGTAGGCGGCGCTCGGCAGCCGTCAGCAGCACCACACCGTACGCCTGGCCCACGCGGAACGACACGTCCCGCTGCTGGTGGAAGAACTGCCCCTCGATCGCCACGGCGTCCGGGCGGTGCGCGTCGACGAAGCTGGCGACGGCATCGCGCAAGGCCAGCAACCGCTCGGCCTGCGCGTCGCGAGCGCTCGTGCGCACCACCTCGGAGGCGAGGAGGCGGGCGTCTCGGCGCACCTCCTCGATCGCTCCGAGGCCGAGGTTGGCGATGCCGGGGTCCACGCCGACCACCCGGTAGGGCCGGGCCTCCGGGCGGGTGGCGTCAGGCGTCTTCGGCACGGGGCGGTGCCGCCTCCGTCCCGCTCAGTACTCGTGCAGGTACTGGTCGAGCTCCCAGTCGTGCACGGCGATACGGTACTGGTCGAACTCGCGGGTCTTGGCGTCCACGAAGTGGCGGAAGGCGTGCTCTCCGAGCGCCTCGAACATCACGCGGTCCTTCTGCAGAGCGATGATCGCCTCGCGCAGCGTGCCCGGCAGCTCCTTGATCTTGTGGCGCCGGCGGTCTCGTACGCTCATCTCGAAGATGTTGCGCTGGATGGCGGGCGGTGGCGTCAGGTCACGCTCGATGCCGTCACGGCCGGCCGCGAGCATCACGGCAAGGGCCAGGTAGGGGTTGCATGAGGGGTCGGGCATGCGCAGCTCGCTGCGCGTACCGAGCCCGCGACGTGCCGGAATGCGGATCATGGCGCTGCGGTTGGACGCGGACCAGGCGATGTTGGTGGGAGCCTCGAACCCCGGCGTCAAGCGCTTGAAGCTGTTGACGGTGGGGTTGGTGACGGCCACCATGCCGGCGGCGTGCTCCAGCAGCCCGGCGATCCAGTTCAGGGCCGTGTGCGAGAGCTGGTACTCGGCAGACGGGTCGAAGAAGGCGTTCTCCCCGTTCTTGAACACCGACAGGTGGGTGTGCATGCCCGACCCGTTGATGCCGGCTACGGGCTTGGGCATGAACGTGGCGTGGAGGCCGTGATTGAGGGCGATCCGCTTCACCACGAGCCGGAAGGTCGAGATCGCGTCGGCGGTACGAAGCGCCTGGTCGTACTTGAAGTCGATCTCGTGCTGGCCCGGCGCCACTTCGTGGTGGGCGGCCTCGATCTCGAACCCCATCTCCACCAGGGCGTTGACCATGTCGCGACGGGCATCCTCGCCGAGATCCACCGGCGCCAGGTCGAAGTAGCCGGCCTTGTCGTGGGTGATGGTCGTCGGCGTCCCGTTGGCGTCGCGCAGGAACAGGAAGAACTCGGGCTCCGGCCCCGCGTACATGTCGTCGAAGCCGAGCTTCTTCAGCTTGGCGATCTCGCGCTTGAGGATGGTGCGCGGATCGCCGTCGAACGGCGTGCCGTCCGGTAGCTTGATGTCGCAAATGAGCCGCGCCACGGTGCCGCGTTCGCTGCCCTCGATGATGTCGGGGAAGATCAGGAAGGTCTCGTAGTCGGGCTCCAGCAGCATGTCCGACTCCTCGATGCGCGTGAAGCCCTGCACCGACGAGCCGTCGAACATGATCTCGCCTTCCAGCGCCTTCTCGAACTGCGACGTGGGCACCTCGACGTTCTTGTTGTGGCCCAGGATGTCCGTGAACTGCAAGCGCAGGAACTTGACGTCGTGTTCCTTGAGGCGCTTCTGGATCTCGGTCTTCGTGATCGGCACGCGCTGTCCTCCTCGGTCGGGCTGCGGTGGGGTGGTGGGTCGATACGGGCGACGGAGAGGGCTCCGGCTCGAGGCGACGCTACCACGCGGGGGTCGCCGGGATGTGCGCGCCGTAGGCCCCCGAGTGGTCGACGGACCGCCCCCGGTGTCACGGTGTGTCCGTTGGCAGGGGGGATGCGGTCCGTCGTGCGAGCGGTTGGTCGCAGGTGGCGTTGTCCCTGGGTCAGCTGTCGTAGTAGAGGTGGAACTCGTACGGGTGCGGGCGCAGTCGAAGGGGCTCGAGCTCGTTCTCGCGCTTGTAGTCGATCCACGTGGCGATGAGATCGTCGGTGAATACGTCCCCGCGCAGCAGGAAGGCGTGGTCCTGCTGCAGCTCCTCGAGCGCCTCGTCCAGCGAGCCCGGCGTGGAGGGGATGTGCGAGAGCTCCTCCCGGCTCATCTCGTAGATATTGCGGTCCAGCACGGCGCCCGGCTCGGTCTTCTGCTGGATGCCGTCCAGCATCGCCATCATCATGGCGGAGAACATCAGGTAGCCGTTGGTGCTGGGGTCCGGGCAGCGGAACTCGATCCGCTTCGCCTTGGGGTTGTCCGAGTACATGGGAACCCGGATCGCCGCCGACCGGTTGCGCTTGGACATGGCGAGGTTGACGGGTGCCTCGTAGCCCGGCACCAGGCGGTGATAGGAGTTCGCGGTGGGGGCGGCGAAGGCGAGAACCGACGCCGCGTGCTTCAGCAGCCCGCCCACGGCGTGCAGCGCGAGCTCGCTCAGGCCGGCGTAGCCGTTGCCAGGAAAGAGCGGCTTGCCGCCTTTCCAGAACGACATGTGCGTATGCATGCCGGATCCGTTGTCCTGGAAGATGGGTTTGGGCATGAACGTGACCGTCTTGCCGTAGCTGCGCGCCACGTTCTTGATGACGTACTTGTACCACATGAACTGATCGGCCATGCTGAGCATCTCGGCGAAGCGCATGTCGATCTCGGACTGGCCTCCCGTGCCCACCTCGTGATGGTGGGCCTCGACCACGATGCCGAGCTTCTGCATGGTCAGGACCATCTCGCTGCGCAGGTCGTGGTAGGTGTCGGTCGGGCTCACCGGGAAGTAGCCGCCCTTGTAGCTCGGCTTGTAACCCAGGTTGGGCTCCTCGAAGCGGGCCGTGTTCCAGGCGCCTTCGACGGAGTCGATCTCGTAGAAGCCGCGATGCTGGGTCTGCTCGTAGCGGACCTCGTCGAAGATGAAGAACTCGGGCTCGGGACCGACGAACACGGTGTCGGCGATGCCGCTGTCGCGGATGTACTGGGCGGCCTTGCGGGCCACGTGGCGCGGATCGCGCGTGTAGTCCTCACCCGTCTCCGGATCCTTGATATCGGCGATCACGCTCACGGTCGGCTCCTTGAAGAAGGGGTCGATCACCGTGGTGGAGGGGTCGGGCAGCGCGAGCATGTCCGAAACGTTGATCGCCTGCCAGCCCCGGATCGACGATCCGTCGAAGCCCACACCCTCCTTGAACGTGTGCTCGTCCCAGGTATCGATCGGATAGGTGCAGTGCTGCCAGGTGCCGAGGAGATCGGTGAACTTGAGGTCGACCATGGTGGCGCCGTGCTCGCGGGCGAACGCGAAGAACTCGCTCGGTGTCATACAAGAACTCCTAAGTTGTCAGATTATGCGCGAACGTTTCGCAAAAACTGGGCGCACATTGCGGAGAGCGTAGCGCGAAAATGTGCGGCGCGTCAACTAATGATGAGTCCTCGCGCCATGGTGTAGGCTGGTCGCGCGGGCGCCGCAGATGGCGGAGTGCCGCCAAGTTGACAGGGAGTCACGAGGCGCGGCGGGGGACAGGCTCCTGCGCCCTGCTGGACAAGCATGCAGCCCTTCGGTAGACTCGGACCTGCAACGCGAAAGGAGAGCGAGCCTGATGAGGAAGGTTCTCAAGGTAGGCGTGCTATTGGTAACGCTGGCATTCGGCTCGGCCATGGCACAGAGCTGCACCGTCACGATGGGGAGCGTGATGGCGCTCACCGGTTCCCTCGGGGTTCTGGGACAGCAGATCGCCAAGGGCGTCCAGCTCGCCGTATCGGACCTGAACGCCGCCGGTGGCGTCAACGGGTGCACGGTGAAGCTCGCGCTGTCGGACGATCAGACGCAGCCGAACGTCGGCGTGGACGCGGCCAAGAAGCTGGTCGACGTGCAGCACGTCCCGGCCATCGTCGGGGCACTGTCGAGCGGCATCACCACGGCGATTCTGACCTCGGTGACGGCTCCTGGCCATGTCATCCTGATCTCGCCGGCTTCCACTTCGCCCACCCTTACCGAGCTCGGCAAGGAAGGCAAGACCGGCGGGTACTTCTTCCGCACGGCCCCGTCCGACGCCCTGCAGGGCGTGGCGATGGCGGATTACGCCTACAAGGCGGGCCTCAGGAAGATCGCCGTGCTCTACCTCAACAACGCCTACGGTCAGGGCCTCAACGACCAGTTCTCGAAGGCGTTCAAGGGCCTCGGCGGAACGGTGACGCAGAACGTCGTCTACAACCCGGACCAGCCCTCGTACCGCTCCGAAGTGAACAAGGCGCTCGGCGGCGGCCCGCAGGCGCTGTTCCTGATCGGCTACCCCGGCGACGGCACGACCATCGCCCGCGAGTGGGTCGCTTCGGGTGGCCCGCAGGTGTGGCTGCTCCCCGACGGGCTGCAGTCGCAGGCCTTCGTCAATGATGTCGGCGCACAGTACCTCAAGAAGGTCTACGGCACGTCGCCCGGTACCACGGACACGCCTTCGCTGCAGACCTTCGACAAGGAGTACAACGCCAAGTTCGGTGCCCTCCCCACGCAGGCGTACATCACCAACGCCTACGACGCCACCATCATCGTGGGCCTGGCGATGGACTACGCCAAGACGACGACCGACACGGCCGCCATCCGCGATGCCATGCGCAAGGTGACGGACCCCAACGGGCAGAAGGTATACGCCGGCGTCAACGAGATCGAGGCCGCCAAGGGCCTGATCAAGCTCGGCACCACGGTCCAGTACATCGGTGCCACCGGCCCCTTGGAGTTCAACCAGTACGGTGACGTGGCCGGCCCCTACGTCGAATGGACGGTCAAGGGCGGCAAGGTCGCCAACACCGGCATGATCACGGTCGCCGAGATCCAGAAGGTGCAGAAGCAGCTCGGCCAGTAGTTCCATGGGCTCGTAGAAGCGTGAGGGCCGCCGGCTTGTCCGGCGGCCCTCGACGTGGTGGATCGTGACGGGGTCTGCACCGTGGGGCCGAAGCGCCCACCCCGGGCCGCGGCGCCCCGACCTGTCGCGGTGAGGTCCGGGGCGCAGACGCCGATCCCGGCCCTCTACGCTCCCCGCGCGCCGATCTGTTAATATCTTTCCGAGCGAATACAGGGACGAGTTCGCACGCTGCGTCGAGGCACGGTCATCGACACGACAAGGAACCAGATGCTTGAGGCTTCAAACCTAGTCAAGGACTTTGGCGGCCTACGCGCTGTGAATCAGGTGTCGTTCCGGATCGCGGAGCACACCATCTCGGGGCTCATCGGGCCGAACGGCGCCGGCAAGACGACCATGTTCAACATGCTGGCCGGGGCCTTGAGGCCGACCTCGGGCACCATCACCTTCCTGGGGGAGCGGATCGATCACCGCCCTCCGCACGCCATCTTTCGTACGGGACTGGTGCGGACCTTCCAGATTCCGCGGCCCTTCGCCGAGATGACGGTGCTGGAGAACGTCATGCTGGTGCCGCTGCAGCAGGCGGGGGAACACTTCTGGAACAACTGGGTGAGGCGCGGCACGGTGCGGGCGCAGGAGCGCGCCGCTCGCGACCGGGCGCGGGAGACGCTGGCGTTCCTGGGCCTGGAACGGTTGGCGGGAGAATATGCGAAGAATCTCTCCGGCGGCCAGCAGAAGCTGCTGGAGATCGCCCGAGCCCTTATGGCCGACCCGAAGCTCATCCTTCTCGACGAACCGGGGGCCGGCGTCAACCCGACCCTGCTCGGGACCATCATGGACAAGCTGGAAGAGATCCACGACACCGGCATCACCTTCCTGATCATCGAGCACAACATGGACCTGATCGCGGCGCTCTGTGATCCGGTCATCGTGATGGCGCAGGGCGGTTTCCTCATGGAGGGCTCGCCCGACGAGGTCCGAAGCGACCCGCGCGTGCTCGAGGCCTACCTGGGGGGAGCTCCGGCATGAGCGAATGGGCCCTTTCCGTCGATGAGGTCGTGGCCGGCTACGTGGCGGGGGTGGACATCCTTCGCGGGGTCGGTCTGCAGGTGAACGCAGGAGAGATCGTCACCGTGCTCGGGCCGAACGGTGCAGGGAAGTCGACCCTGATCAAGGTGATCGCCGGCCTGCTTCGGGTCCGGTCGGGCAAGGTCCAGTTGTTCGGCGAGGACATCTCCGACCTCCCGGCCCACGCCATGGTGGCGCACGGGGTGGGGTACGTGCCGCAGACGAACAACGTGTTTCCGAAGCTCACGGTCGAGGAGAACCTGGAGATGGGCGCGTACGTGCGCACGCGCGAGATCCGGCGGGGCCTCGAACAGGTCTATGAGACGTTCCCCGACCTGCAGCGCCTGCGGCGGCATGCCGCGGGCCGCCTGTCGGGAGGGCAACGCCAGATGGTGGCCATCGGCCGGGCCCTCATGCTCAAGCCGCGGCTGATGTTGCTGGACGAGCCGTCCGCGGGGCTGTCACCCCTGCTGGTCGGGCACGTGTTCGACAAGGTCCGGGAGGTCCGCGACATCGGCGTCACGATGCTGATCGTGGAACAGAACGCGAAGGCAGCCCTGGCGATCTCCGACCGGGGCTACGTGCTGGCCGAAGGACAGGACAGGGTGTCCGGTCCGGCCCAGGAGCTACTGGAGAACCCCGAGGTGGGCGAGCTCTACCTCGGCGCTCGAAGGGGGTTGGCCTAGTGGGCCAGTACATCGCCGACGGCATCATCCTTGGCGCCACGCTTTCGCTCGGTGCCATCGGGCTGACGCTGACGTACAACATCTTGCGCTTCGCGAACTTCGCGCATGGAGAGCTGTTGACCTTCGGCGCCTACTTCGGTCTGGCGTTGGCTGGAGCGCTCAGCTTCGGTCCCACCCTGGGCTCGCTCACCTTCGGGTGGGGGTTCATCCTGGTCATCATCCTGGCGGCGGTCCTGACCGCCGGGCTGGCCATCCTCCTCGACATGATCGTCTACCGCGTGTTGCGCAGGAGCGACGTGGCCGTGGCGCTCGTGATCGCCTCCTTCGGCGCCTCGTTGATGCTGCGAAACGTGGTGGTCTTCATCTGGGGGCCGCAGCCCGAGTACTACTCGCGGAGCATCGCCATCGCCCGTCCCATCCTCCCCGGCGTGCGCGTCACCAGCGACGAGATCTTCGTGGTGGTCCTGGCGGCCGTGCTGATGGTGGCGCTTCACCTGTTCCTGACGCGCACCCGGATGGGCAAGGCGATGCGAGCAGTCTCCGACAACACGCTGCTGGCGCAGGTGACGGGCATCAACGTCGCCAACGTGATCCGCATGGTCTGGGTGGTCGGAGGCTCGCTGGCGGCGGTCGGAGGCGTGCTCTACGGCCTGACGGTCCAGATGATCCCCACCATGGGGTTCAACCTGATCCTGCCGATGTTCGCGGCGGCCATCCTGGGCGGCATCGGCAGCGTGTACGGTGCTGTCCTCGGCGGCCTCGTGATCGGCCTGGCTGAGTCGGTGTCGGTGATGTGGATCGATCCGGGGTACAAGCCCGCGGTGGCGTTCGCATTGATGTTCTTGATCCTGCTGGTGTATCCCAGCGGCATCCTTGGAGAACGGCCTTGATCGGCATCCTGTCGTACGTCGTCTTCTTCCTCATCCAGGCCCTGGTGTACTCGATCGTCGCCCTCGGCCTGAACCTCCAGTGGGGCTACACGGGGTTGTTCAACATCGGTGTGGCGGGCTTCTTCCTGGTGGGTTCGTACACCTTCGCGATCCTGAGCGGGCCCGCCTACTCCACGCACCTGGGCGGTTTCGGCCTCCCCATCATCATCGGCGTGCTAGGTGCCATGGCGGCTGCCGGCATCATCGCGCTCGTCGTCGGCATCCCTACGTTGCGCTTGAGGGAGGACTACCTGGCGATCGCCACCATCGGCATCGCCGAGGTGCTGCGGCTCGTCGCCCTCAACGCCAAGGGCCTGACCGGCGGCAGCCGTGGCGCGCAGAGCATCCCCAGGCCGTTCCAGGACGTCATCCAGAGCAACTTCTGGAACAACCTCGTCTACCTGGCGATCGTGGTCGCCGTGGTGATACTGATCTACTTCGCGCTGGAGGCGATGGTGCGGTCGCCGTGGGGGCGCGTCCTCAAGGCGATCCGCGAGGACGAGGCGGCGGCCTCTTCGCTCGGGAAGAATCCCTTCCGGTTCCGGCTGCAGTCGTTCGTGATCGGCTGCGTCATCATGGGTCTCGGCGGGGCGCTCAACGCCAGCTTCGTGGGGTTCGTCGCGCCCACCGACTTCCTGCCCATCCTGACGTTCGAGATCTGGGCCATGCTGATCGCAGGCGGTAGCGGCAACAACCGCGGCGCGATCCTCGGCTCGGTGCTGGTGTGGGCCTTCTGGACCGGCACGGGCTCGATCGCGCAGGCCGTGCTGCCGTCCGGCCTGCAGGTCAAGGGCGGCGCCCTTCAGGTGATCCTGATCGGCGTGGTGCTGCTGGGCATGTTGATGGTGCGGCCGCGCGGGTTGATCGGCGAGGAGGCCGTGGTGTCCCGTGAGGCGCAGCTGGGCGGCGACGGGCGCGGTTAGCGGCCTCGCCTACGTGGCGAGCACCATTCGAAACGAGGACCTGGCAAGAGAACGGGGCGCGGCCTTTGGGCCGCGCCCCGGAACGTCCTCGGGGTCCCGCGGGGGGCGCTAGGCCCTCGCCTTGGCGAAGCGCAGCATCTCGTCCACCGCCGTCACCTTGACACGCGGGCGGCCGGACGTCTTGCCTGCTTCGAGTTCGTGCTGGTCGAGCGCGAGCCACTGCTTGAAGTCGAAGGGGCGGACGCCGCGCTGTTGGAGGAGCTGGTCCACGGCCGCGGGGGAAGCCTGCGACGCGTCGACGTGGGGGAGGTCGTCCTGGAGCAGGGATTCCACGGTCTCCATGGCGTCGGCCTTGTTGGTGCCGATGACGCCGGTGGGACCGCGCTTGATCCAGCCGGCCACATACTCGCCGGCCAGCGGGGCGCCGCCGGGAGCGTCGAGCACGCGTCCGCGGTCGTTGGGGATGACGTGCTTGCGGGCGTCGAACGGAACGCCGGGCAGGGCCGTGCCCTGGTACCCGACCGAACGCAGCAGCAGCTGCGCCTCCAGCGTCTCGAGCTCGCCGGTCCCGACCGATTGCATGTAGCCGGTCTCGGTGGGCTCGAGCCGGTTGCGTTCCAGCGTCACTGCCGAGATGCGCTCGTCACCCAGCACTTCCTTGGGCGACACGCAGAAGCGGATATGGAGGCGGCGCGGCTTGCCCTCCAGGGGCTTGGCTGCCATCGCCCGCAACACCTCGAGGTTCTTCTGCTTGGTGGCGTCGTCGGCGATGGACGCGAGGCTCGCTTCGGAGACCTCGAGCTCCTCGGGCAGCACCACGATGTCGGCATTCTCCAGCTCGCCGAGCTCGCGCAGCTCCTTGGTGGTGAACTTGGCTTCGGCCGGACCACGCCGGCCGAGCATGTAGACGTCGGTGACCTGGCTGGTGCGCAGGTGATCGATGGCGTAGTCCGCCATGTCGGTCTGGGCCAGCTCGTCGACCGACTTGGCCAGCACGCGAGCCACATCGACGGCCACGTTGCCCATGCCGATGACGGCCACACTGCGGGCGTCGAGCGGCACCTCGAGCCCCACGTAATCCGGGTGGCCGTTGTACCAGGCGACGAACTCGGTGGCCGACATGCAGGCCGCCTTGTCCTCGCCGGGGATGTTCAGCTTTCGGTCGGACGGGGAGCCCACCGCGTAGATGACGGCGTGATAGTGCCGCCGGACGTCCTCGTGCGTGAGGTCCGTGCCGAACTCCACATTTCCGAGGAACCGCATCCGCGGGTCGCCGGAGGTGCGCTCGTAGAGCTTCGTGACCGACTTCAGCTTCTGGTGATCGGGCGCGACGCCGTAGCGGACGAGACCGTAAGGGGTGGGGAGCCGCTCGATCAGGTCGATCGACACGTCCTCACGCTGCTTGAGCAGCGCGTCCGTGGCATAGAAGCCCGACGGGCCCGCGCCGATGACGGCGACGCGCAGGGGAGAAGGCTGCGGAGCGCTCATGCGTTCCTTGTACCACGGTGCTCCGGCGACGCAACAAGGCGAAATGTCCCACCTCAGGCCGAATGTCCTGCGGTCGCGCTGGCATGGAGATCCCTGGTTTGCCTCCATGAGAGCGGGGCGGGTATCCTTGTGGGCCATGGGCTCGACGAGCGCGGTTGTGGCCGCTCCCCCGGAGACGCTGGTGGTGCAGAAGTACGGCGGCACCAGCGTCGGTGACGTCGAACGCATCCGCAAGGTGGCCGCGCGCATCGCGGGCGCGGTATCGGATGGGCGCCGTGTGGCGGTGACGGTGTCCGCCATGGGCCACAACACCGACCGGCTGGTCGCCCTGGCGCGCGAGCTCGCCCAGCGCCCTTCGCGGCGGGAGCTCGACGTTCTGATGGCGACGGGCGAGCAGCAGTCGATCGCCCTGCTGGCGATCGCGCTCGAGTCGCTCGGGGTTCGCGCCCGCTCCTTCACGGGAGCGCAGGCCGGTTTCCTGACCGACTCGCAGCACGGCGGAGCGCGCATCCTCGAGGTCGACACGAGCGGCGTGCGCTCCGCGCTCGAGCTCGGCGAGGTCGCCGTGGTCGCCGGCTTCCAGGGGGTCGACTCGGGTGGCTCCATCACCACCCTGGGACGGGGCGGCTCCGATACCACGGCGGTGGCGCTGGCGGCCGCGCTGGGCGCCGCCGAGTGCGAGATCTACACCGACACCGAGGGCGTGTATACCACCGACCCGCACGTCATCCCGACGGCGCGGAAGCTTGACACGGTGGACTACGACGAGATGCTCGAGCTCGCGGCGCTGGGCGCCAAGGTTCTCCACCCACGAAGCGTCTGGTACGCGCGCCGCTACGGCGTGCGCATCCACGTCCGCAGCTCGTTCAGCTACAACCGGGGCACCATCGTCGCGCAGCACGATCGATCCCAGGAGGCGCGCATGATCACGGACAAGCCGGTCACCGGTGTGGCCCTCGACCTCAACCACGCACGCATCGACGTCCACGGCCTACCCGACGAACCCGGCGTCGCCGCACGCCTGTTCGGCTCCCTGGGGCGGGCCGGCATCAGCCCCGACATGATCGTGCAGGGCGTGCGCGGCGTTTCGGCCAGCCGCCAGCAGATGGCGTTCACCGTGCCACAGGACGCCATGCAGGAGGCGCTCGAAGCCATCCGCCCCGTCCTCGAGACGCTCGGCGCCGAGGCCGCCGCCGACCCCGACGTGGCCAAGCTCTCGATCGTGGGGATCGCCGTGGGCTCGACGCCCGGGGTCGCGGCCCGCATGTTCGACGCCGTGGCCGCCGTCGGCGCCAACATCGAGATGATCACCACCAGCGAGGTCCGCATCAGCGTGGTGATCCCCGCGGGGCACGCCAAGGAGGCGCTCCGGGCCGTGCACACCGCCTTCGGGCTCGACGTATCGGACGAGGCGGCCTAGGGCCGGGAAGGGGCGAGAGCCGGTGCGCGCCGACACCGTCGAGCAGCTCTTCGTGCGCCGCCGCTCCGGGCGGATCTCGTTGCTGATGGTCCTGGAGTCGCCCGCCGGCGAACGGGAGCGCGAGACGCTGCTGGCCCCGACTGCGTCGCCCGAGGACGCGGTGCGCTTCGCGGCACGTCACCTGGCGCGGCGTGGCATCCGGCCGGCGGCCAGGGTCCGGGTCCGCGTCGAGCGTGGCGGAAGCCTGGTCGACGACGCGTCGCTGCACGACGCCTTCGTGCGGGTGCTCGAGCGTGAAGGGCGGGAGGAGCGGTGGGACTGAGGCTCGCCACGCTCGCCTACGTGCGCCGCGACGGCCGCACCCTGATGCTGCATCGAAGCGGGCGGCCGGACGACTACCACCGTGGGCGCTACAACGGTCTCGGCGGCAAGTTCGAGCCGGGTGAGTCACCCGAGGCGTGCCTGGCGCGCGAGGTGCGTGAAGAGTCGGGTCTCGTGGTGGAGGAGGCGCGGCTCAAGGGCTTCCTAACCTTCCCGATGTTCGACGGGAAGGACGACTGGTATGCGTTCGTGTACGTGGTCGAGCGCTTCTCGGGTGAGCCGGTGGCGTCCTC
Organism: uncultured bacterium; assembly: GCA_964536935.1. Taxonomy (GTDB): domain Bacteria; phylum Deinococcota; class Deinococci; order Deinococcales; family Trueperaceae; genus JASBRS01. The sequence continues at coordinate 13,940 of CAZIBD010000001.1, read as the reverse complement.
GCCAGAGGGGACCCTGCACTGGGTGCCGGACGAGGATCTGCCCGATCTGCCGCTGTGGCCGGGCGACCGGGTCTTCCTGCCCTGGCTGGACCAGCCGACCCTGTTCTCCGCGACCCTGCGCTACGAGGCCGGCGCGTACCTAGGATACGAGGTTGTGTTCTACGGCGAGCGTGGCGCCGTGGCGGGACGCGAGCGAGGCGAGGCTCCCTGAGCCGAGCGTGCCGGTTCAGGTCAGGTCGGCCAGGCTCTTGCGGTCGACGTGCGACACCAGACGCTGAGCGAGCATCACGTCTCCGTCGACCTTGAGCTTGCCGGTCATGAAGGCGGACATGGGGTTGAGCTCCCCCTTCATGAGTCGGATCAAGTTCTCGTCGCTGACGCGAATCGTGACGTCGGGCGCTTCCGCCTGGCCGTCGTGGGCCGTCAGCACGCCATTCTCCAGCACGTGGTAGACGGGCTCGGAGATCGCGTACTGGATCACCGCGTTCTCGCCCATGGCGGCGGCGTCGAAGCTCTCGGGGATGCGGTGGAGCATGTCCTTCGCGGTCATGCCGCCAGTCTAGCGGTTGTACGCGTGCCGGGGGGCATTCGTGGCGTACCGATGGCCCCTCGGTATACTCGCCGGAGCGCCGCCCGCCGGCGGCGCGGTGGCGACCGTGGACTTCTCTCTCTCCGAAGAGCTTCTGGCCATGCAGGCCCATGTGCGGCACTTCGCTCGTGCCGAGCTGGTTCCGCTGGCGCCCGAGCTGGACCGCCAGCCGCGCTTCCCCTGGGACACCCTCCGGAAGATGGGCGAGCTGGGCCTGCTCGGGGTCATGACGCCGGAGCGCTATGGAGGGGCCGGTCTCGACGCGTTGAGCTACGTGGTGCTGCTCGAGGAGATCGCGGCGGCCGACGCCAGCCATGCGACCATCATGAGCGTCACCAACGGGCTTCCGCAGAGCATGGTGCTTCGCTACGGGACCGAGGAGCAGAAGGAGCGGTACCTGCCGTGCCTGGCGAGCGGCGAGTGGATCGGCGCCTTCTGCCTCTCCGAGCCGCACGCGGGCTCCGATGCCGTCGCCATGACCACGCACGCGCGTCGCGTCGACGGCGGCTACGTGCTGAACGGGACCAAGGCCTGGATCACCAGCGGCGGTGAGGCGCAGCTCTACCTGGTGATGGCCAAGACCGATCCCGGCGCCGGTGCCCGCGGCGTGAGCTGCTTCCTCGTGGAGAAGGGCGTCGACGGCATGAGCTTCGGGCGGCCGGAGCGGAAGCTCGGCCAGCACGCAGCCATCACCACGACCGTGGGCTTCGACGACTGCTTCGTGCCCGAGGATGCACGGCTCGGGCCCGAGGGGCAAGGCTTCGTGATCGCGATGGCGTCGCTCGACGGCGGCCGCATCGGCATCGCGGCGCTGGCCGTGGGCGTCGCCCGGGCCGCCTTCGAGGCGGCGCGCGACTACGCTGCGGAACGCACCGCCTTCGGGCAGGCGATCCACCACTTCCAGGCCGTGGGGTTCTCGCTGGCGGACATGGACACGGAGCTGGAGGCGGCCCGCATGCTGACGCTGCGTGCGGCCTGGCTCAAGGACCGGGGCTATCGCGTCACGCGAGAGGCCGCCCAGGCGAAGCTGTTCGCCTCGCGCGCGGCGGGGCGCATCACCTACGACGCCCTCCAGGTGTTCGGAGGGTACGGCTACACGCAGGACTACCCGGTGGAGCGCTATTTCCGGGACGCACGCGTGACCGAGATCTACGAGGGGACCAGCGAGATCCAACGCATGGTGATCCACCGCCAGATCTACCGCGACCTGGAGCGCCGCTGACCGCGGGCGCCACACGACGACAAGGAGCGCACCGTGATCGATTTCGAGCTCACCGACGAGCAGAAGCAGTTCCAGAGCCTGGCGCGGCAGTTCGCGCGCGAGCAGATCGTGCCGGTGGCCGCCCAGCACGATCGCGAGGAGAGCTACCCGGAGGACGTGATCCGCCGAGGCCACGAGCTGGGGCTGCTCAACACCATCGTGCCCGAGTCCGTGGGCGGCCTCGGCCTCGGCTCGGTCGACGAGGCCATCATCGGCGAGGAGCTCGCCTACGGATGCATGGGCATCTACACGGTGTTCATGGCGTCCGAGCTGGGCATCACGCCGCTGCTGCTGGCGGGCAGCCCGGAGCAGCAGGAACGCTTCCTCCGCCCCCTCGTCGAGGGGCCCCGGCTCGCTGCCTTCGCGCTGAGCGAGCCCGACAACGGCAGCGACGCCGCCGCCATGAAGACGCGCGCGGTGCTGGATGGCGACGAGGTGGTCCTGAACGGCAGCAAGATGTGGATCAGCAACGGCGACCGAGCCGAGTTCACGGTGGTGTTTGCGTCCTTCGATCCGGAGAAGCGGCACAAGGGCACGCTGGCCGTCGTGGTCGAGTCGGGACGCGAGGGCTTCCACGCCCGCAAGCTGCATGGCAAGCTCGGCCAGCGGGCCAGCCCCACGGCCGAGCTGGTGTTCGAGGACGTCCGGGTGCCGCAGGCGAACATCCTCGGTGAGCCGGGTGACGGCTTCCGGATTGCGATGAAGACCCTCGACAAGACGCGCATCCCCGTTGCGGCCGGCAGCGTGGGCGTGGCGCGTCGCGCCCTCGACGAGGCGCTGTCGTATGCCGCGGAGCGGCACGCCTTCGGGCGGCCGATCGCCGAGTTCCAGGCCATCCAGTTCAAGCTCGCCGAGATGAAGATCGGCATCGAGACCGCCCGCTGGCAGACCTACCACGCCGCCTGGCTCGCCGATGGCGGGCGCCCTCACGGCGAAGCGGCGGCCATCGCCAAGGCCTACGCGTCCGACATGGCGTTCAAGGCCGCCGAGGAAGCGATCAACGTCCACGGTGGTTACGGCTACGTGAACGAGTTCCCGGTCGAGAAGCTCATGCGCGACGTCAAGCTCAACCAGATCTATGAGGGTACGAACGAGATCCAGCGCGTGGTGATCGCGCGTGGGCTGTTGCGGCAGGTCCTAGAATAGGCGGGTAGCGTCGGGCCGGGGAGGGCGTACCGTGCCGATCCGCCGGCAGCAGCGTCGTTCGCAGATGCCGCTCGCCGCCGGTCCGGAGCTTTCGGACACCGTTGCGCCTCGTGGCGCAGCCTGGAGGACAGCGTGAAGATCGTAACCATCCTGAAGCAGGTGCCCGACGCTGAGGCGCGGGTACGGACGAGCGGGGGCGAGGTCGATCTCGGTGGCGTTACCTTCGTGATCGACGGCATGGACGAGTACGGGGTGGAGGAGGCGCTCCGCCTCCGAGAAAGCGGGGCCGATGCGGAGATCCTCGCCCTCGCCCTCGGGCCGCAACGCTTCGAGGAGGCACTTCGCACGGCGCTCGCCATGGGTGCCGACCGGGCGGTGCACATCGAGACCGACGAGCCTCTGGACCCCATCGCCCAGGCTCGCGTCCTCGCCCGCACCATCGCGGACGAGGGTGCCGACCTGGTGCTGGTCGGTGGCAAGGAGGCGGACTGGGACAGCGCCGCGCTCGGGGCGGCGGTGGCCGAGGCGCTGGGCTGGCCGCTCAGCGACTGGACGACGGCCCTGGAGCTGACGGGTGACGGGCTCCAGACGCGCCACGATACCGACGATGGCAGCGAGTCCCTGAGCTTGCCGCTGCCCGCTGTCGTGACCACCCAGCAGGGCCTCAACGAGCCGCGCTACCCGACCCTTCCCAACATCATGAAGGCGAAGCGCAAGGAGCTCGCCAAGAAGACGCTGGAGGACGTGGGTGGCGCAACCCCGCTGGCGACGACGCTGGAGCAGGACATCCAGACCCGCGAGCGCCTCGGCAAGGTCCTGGAGGGCGACCCGAGCGAGGCCGCCCGCGAACTGGCACGCCTCCTGGCCGACGAGGCCAAGGTGCTGCCGTAGCCGCGCAGGGAGACCGCATGATTCTGATCGTCACGCAAGCCAACGAGGAGCGCGCGGCCAAGGCCGACCTCGAGCTCGTCCGAGCCGGCCGCGAGCTGGCCGCGGCGTTCGGCAAGCCGCTCGCGGCCGCCGTGCTGGGCCGGGACCCACAGGCCAAGGCCGAGGACCTGGCGCGCTACGTTCCCACCGTCTACCGTCTCGCCGACGACGAGCTGTCGCCCTTCCGGGCCGAGCCCTACGCCAGCGCCGTCCACGGGCTCGTGCAGCAGACCGGGGCCGATGTCGTGATGGTGGCGGCGTCGCGCTCGGGGCAGAGCCTGAGCCCGCGCCTGGCGGTGCGGTTTAGAGCGCCGTTGTTGGAGGACGTCATCTCGCTCGGGACGGAGGACGGCAAGGTGACGGCGAAGCGCTACACCTACCTGTCGCGCGTGACCGAGAGGGTGCGGGCCGAGTCGTTGCCCGTCGTGGTCAGCGTCAAGCCCAACGTCTTCTCGGCGGCGGAGCCAAACGGGACGCCGGGCGAGGTCCGGAGCGGCGACGTCGTGCTCGGCCCCGAGGACGGCCGCGTGCGCGTTGGCGAGCGCAAGACCGCGCAGGGCGGTCGCGTTGCGCTGGAGGACGCCAAGATCGTCGTCACCGGCGGCCGCGGGGTCGGGGACGCCGACGGCTTCGCTCGCCTGGTGGAGCCGTTGGCGGACGAGCTGGGCGCGGGCATCGGGTCGACGCGGGCAGTGGTGGACGCCGGTTGGCGACCGTACGCAGAGCAGGTCGGGCAGACGGGCAAGACCGTGACCCCCGACCTCTACCTGGCCCTGGGTGTCTCCGGTGCCGTTCAGCACCTCTCGGGCATGAACCGCTCCAAGGTCATCGTGGCGATCAACAAGGACCCGGACGCGCCGATCTTCAAGGTTTGCGACTACGGCGTCGTTGGCGATGTGAACGAGGTCGTGCCCCCGCTCAAGGAGGCGCTGGCGGAGCGCCAGGGCTAGCGTGAGGGGCGGTCGCATCGACGGGCCCGCCGGGCCGGCGGGCCTCTCCGGCGGGGGAGAGGGCGTGCCGGTGCGGGTACGGCGCGCCAGCAAGGGCGACCTCGAGGCCCTCGCGGCGCTGGAGCGAAGCTTCCCCGGTGACCGCCTCAGGCGGAGCTCGCTCTCTCGTCTGCTCGGGCGGGAGAGTGCCCAGCTCTGGGTGGCCGAAGCATCGGGGCACGTGGTCGGCGATGCGGTGGTGCTGTTTCGCAAGGGCTTCGTCTCGGCGCGCCTGTACTCGCTGGTGGTGCGCCCCGAGAGCCGCGGGCGGGGAGTGGCCCGGGCGTTGCTGACGCAGGCCGAGGATGGGGCGCGCGAGCGCGGCGCCGTCGCCATGCGTCTGGAGGTGCGGGAGGACAATCAGCCCGCCATCGCGCTCTACCGCAAGGCAGGGTACGAGGTCGTGGGGAGGACCTCCGACTACTACCAGGATCACTCGGATGCGCTGCGGATGCAGAAGAGCTTCGCGGCGGGTGGCGCGACGGTGCTGGGCGTGCCGTACTACCCGCAGTCGCTGGAGTTCACCTGCGGGCCGGCCGCGTTGATGATGGCGATGCGCTACCACGGGTATCCGGTGCCGCTCGAGCGCTGGCTGGAGCTCGCGCTGTGGCGCGAAGCCACCACCATCTTCATGCTCTCCGGCCACGGCGGCTGCAGCGCGCACGGCCTGGCCGTGGCGGCGCTCCGGCGGGGCTTCCGCGCCACGGTCGTGACGCGCCATGCCGAGGTGCCCTTCCTCGACTCGGTGCGCAACGATGACAAGAAGGACGTCATCCGCATCGCGCACCACACCTTCGAGCGCGACCTCCGCGACCTGGGCGGCAGGGTGGAGCTGCGCGACTTCAACGACGTCGACGTGGCCGATGCGGTGAAGCACGGAGCCTTGCCGCTCGTGATGCTGTCGGGCTACCGCCTGTATGCGGAGAAGGTCCCCCACTGGGTCGTCGTGACTGGCTTCGACGCCGACCACCTCTACGTGCACGACCCCTTCATTCCAGACGGGGCGGGTCGGGCCGACAGCGTCCACCTGCCGCTCCGGCGCGACGCCTTCGAGGGCGTGAGCCGCTTCGGGAAGCGTCGGCACCGCGCCATGGTGCTGGTGGAACGGTGGGGCTGGGTCAGCCGTCGCCGTGCCGGCAGCGGATGATCTCGTCGCCCGTCCAGGGGCTCGCCGGCTCGTCCTCTCCCGCCAGGTAGCGGATGATCTCGCCGTAGATCTCGGGGTTGGCCTGGTCCTCTTCGCCGGCGGCGATGGTGGGGTTGTCGTTGACCTCGATGACGTAGTAGTCGCCGTCGATCTCCTTTACATCGATGCCGTAGAGGCTGCTCCCGATGGCGTTCGCCGCCGCGAGGGCCACCTCGAGCAGGCGCGGCTCACCCTGGTCGCGTGGGACGGCTTCGACGCTGGCCCATTCGCCTTCGGCGCTGCGGTCCATGGTTCGCCACCCTTGCGGCGCGAAGCGGTAGCGGACCACCGCTAGGACCTTCCCCGCCAGCGTGATCACGCGCCAGTCGAAGTCGCTGGGCATGTACTGCTGCACGACCAGCCTATCCGCCCGCCTCAGGAAGCGCTTCCCCACCTTGACGAAGGTGTCCGGGGTCGCCACCTTGTCGACGTAGAGGCTGAAGCTGGAGTTCGGCGCCTTGAGCACCAGCGGGGTGCCGAGCGCTTCGAACAGATGCTCCGCCGTGGTCTCGGTGACCTCGTTCTCCGCGAGGAAGCGCGTCACGGGGATGGGCACGCCGTGCCGTTCGAGACGCGCGTACATGTTCACCTTGTCGCAGCAGATGCGGATCGAGTCGGCCTGGTCGAGGACCCGGATGCCGAGCAGCTCGGCGGTGCGCGCCACCACGTAGCTGGTGTTGAGCGGGTCGGTGAGCGCCCGGATCAGCACCCCGTCGTAGTTGCGCAGGTACGCCAGCTCGTCCTTGAACAGGAAGTCGAGCTCGTGGCCGAGCTCGAACGCCGCGAGGCGGAAGTTGGTCAGCGCGGTGAGCTCGACCGACGAGCGGATGGTGTAGCGCTCGGCGAAGATGGCTAGGCGCGCCACGTTCCTCGCTCCTCGACCAGGGCGCGCTCCTCGGCGGTCAACTGCTTCAGCGGGAGCGGCATGAGGGCCGACAGCAGGTACGCCCTGGAGGTGACGATCACCCGAACCCTGGCGAGCGGCAGGTGGAACGTCTCGAACACCGCGCGTGCGAACGCGTCGTACTCGGGGACCAGGGTTCGTCCGAGCACGCAGCGCACCACGTCGATGCGGTAGTCCGGCGGGAGCTCCTGCACCAGCACCGCGTACTTGCCGGTGTAGGTGAGCCCCTTGCGGCGCGCTTCGATGGCCGCCGCGTCGATCAGCAGCTCGCCCTTCTCGGAGAACGGGTTCACGGGGTAGGCCATCACGGGCGGCGGCGGGAAGCGGGTGGTGACGATGTGGAACGCGGGGACCGGCAGGCCGGCGAGGCGCGCCTTCTCCATGGCGATCGGGACGACGCTCGCGTCGAGCGCTTCGGCCGTCGTGGGGATGATCCTGAGCCCCTCGAGCTCGCCGTCGAGCGAGCGGTAGTAGCCGTTCGCGAGGTAGCCGTAGTCACCGGCCATGTTGGCGAGATCCGCAGCGACGCCTCCATTGGAGGCGTCGGCTGCGAAGCTGGCTGGATCGAGTTGCAGGAGGGGCGCCGGAGTCAAGGGCCGATCCGTACGCTCAGGACTCGAGCGCCGCGACGCCCGGCAGGGTCTTGCCCTCGAGGAACTCCAGGGCGGCGCCGCCTCCAGTGGAGATATGGCCGATCCGATCGGCCAGTCCGGTGCCGTTCACGGCCGCCACCGAGTCTCCGCCGCCCACCACCGTGAAGGCGGGCAGCTCGGCCACCGTCTGCGCGATGGCAACGGTGCCGGCGTCGAACGGGGGCGTCTCGAAGACCCCTAGCGGGCCGTTCCAGAACACGGTATGGGTTCCCTCGAGTGCCTTGCGGTAGGCGTCGATCGCGCGGGGTCCCACGTCGAGGCCGAGCATGCCTTCCGGGATCGCATGGGTGGGGTAGACCGCCGTCTCGACCCCCTCCGCGAGCTCCCGGGCGCACACGGAATCCTCCGGGAGCACCACGCTCACGCCCTTCTCCTCCGCCTGAGCGAGCAGATCGCGGGCCGTGTCGAACTGGTCGCGCTCGACCCGCGAGGCCCCCACGTTGCCGCCCTGGGCGGCCACGAAGGTGAACGCCATGGCGCCACCGATGAGGATGCGGTCGGCGACCTCCAGCAGGTTGCTGATGACGCCGATCTTGTCCGATACCTTGGCGCCGCCGAGGATCACGGCGAAGGGGTGCTCCGGCCGCTCCAGCAGCTTGCCCAGTGCCCGCAGCTCCTGCTCGAGGAGATGCCCGGCCGCCGACGGCAGCAACCTCGCCACGCCCTCGGTGCTGGCGTGCGCGCGGTGGGCCGAACCGAAGGCGTCGTTGACGAAGACGTCGGCGTATCCTGCCAGGATGCGGGCCAGGGCGGGATCGTTCTTTGTTTCGCGGGCATCGAAACGGGTGTTCTCCAGCATCGTCACGCTGCCGTGGGGGGCATCCCGGACGAAGGCCTCCTCCTCCGGTGAGCCGGGCCCGTCGCACGCCAGATAGCGCACGTCGCGACCGAGCAACTCCTCGAGGCGGGCGGCAACCGGTCGCATACGCGCCGACTCGTCGACACCCTTGGGTCTGCCAAGGTGGCTCATGAGGACGAGGGTGGCGCCTCGCGACGCCAGCGTCTCCAGGGTCGGGAGGGCGGCCCGGATGCGGGTGTCGTCGCCCACACGGCCGTCCTTCACGGGTACGTTGAAGTCCACCCGGACCAGGACACGTTTGTCCTTGACGTCGAGGTCCTCGAGGGTCCTGAACATGGCGGCTCCTATCCGACCATCGGTCGTGGCTGGAATGGTATCGACGACCCCGTCAGAGCTTGCTGCCCATGAGCTCGAGCACGTCCACCATGCGGTTGGAGTAGCCCCACTCGTTGTCGTACCAGACCATGATCTTCGCCATGCGGCCCATCGTCTTGGTGAGCAGCCCGTCGACGATGGCGGAGTGGGGATCGCCGACGATGTCGCGCGACACGAGGGGGTCCTCCGTGTAGCGGATGACGTGGTCGAGCGGGCCCTGGGCCGCCTTCCGCAGGGCGGCGTTCACGTCTGCGGCGCTGACCTCGCGCTTGAGCAGCGCGGTCACGTCGGAGATGGAGCCGGTGGGCGTGGGTACCCGCAGCGCCATGCCGTCGAAGATGCCCTGGAACTGAGGCAGCACCTTGGCCACCGCCTTGGCCGCGCCGGTGCTGGTGGGCACGATGTTGGTGGCCGCGTTGCGGGCGCGACGCAGGTCCTTGTGCGGACCGTCGAGCAGCATCTGGTCGTTGGTGTAGCTGTGGACCGTCGTCATCATCGCCTGCTCCACACCGAACGTCTCGTCGACCACCTTCATCACCGCGGCGAGCGAGTTGGTCGTGCAGGAAGCGTTCGAGACGACGTCGTGCTTGGCGGGGTCGTAGCCGTCCTCGTTGACGCCGACCATGATGTCGAAGTCGCTGTCGGGAGACGGCGCGCTGATCAACACCTTTCGTGCGCCGGCCTCGAGATGGGCGGCGGCCTGCGCCCGCTTGCGGAAGATCCCGGTCGACTCGACCACGATGTCGACGCCGAGCTCCTTCCACGGCAGCTCGGCCGGGTTGCGGACCTCGGTGGCCCGAACCTTCTTGCCGTCGACGATCAGGTTGTCGTCGTCGTAGCCGACCTCGCCCGCAAACGGGCCGTAGTTGGAGTCGTACTTGAGGAGGTTCGCCAGCGTTTCGTTGTCGGTGAGATCGTTGACCAGGACGATGTTCAGGCCTCTTTGATGGGCGATCCTGAAGATCTGGCGCCCGATGCGTCCGAAGCCGTTGATGCCGATGTTCATGGTGTTCCTCCGATGGGGTGTTTCGCGGGTTGTGTACTCACGTAAGTCGACGACAACGCTCTCATGATACTCCCGCCCTCCGGGGGCTCTGCAATTGGGCAAACGCCCCGGAGGGCGGGCGCGGGACGGCTCAGTCGCGGCGCAGGCTGATGGCGAGCGCCTCCGCTTCCACCTCGTGCTCTTCCCGATGGGCGTCGCCCGGGAGGGGCTCCAGATGGACCTCGCTCGCCAGCACCTCGGCCGCGATGGCGGCCTGGTGCTCCGCGAGCGCCAGCACCAGGTTGCCGCGGGCCTCGAGACCGAGGACGATGGTGTCCGACACCTCCAGCCCCGCGTTCTTGCGCGCGTTCTGCACGAGCCGGATGGCGTCGCGCGCCAGGCCCTCGCGCTCGAGCTCGGGGGTGAGGGTGGTGTTGAGGGCGGCCAGGTAGCCGCGCTCTTCGACCGCTGCGAACCCCGCCGGGCTGCGGGCGTCGAGCAGAAGGTCGTCCGGCGCGAGCCGCACCTCGGTGCCTCCCAGCTCCACCACGGTGTCCTCGCCGTCGCGCACGGCGGCGGCGACGGCGCGCCCGTCGAGCTCTTCCAACGCGCGTCGCAGCTCCGGCACCAGGCGCCCGAGCCGGGGGCCGACGCGCGGCAGGTTGGGCTTCACGTGATAATCGACGAAGTCGTCGTGGACATCGAGGTAGCGCACGCGCTTGACGTTGAGCTCGTCCAGGAGCTGATCCTCGAGGCGGCGGACGCCGGACAGCTCCTCCTCGGTTCGTACCCTGACCAGCACCTCGGGCAGCGGCTGTCGAACCTTGATCCCCGATGCGGCGCGGGCCGCGCGCCCCAGCTCGACCACCCGCATGAGCGCGGCCATGTCTCGCGTCAGCCCGGCATCGATCCGGGTCTCGTCGGTCCGCGGCCAGGCCGCCAGGTGGACCGACTCGGGCGCCCCCTCGTCCAGCGAGCGCACCAGGTTCTGGTAGAGCTCCTCGGACGTGAAGGGCGCCATCGGGGCCATCAGCGTCGCGACGGTGACGATGGCCTCGTGGAGGGTGGCATAGGCGGCTGCCTTGTCGGCATCGGACGCCGACTTCCAGAAGCGCCGCCGGTTGCGCCGCACGTACCAGTTGGAGAGCTCATCCACGACGAAGTCGCGCAGCGCGCGGCTGGCGGCGGTGGGGTCGTAACCCTCGAGGTGGGCGGTGACGGCTGTGGTCAGCTCATCGAGCCGGGACAGCAGCCAGCGGTCGATGAGCGGGCGGTCGGCGACGCCGGGCGCGGCCGACAGCTCGGGCCGGTCGAGGTTGGCGTAGAGGACGAAGAAGCTGTAGGTGTTCCACAGCGTCATGAAGAAATCGCGCAGCGTCTCCTCGACCAGCGCGGCGCTGAAGCGCTTGGTCGCCTCGGGCGGCGACACGCTGTACATGGTCCAGCGCAGCGCGTCGGCCCCCTGCTCGTCCAGCACGCTCCACGGGTCGACGACGTTGCCCTTCGACTTCGACATCTTCTCGCCGCGCTCGTCGACGATGTGCCCGAGCACGATGACGTTGCGGAACGCCGAGGTGTCGGGCTCCAGGCCCGCGAGCGGTCCGGGGGCGCGGGAGGCGGCCGGGTCGCCGCTGTCGGTGAGCAGCGTGGCGAGGGTGTGCAGGCTGTAGAACCAGCCGCGCGTCTGATCGACCGCCTCGCAGATGTAGTCGGCCGGGAAGTTCTCGGCCAGCGCCCGCGCCGCAGCGGGCGAGGAGGCGTCTCCCTGGTAGTGCCACTGTGCGTAGGGCATCGCGCCCGACTCGAACCAGACGTCCACCGTGTACGGGACACGCCGGAAGGTCTTCCCTCCGCGCTCGAAGGTGACGTCGTCGACGTAGGGGCGGTGAAGCTCGAGCCCTTCGAGATCGCGACCGGCGAGCTCGGCGAGCTCTCGCACGCTGCCCACGCACACCTGCTCGCTGCCGTCGTCGCTCACCCAGATCGGCAACGGCGCTCCCCAGAAGCGCTCGCGACTGAGCGCCCAGTCGACGTTGTTCTCGAGCCATTTGCCGAAGCGGCCGGTGCGGATGTGGTCGGGATGCCAGTGCACCTTGTCGTTGTTCGACAGCAGCTTGTCCTTCAGAAGGCTGGTGCGGATGTACCAGCTCCGCTTGGCGACGTTCATGAGGGGCGTGCCGTCGCGCCAGTTGAACGGGTAGGCGTGCCGGATCACGCCGCGGTGCCACATGAGGCCGCGTGCCAGCAGGTCGTCGGCGATGGCGGCGTCGGCGTCCTTGAACCACCGGCCGGCATAGGGGCCGACCTCCGCCGTGGCGTCGAGGGGACGCACCTCGGGCAGGACGCGCCCCGTGAGATCGACGGAGAAGAGCGTGGGAAGGCCGTGCCGGCGGCCTTGTTCGAGATCGCCGTAGGCGGGGGCGAGGTGGACGATTCCGGTGCCGTCCTCCAGGCTCACGAGCGCGTCGCTGACCACGCGGAAGCCGGTCGTCAGGTCCTCGCCGGCCTCGACGCGTCCCTGCAGGATGGGCCGGTAGTGCAGCCCTTCCAGCTCTCGACCGCGCACGCGCCGCAGCTCGCGGTGGGCCACGCCCTCGAACACGGTCGGGACCAGCTCGGCGGCCAGCCAGAACAGCGCCTGCTCGCCTTCGCTCGCGGCCTTGCTGGCGGGCCCCTCGACCAGCGCGTACTCGGCGTCGGCGGCCACCGCGAGACCCGTGTTGGCAGCCAGGGTCCAGGGCGTCGTGGTCCAGGCCAGGAAGTAGATGGAGTGGTCTATCTCAGGCGCCGACAGGCCGCGTGCCGCGAGCTCCTCCGGCACCGCAGGAAACTTCGGGAAGACGCTGGGGTCCTCGACGTCCTCCTGGTAGCCGAGCGCCACCTCGTGCGAGGCGAGCGTGGTGTTGCTGCTGGGGCTGTGCCAGGTCGTCTTGTAGTCCTCCTCCAGGAGGCCGCGGTCCCAGAGCTGCTTGAGCACCCACCAGCACGACTCGATGTAGTCGTTGGTGTAGGTGATGTAGGGGTCGTCCAGGTCGAGCCAGAAGCCGATCCGCTCGGTCATGGCGTTCCAGTCCTGGATGTTGCTGAACACGTCCTCCCTGCACAGCCGGTTGAAGCGCTCGATGCCGTACTCCTCGATCTGCTGCTTGTTGGTGAAGCCCAGTCGCTTCTCGATGGCGATCTCCACCGGCAGGCCGTGCGTGTCCCAGCCGCCCTTGCGCCCCACGCGGAAGCCCTGCATGGTCTTGAAGCGCGGGAAGAGATCCTTGAAGGCACGACTGATGACGTGGTGCACCCCGGGCTTGCCGTTGGCCGTCGGCGGGCCCTCGTAGAACACGTAGCGTCCCTGCGGGCTGGGCTTGTCGAGGGTCTTGCGGAAGATGTCGCGCTCGCGCCAGAAGTCGATGACGCGCAGTTCGAGCTCGGGGAAGTGGACGCCGGACGGCACCTCTCGGAACACGGTGTGACCTCGCTCTCCGGGGGGCGGCCACGAGAACACGCCCCGAACGCTTGCGGCGTTGGGGCGCGTGACGTGCCGCGCGGTACCACCCAACTTCTCCGGTCCCTCACGGGCCCGGACTCGGCGGCTACCCCACGCACGGGACGGGGGAGAGCCTGGCGCTATGACGGGCGCCAACCGGCTCCGTCTACTGCCGCCGGGGAGGCGGGTTCGGGGAGCGGCTCGGGGAGGATCTTCCACCGAAGGGTCGCTGCCGGGCTCACACCATCCCCGGCTCGCTCGAGGGCCCTTCTCGGTGTACTCGTTCCCGTCGTCGCCGTCCGCCGGCCGGAGCGCACCGTGACCGATGCCGGCGGTTCGGAGCCGCTTTACAACCTTCGGCGGCCCCGCATATACTAAACCTAGCAGCAGGCTAAAGTAACGTCAATACGCCGCTGTGACTCCTCGCACAACCTGCCCGTGCGTCCTCGAGGTACGCGCATGTTCCACGGATGCACGGCGTGCGACCCGCCGACCGGCGGACAGTGAGTGTTTCCGTGATCCACGTACGTATCTGCACCAAAGCTCGAGATCCGCATGCATTCCTCGTTTCCCCACGAGGGCGAGCGCACGGAACGGAGATGGCATGAGCCCCAGAAGCCGGAAGACAGCCAACGACAGCGG